>JABDGE010000001.1:0-87682 GCA_013286235.1 Bacteroidota bacterium
GAGCACTGCGGCCAGCGCAAATACCCACCAGTCAATATCGGTTCGATAGGTATATGCTTTCAGCCATTGGTTCATAAAATACCAGGCAAGGGGCGACGCGATCAGTAAAGCTATCCCCACCAGAATGATAAATTCCCTGGATAACAGCGCAAACAGCGATGAAACGCTGGCGCCAAGAACTTTGCGAATGCCAATTTCCTTCACCCTTTGTTCGGCCGTGAACATAGCAAGGCCCAGCAGGCCAAGACAGGAGATAAAAATGGCCAGGAACGCAAAGGTTTTTGAAAGCCTGCCAACCACCTGCTCGTTATTATACAGCTTTTGGTACTCCTTATCTGTAAAATAATAGGTAAATGTAAACTTGGGGTTTAGCTCTTTGCACAATTTTTCAAGCGTGGCAACGGCTTGCTGCGTTTGGCCGGGTTTGGTGCGCACCAGTATGTTACCGTAGTGAACGGTATCTCCCAGGTGGACAACAAGCGGTTGTATCTGCTCCCTGAGCGAATTAAAATGAAAATCCTTCAGCACACCGATTATCTTTCCTTTTTTACCCCACATAGTGAACGGCCTGTTTATCGGGTCCTTGTAACCAATGCGTTTCAGGGCGGCTTCGTTGATGAGGTAACCCAAAGAGTCGGTCGCAAAATCGCGGGAATAATCCCTGCCGGCTGCCATTTGTAGTTTCATGGTTTTGGTAAAATCATACCCCACAGACACCTGGGTAAACTCTATGTTTACATTCGGGTCCTTGCCATCCCAGTTTACACCGCCGGTTGTACTGCCGAAATTGACAGGTGCGTCGGACATGCGCGAAACATCTTTTATGCCAGGCATGTTGAGCGCCTCGTTCTTAAAAATGTTATAGTTTTTAGCTAAATCCCCTTCGATGGGGAGATATAGCAGGTTTTCGCGATCGTATCCAAGATCTTTGCTTTGGATATAATTCACTTGTTTTGAGATCACGATGGTACCGACGATTAAAAGTATCGACAACCCAAATTGAAAAACCACCAGGCCCTTGCGGAACCAGGCTGATCCGCTGCTTAGCTTCAATGTTCCTTTTAACACCGAAACCGGTTTGAAGGCTGAAAGGAACAGGGCCGGGTAACTGCCGGAGATAAAACCGGTTACTAAAGTGAGCAGCAACATTCCTATCCAGAACAGGTAATTTTCAAATGGATAGTCGATTTGCTTTTGCGTAATTGTATCGAAAACCGGCAACAATACGATAACCAGGGCAATGGCGATAACCAGCGCGATAAAAGTGAGCATTACCGCCTCACCGATAAACTGGCGGATAAGCACCGGCCGCAAGGCGCCGACTACTTTTCGTACGCCTATCTCTTTAGCGCGTTTAACAGAACGCGCCGTAGTAAGATTCATGAAATTAATGCAGGCTATCAGCATGATCAGCACCGCTACAAAACTAAACAGCCGCACGTACTCAATCTGCCCGCCATCGGGCCGCCCGTCGTCCCCGAAATGAGAATACAGGTAAACGTCGGACACTTTCTGCAAGCCCAATTGTTCCCGGAAGGCTTTGCTTTGCTCTTTGTTCAGCTTATCCAGGAACCGGGTTATTTTTTTGTCGACCACCTCGCCCTTTGCACCCGGACGCAGCATTACAAAAGCGTTAGGGCCGTTATTGCCCCATTGCTTGGCCCAGTCGTTTTCTTTTAAAAAGCTGGTCCAGTTTATCAGGTAGTCGAACTGAAGAGACGAATTATGCGGGATGTCATCAAAGACCGCAGTCACCTTAAAATCCTTTAGATTATTGTAGCGGATGTTTTTACCCATCGCGGCCTGTGCGCTGCCAAAAAACTCATTGGCCATTTTGTGTGATATAGCCATGCTTACCGGCGTATTTAACGCCGTAACAGCGTTACCCTGCAATAACGGAAAGCTGAACATTTTAAAGAAGTCCGAATCGGCGAAGTTGCCGTTCAGCTTTATTATCTTATCGTTAACCTGGAAGGTATTGTCATTGTTAAAACCCCATTGAGTGGCGTATTGTATGTCGGGGATGTTTCGCTTCAGTTCATTAGCCAATACACCCGGCACCGAATACTGCCCATGCACCTTACCGTCGTAATACTGCCGTTCCGTAACCATATACAACCGAGGGCCGTTCACATGAAAGGCATCCATGCTTAATTCATTTTGCACCCACAGCATGATCAGGATACTACAGGCCATGCCCAGGCCCAGCCCGAGAATGTTAATAGATGAGAAAAACTTGTTCCGCCACAAGTTTCTCCAGGCGATTTTAAGATAGTTTTTTATCATAGCCCCTAACCCCCGCCAGCCGGCGGGGGAATTTAACGCCCCCCGGCCCCCTAAAGGGGGAGGGCTAAAAGTTTAATTTCTTATTTTATACTCTCGTTTATTATTTACACATGTGCACATCCACTCCCCCTTTAGGGGGTCAGGGGGGCGGGTTACTCGCTCCGCAAGCTCTTCACCGGGTTCATCAGCGCCGCTTTGATGGCCTGCCAGCTTACGGTAAGCATGCAAACTACCAGGCTCAACACCAGCGTCACCATAAATACCCATAGGCTTAATGCTGTTTTAAAGGTGAATTGCGACATCCAGCCGCGAATAGTCCACCAGCTTAGCAGTGAGCCCAGCACAAACGAGATACTTACCAGTATCAAAAACTCCTGCGATAGTTTAACCCAAATGGAGCCAATAGATGCGCCAAGCACTTTACGTATGCCAATCTCCTTTTTCCGCTGTTCGGCCGAGAATGAGGCCAGGCCGAAAAGGCCCAGGCATGAAATAATGATAGCCAGGCAGGTAAAGGAAATGGCCATGTTGCCCAGCACCTTCTCGTTGCTGAACTTTTCATTGTAACGCTCGTCCGTAAAGCGATAATCTAAAGGATAATCGGGATTATATTTTTTGTAAATGTCCTGGATGAGGGCCAGGCTTGCCGATATCGACTTATTTGGGCTTAGGCGCAGGCTGATGTTGCCGGTCCAACCGGGCATAAAAGCTATGATGGCAGGCTTTACAGGCTCATAAGGCGATCCCCAGGTAAAGTTTTCCACTACTCCTACAACCTTGCGTTTGGCGCCCTGGTAGTTAACGATCTGACCGAGCGGCTCCTTAAAACGCATCATTTTTACGGCAGCCTGGTTAAGGATAATAGCAGCCGTATCCGTTGGGTAATCCTTTGAAAAATCCCGGCCCTCCACCAGTTTGACACCGTAGGTGCCGACGAAATGGTAAGTCACCGCCATCTGGTCGATGGGAATTTTATCTTCGCCGGGCAGTTGCCCCTGCCAGGTAATGCCCCAGGAATTGCTGCCATTGCTTACGATACTCATCGAAGTCATTGCGCCATCGGTAACGGCCCCGGCATTCACCAGGTCGCGGCGGAAATCTTCAAAACGTTTATCCATCACCCCATCAACCGGCATTTCTATCAGCCCGAAACGGTCATACCCTATCGGCCTGTTTTTTGCATAAATGATCTGCTTATAAATAAAAATGCTTGATAAAATCAGGCAAGTGGCAAATGTAAACTGGATCACCACAAGGAACTTGCGCGGGTTGAACACCTGCTTAACTTGCACCAATTGTCCCTTAAGCACTTTTACAGGTTTGAATGACGCCAAAAACAGCGCCGGGTAACTGCCGGCAATAAGGCCGGTGAAAACTGTTACGCCAATCGCCCCAAGCCATGCATAGGGGTTATTGTAGGGAACCAGTAATTTCACATTGATAACATTCTGAAAAACAGGTATGAGCAAAGCGATAAATCCAATGGCAAACGCAAGAGAGATAAAAGCCATCAGCAGCGATTCGCCCATAAATTGGGCGACAAGCGATGCGCGCGCGGCTCCGATTGCCTTGCGCACCCCTACTTCCCGTGCCCTGCGCTCGGACCTGGCAGTCGACAAATTCATAAAGTTGATGCAGGCGATCATCAATATACCGATGGCCAGCCACAAAAATAGCTTCACATTACCAACCCTGCCGCCAACACTTACACCATTCTTAAAGTCGCTATACAGGTGATATTTCAGCAGCGGGTAAAGGAAAATGGTATTTTCTTTGTTCACCGGATCGTAACGGGCAACGATATTTTTAAGCTTTGCATTAACGGCATCCATCGAGGCGCCAGGCTTCAGCAATGCATAGGTTTTGAAGGAATAGTTGCCCCAGCCGCTCGTTTTAAACCAGCTTTGCTCGGCGCAGACCTGGTCCCAATTGATCAGGACTTTAAAATCAAACGTTGAATTTTCAGGATTGTCCTTCACTACTGCGCTGACCTTTAACGGGAACGCCTGATCAAGCTTAATAACCCGGCCCACGGGATTAATATTACCAAATAGCGCCTGAGCGGCTGATTCGGTGAGCACTACCGACGACAGATCAGCCAGCGCCGTCTTTTCATCGCCATAAATAAATTTATATGTAAATAAGTTAAAAAACTGCGCATCGGCCGCCATGGCCGGTAGCTTCAGGCCTTTTTCTTTGTAATTTACCAGCCTGGGGTATACCCAGTTTATCCGCACAACCCGGTCAATCTCGGGGAAATCTTTTTTCATAGCCGGCGCAAGCGGCACGGGAGTAGCGTCGCCTGTCATTACTTCGCCGTTGCTCGGCTGGTTGCGCATCACTTTGTACAGGCGGGCGGCATTAATATTGTTTTTATCAAAGCTGAACTCGTTATACACGTAAATCAGCAGCATAAAGCTCACTGCCATCCCAATGGCAAGCCCGCCAATGTTGATGAAACTGAAAAGGCGGTTCTTCAGCAGGTTACGCCAGGCAATTTTGAAGTAGTTTTTTATCATATGACCCCCTAACCCCCTAAAGGGGGAATTTTAAATGTGTTAGCTAATGTTTTTAAAGCTCTTAAACGGCTCATTCTTGCAGAGTACCATAATTAATATTGATAGTAGTTAATAAATCCCGATGATTCAATTATTAGACGACGATTTCATCGAAGGCGTTGCATGGAGTTACTCAAAAATTCAAAACTTTTATTGAGGTACAGGCACCCAGGCAACTGCCACGACCAAGCCCCAAAGCTCCGACTATGAACTATGAGCCATGAACTATGAACCAACTGCCAACTGCCACTGCAAACTGCTCACTCGCTTCTAAGGCTCCTCACCGGGTTCACAATAGCCGCTTTAACCGTTTGAAAGCTGGATGTAACAACAGCCGCGAGCAGCATGCCTGCCCCGCTCGCCGCGAATATCCACCAGCTGATGGTCGTCTTATCTGCATAATTGTCCATCCATTTGTTCATGGCTAACCACGCAAGCGGCGTAACGATCACAAATGCCAGCATGATAAGCAGCACCAGTTCAGTCGATAATAAGGTTACGATCTGTGATACCGATGCACCCAGCACCTTCCGTACCCCGATTTCCTTTGTCCGCTGGCTGGTGGTGTAAATAGCAAGCCCCAACAAGCCTAAACAGCTGATCAATATCGATAAGCCAGTGGCCCATGTCAGCAAAGTAGAGGTATGCTGCTCCTGGTCGTAAAATTGAGCGATCGATTTATCATAAAACTGGTAGTCGAAATCATCATCAGGATAACTCTCTTTCCATATTTTTCCCATAGCGGCAATTGTTTTATTCCAATCTCCTCCGGCTGGCGATTCGGGTTTTAAGGCAACATGAAAGGTGCCGCTTTGGTAGTTATCGTTGGCCTTGCTTGCAAGAATTGCAAGCGGCTTTACCGGCGACTGCAGCGAATGTTCGTAAAAATCAGCAATAACACCCACAATGCGCACATTTTTCAAACCATTAAATTTTTCGAGGTCTTTCCCGACAGCATCGTGCGGGTGTATAAAACCAATTATCCTGGCGTATTTGTCATTAATCACCAGGGCGGTTGAGGAATCGCCGGCCTGGATATTGCGGCCGGCAAGCATTTTGATTTGATAGACCTTTATATAATTTTCGTCAGCATATTTTACCTCGACCTCGCTGTTGATCTCTTTTTTTCCGTCCTTGTAGGTTGCCAACGTGGTATTTGTTGATCCGGAAGAGGGGGCGGCAGTGCCTGCACTTACCAGTTCAATGCCCGGCAGCGCGCGCAATTTATTTAGCATAACCTGGTTAGCACCCGCGGTGCGGTGCTTCCAGGGCGAATTGATGAAAACAATAGCATCCTTTTTAAAACCAAGGTCCTTATGCAGGGCGTAATAAATTTGTTTGCTCACCTGCAAGGTGGCCATGATAAAAAATTGAGCGATCACGAACTGCGATACCGTGAGCGATTTGCGCAGCCAGGCATTCCGCGTTTTGTGGCTGTTGCTTTGCGCCTGGTTTTTCAGCACCAGCACCGGTTTATAGCCGGATAGCATTAGGGCGGGATAAAAGCCGGATAAAACACTCACCACGACCGTTAAAGCAAACAGGAACAGGAAAATACCAGGCTGATGAATAAAATCAGCCTTGACGCCCTGCGCGATAAAATCGGAAAATAACTTCAGGATCAAGGGTGTTAAACACACCGAAATAATCACTGCGACAAACGTTATCAAGAAAGTCTCGCTTAAAAATTGCACCACCAGCTGCATACGGCTGCTGCCCATTGTTTTGCGGATACCGATTTCCTTAGCCCTTTGTGCCGCCTGTGCGGTTGTTAAATTGATAAAGTTAATGCAGCCCAATAGCAAAAGGAAAGCGGCAACTACCAGCAGCAGGTATAACCTGGTTTTGCTGGCCGCGGAGCTGAAATCAAAAGTGCCGTATTTTTCGTCGAAATGAATATCCTTCAAGGCTTGGACGGTAAATGATCGTGAGCTGCCTTGTTTCAGTTCTTCGGGTGTTGGAGGAGAACTCTTTTTCAGGACAGCGTTGATCTGCCGTTCAACATTGGCTGCCGATGTATGAGGCGACAGCTTGATAAACACTTCGGACGCAGAATTGGTGCTATTCCACTGGTCTAATTGCAAACTGTTGCCAAGAGCAGTTTTGGGTACTGCCGAGCTGAAAGAAATAAAGTCGTGACAGGAAAAATCGGTATTCTGCGTGATCGTTTGTACTATGCCTGTCACCGTAGTTTTTAAGGTGTCATATGTCACCACTTTGCCGATCATCTGGTCGTACGATAGCGATGGGAAATAAAGCTTTGCCCGGTCGGACGTAAGTACCACATGATATGGCGCATTCAATGCGCTGGTTGAAGAACCAGCGAGCCATACATAGTGAAATATTTTAAAATAGTTTTGGTCGGCCAGTGTTATCCTGTCCTGCGATTTAAGCTTTACCGGTTCATTATGCTTACCCGCCACAATTACATCAGCACCCAATGAATAAAGGGGCGCCGTTACCTCAACGCCGCTTACCTGGTTCCCTACGGCATCTGCCAGCGGCGCGCAAACCCCGTAGCTGTAGCTCGGATTGCCCTGGAACGAAAAATTGCTTACGACCCGATAGATACGGTCGCTGTCTTTGTGAAATTTATCGAATGTAAAATCATAATTCACAATCAGGTAGATGACCAGCGAAGCGCTGATCCCAATTGAAAGCCCGATAATATTGATGAAGGTAAAAATCTTGTGTTTCCAAAACCCCCGGAAGGCAATTTTAAAATAGTTCTTTATCATGATAGTTTAATTGTTCATTGGTTCAACATTAGATGTGAGATTTGAGATATGAGATTTGAGATTAAAAAGCCTGGTTTATAGAATTTAGTGTTCTTCACGACTATGTCTCATATCTCACATCTCATATCTCTCATTACTCGCTTCTAAGGCTTTCCACAGGGTTATTCAACGCGGCCTTTACTGATTGAAAGCTAATCGTAAACAAAGCGATAGCACAAACCGCGCCTGTCGAAAGGGCAAACACCCACCAGCTGATATCGGTTTTATAGGCAAAGTCCTCAAGCCATTTATTCATCGCGTACCATGCAATCGGGAAGGCGATTAACGATGCGATAACAACAAGCTTCAAAAAATCCTTGCTTAGCATGGTTACCACATTCTGCACCGAGGCGCCCAGCACCTTGCGGATGCCGATCTCCTTCGTACGCCGTTCGGCGGTGAACATGGCCAGGCCAAGCAAGCCCAGGCAAGCCACCGTGAGCGATAAAAAGGTGAATACGCTGAACACCTTTCCAATGGTTTGATCGGTGCGGTACAGCGAGTCAAATTCGGCGTCCAGGAAGCTGTATTCAAAGGGATTATCAGGCATAAACTCTGCCCATTTGGCCTGGATTTGGCTAATCGCCTTTTGATAATCGCCCGGCTTTAGCCGTACAGCCAGGTAGGCAGGGTCCATATGGATCGCCTGCGATGTTTTGTAAAACAGGGCAAAGGACGAGATCGGGTTATGCAGGGATTCTGTGTTGAAATCCCTTACCACACCTATCACCTTAAATCTCAATTGGTCGCCTGGATATAATATCGTCTTCCCGATGGGGTTGCTCCAGCCTATTTGTTTTACAGCGGTTTCGTTCAGAATGATCGACGCTGAATCGGTGAAGTTCTTTGAAAAGTTTCTCCCCTCAAGTATTTGCAGCTTCAGCGTGGGCACAAAGGACTCATCTACCATATAGCCCGAAAGCCACAGGTCCTTCCCCGGAGCGGTCATGTTTTCTTCATCCTCCGGCTTATAAGTGTCAGTGTATGATTTTTGGGTTGGCAAACCAGTCGTTATACTCGCTCCTCCCACCTCCGGTAGTTGCAGCAGTTCCTGCCTGAAACTTTCTTCGTGCTGCCCCAGCCGGTCGGCATTGGCAACGATCAGGACGTTTTCCTTGTTAAATCCAAGGTCTTTCGACTGGTTAAAGACCAGTTGTTTATAAACGACTATGGTGCAAGTGATCAGAACAGTTGATACAGAGAACTGGAATACAACCAGCGCATTTCTCGTAAAGAATCCACCGCCCGTCTTGCCGGCGTCGGCGCTTCCCTTTAATACCGCCGCCGGTTTAAACGACGTAAGGAAAAAGGCAGGATACATCCCTGCCAGCAGCGTGGTCAGCAAAACCAACAGGAAGAGCACCGCGACGGTGTACACGTTAAAAAATGCACGCAGGCTAAGCGCTTTTGCAGCAAGTTGATTGAAAGCAGGCAAACATACCGCGACGATAAAACAGGCAATCAACGTAGCGGAAACAGTATAAAGAAATGCTTCTGCAATAAATTGACTGATCAGTTGCCCGCGTTCCGACCCCAAAACCTTGCGGATGCCTACCTCTTTCGCCCGCTTTGCCGACTGCGCTGTTGCCAGGTTCATAAAGTTGACACATGCCAGCAGCATGATAAAGAGCGCGACCGCCGAGAAGATATACACGTATTTGATATCGCTTTGGTTGATGTAACGGCTGCCGATTTTCTGCGAGAACAGGTGGATCGCCGTCAAGGGCTGCAGGCTGATGTCGTATTTGCCACCGTTTTTAATAAATTGGTCAAACGGCTGGCCCAGCCGTTTAAAGGCAGTGGCCGCCTGTACCCGCACCATCGCCGGAAAACGGGCTTCCAGGCTTTTTATCGACGCTTCATCGTTCGGCACATTCGGTTTCAGCTTCACATAAGTACCCATCTGCAGCCATATCCAACTCCAGTTAAAACGTTTTACCAGCGGCATCCCCAGGTTGGATTGCAGTACGTCAAACTGCAATGACGACTGTTCCGGCAAGTCCTTTAACACCGCAGTCACGGTAAAGGGTTTTGCATATTCGTCAAAAACCAGGTTTTTACCGATAGGAGAAACATCTCCGAAGTATTTTTTGGCGGCCTTTTCCGTAAGGACAATATCATCCGGGCCGTTCAGGCAGGTTTTCGGGTCGCCCGCCAACAGTGGATAGTTAAAAAACTGCAGGAAATTGGAATCCACCGAGAGGAGGCTCCTTTCGGTTAGCGACCGACGCTGTCCCTTATCTACATAATGGATCACTTCATCTCCCGGCAGGAAGATTCGAGTATAGCTTTCCACCTCAGGGAAATTGCTCAGCAGCGCAGCCCCAACCGGTGGCGGCGTGTGGCCGGCGATAAATTCATCGTTGCCCGTCTTCTCATGCGTATTTACGCGGTATATCCGGTTAGCATCTTTGAAAAACCGGTCGTACCCCAGCTCATCCTTTACGTACATCCCGATCAGCAGCACACATGCCAGCCCGATGGCCAGTCCGCTGATGTTAATGATGCTGCTAACCTTGTTCCGAACGAGGTTACGCCATGCTATTTTAAGATAGTTTCGTATCATGCCCCCTAGCCTCCGCCAGCTGGCGGAGGAACTTAATTTTTATTTATTAACATTATATCGTCCTCGAATTTCGATTCGCCGTGGAGAGTTAGCATTGCACCCAGAGAAAACTTACGTAGTTTTTGAAACTTCGTAAGTTTCGCCGGTATTTGACTAATCTCTAATCTCCAGCCTCTAATCTCTACTCCCCATGCAAACTATCCACCGGTTTCGC
This sequence comes from Bacteroidota bacterium, assembly GCA_013286235.1. Taxonomy (GTDB): domain Bacteria; phylum Bacteroidota; class Bacteroidia; order Sphingobacteriales; family Sphingobacteriaceae; genus Mucilaginibacter. The sequence continues at coordinate 10,402 of JABDGE010000001.1, forward strand.
CAGGGCTGCTTTTATCGACTGAAAGCTCACCGTGATAAATGCAATCGCTAAGGCAGTAAAACCCGCAAGGGCTGTCACCCACCACTGAATTTCCTGCCGGTAGGCAAAGCCCTGCAACCAGTTATGCATCAGCCACCACGCTAAAGGCGTAGCAACGACAATGGCGACCAGCACCAACATAATAAAATCTTTCGAAAGCATGGCTACGATGTTCGAAACTTTGGCGCCCAACACCTTACGTATACCTATTTCCTTTGTCCGTTGCTCTGCGGCATAGGCTGCCAGGCCGAAAAGACCGAGGCAGGCAATAATAATAGCCAAAGAAGTGAATGCCACTGATACCTTGCCAGTTTGCTGCTCCGCCTGGTACAAAGCCTCAAAATCGCGATCCATAAACGAGGTACTGAACTCGCTGTTAGGAGCAACCTCGTGCCATTTTGTTTTTATCTGCGAAATCAGGAGCGACGCGTCAGCTGTCTTGAAACGAACGATAAAAGCATTGTCAGAGGGTTTAAAGGTAAATACGAGCGAAGTAACGTTTTCCCGAAGGGAACGGAAATTAAAGTCTTTTATCACACCGATGATATGGTACGGTTTCAGCACTTTTGCCGTTGCGTCTTGCGGCACATACAGGATTTGGTTCAACGGGTTTTTATAGCCAAGCTGCCTGGCGGCCGTTTCATTAATGATCAGCCCGCTTGAGTCTGTGGCCATTTGAGGGGTAAAATTTCGTCCGTCCATCAGCTTCATACCCAGCGCGCCAAGGTAATTTTCGTCAACGCCCCAAATTTGGGTGTTGAGCGCATTTTTTGTGTCTATTACCTGGCTTTTGAATAAGGTATTGCTGTTACCATAATTCCAGGTAGGCACCGCATCGGAAGTGCTGACGATCTGCACCCCGGCGAGTTTACTCACCTCCTGTTTTAAAACGGCGCCTGCGCTGCCCAATGACGTGGTATTATTTACCATCAGAACATGTTCCCGGTCGTAGCCAATGTCTTTATTGTGAATATAGCGCAGCTGATTATAAATGACCAAAGTACCTATGATGAGGAATATGGAAATAGCAAATTGAAAAACGACCAGGAAACTACGCAGGAAACCGCTTTTAAATCCTGACGAAAGCTTGCCTTTCAATACCTCGATGGGTTGAAATGCGGACAACACCAGGGCCGGGTACGAGCCGGCGAGGCAGCCGATAACCAAAACAGCCACCGCCAGCAGCGGCACAAGCCATGCAATAATATGCGGTGTTACCACAAGTTGTTTGCCCGATAATTGGCCGAATGCAGGCAGCAGCGCGTACGCAGCAAATACAGCAATGGCGGCAGCAATAAACGTAATAAAAACGGATTCGAACAAGAACTGGGTGATGAGGTTTTTGCGCTGCGAACCAAGCACCTTTCGAACACCAACTTCCTTTGCCCGGTTTGAGGACCTTGCAGTAGAAAGGTTCATGAAGTTGACGCATGCGATAAGCAGGATGAACATGGCAACAGCGGAAAAAATATAAATGTACTGGATATTTCCGTTGGCGCCGAGCTCAGCGACCCGGTTGGAATGTAGGTGTATATTCCTTAACGGCGCCAGGTTGATCCGAACGTAGTTACCCGATTGCTCAAATTGGGTCATATTAAGGTGTGCGGCGCTTTCCAACGATGGGCCTACCATTTTCGTCATAAATGAAGGGAACTTCGTCTCGAGGATTTTGTAGTTCCCGCCGGGCCTGAGCAGCAAATAGGTCTGGAAATTCGCGCTCAGCCAGGCATTATTCCGGCTCTCGTTAAGCGTGGACATTGATAAAAAGAAATTGAAGTTGAAATGCGATTGAATGGGAATGTTTTTTATCACGCCGGTTACCTTGTAGAGCGCGGTGTCGTTAAAGGTCATGGTTCGGCCCACCACATCGGTGCTGTTAAAATACTTCCGGGCCGTTTGTTCGTCTAACACGACAGAATGCGGTTCTTTCAGTGCAGTAGCAGGATCGCCCTCAATCATCGGTAAGGTAAAAACGTCAAAAATGGTGGGATCCGCGTAGGTAACCATCCACTCCTGGATAAGCTGGTTACCCTTGCGTACCTGTAAACCGCCGCCAGTGCGGAACCGTGTCACTTGTTCTATTTCGGGGAAACTGTTTTTTAAGGCGGCAGCCATTGGCGCCGGGGAAACCGCGTATGAATTGGCGTTGCCGCCAAATTTGATATCGTTATTAACCCTATAAATACGATCAGCCTTTTGGTTGTAGCTGTCGTAGCTCAACTCGTCATACACATAAAAGACAATCAGCATGCAGGTGGCCAATCCCAACGCCAGCCCGAACACGTTAATAAAGGTAAACCCTTTATTTTTCATCATCCCGCGAAACGCGGTCTTTATGTAGTTCTTTATCATAATGGTGGGTTGGTTCTCCCGGCAACCACCGGGTTTCCATTATGTATGAAAAACCCATACCAATATTGCAAATAACTGATTATCAATTCGATAAAATAAAAAGCAAAAGTACACTGTCCGCATGTGTAACAGTAGGGTGTACGGATATGATACAGGGGATCAGGATCAGGATCAGAATTTTCTTGAATGCGGAATGCGGTCCCGATAGCTATCGGGTGCGGAAGTAAGAATGAGAAACTACATTTTGGTGATCAGCACATCTAAAACTCACCACATATTCAAATTATTTCATTCGCACATCTGCACATCCGCACTCCGTACATAAATCTGCGACTTTCCACTCCCTGTTTAGGGGGTTGGGGGGTTACTCGCTCCGCAAACTCTTCACCGGATTCGTCAGTGCTGCTTTTACCGATTGGAAGCTGATAGTTAACAAGGCAATGGCGATAGCCGACGCCGCTGCCGCAACGGGCACCCACCATTGGATATTCTGCCGGTAGGCAAAACCCTCCAGCCAGGAATGCATGGCCCACCAACCCAGAGGAACAGCCACGACGATGGCAATCAGCACCAGCCTGATAAAATCCTTCGAGAGCATGTTAACGATGGTGGCCAGGTTGGCGCCCAATATCTTGCGGATGCCGATCTCCTTGGTGCGCTGTTCGGCTGCATATGCCGCCAGGCCAAACAGCCCCAGGCAGGCAATAATGATGGCAAGAGAAGTAAAAGCAATGGATATGGCCCCGGTCCGCTGCTCGCTGCGGTAAAGGGCGTCAAAGTTGTCGTCCAAAAATGAATAGCTAAACTCCCGGTTGGGCGACAGGCCTTTCCACCGGTTTTGTATGCTTTGAATAAGCGAGGGCATATCCTGTGAGTTGACACGCACACTTAAGGTGCCCGCGCCATGGTCCAGGTTAAAAAGCAGAGGTGTGATGTTGGTCTTTAGTGATGCAAAATTAAAATCCTTAACAACGCCGATAATATGGTATTTGGCCATAATAGTGGCGGCACTGTTAGCCGGACTGTAAACAGGCTGGTTGACCGGGTTGGCATAATCCAATTGTTTGGGAAATGCTTCGTTAACGACCACCGCCATGCTGTCGGAGGCCATGTCCTTTGAAAAATTACGCCCGGCAGCCATCTTGATGCCCATGGTCGGTATATAATCTTCGTCCACGTTCCAGTTGTAGGTTAGCACTGATCGCTTCTGTTCCATCACCGGGTCCTTAAAATAGGTGGTGCTGTTGTTGTTACCGTCCGTTGGAAGTGCGTTTGAAAGTGCTGCACTTTCCACTCCGGCCAATTGCTTAACCTCTTGCTTAAAAGTGCCCTGGGCCTTGCCCAGCGCCCACACATTTTTTACTACCAGTACATGGTCGCGGTTATAGCCCAGGTCCTTATGCTGGATGTACCGCAATTGGTTGCTGATCACCAGTGTACCTACTATCAGGAAAATAGAGATCGCAAATTGGAAAACAACCAACACACTGCGCAAATTTCCTCCTTTAAAGCCGCCGGCGAGTTTGCCTTTCAAAACCTGTATCGGCTGAAAGCCGGATAGGAACAGTGCCGGATACGATCCTGCCAGGCAGCCCACCACCAAAATAATTATAAGCAGCGCCGGCAAAAGCCAGCCCAGTATTTGCGGAGTGATGGTAAGTTCCTTGCCCGACATTTGGTTAAACAGACCTAAAAATGCCCAGGCTGTAAGTACGGCGATAATCGCACCCGCCAGGGTGACCAAAATAGATTCAGTCAAAAACTGCGCGATCAATGCACTGCGCGGCGATCCCAATACCTTGCGTACGCCCACCTCGCGTGCCCGGTTTGCGGACCGTGCGGTAGAAAGGTTCATGAAATTTACACAGGCAATAAGCAGTATAAATATAGCGGTGGCTCCAAAGATGTAAACGTAGTCGATATTACCGCCCGGCTCTATTTCATCTATACTGGCCGACTTTAAATGTATTTGGGTAAGCGGTATGAGGCTGAACCTGAAAAAGCTGCCATTTTTTTCAAAGGTCTTAAAATCGAGGTGCATAACGGACTCGAGCTCAGCATTAGCATGCCTTACCATGAAGTCGGGGAGCTTGGCGGCAAAGACCTTAGGGTCGGCGCCGGGTTTAAACAAAATATAGGTGCTGAAGTTATTGCTGAACCATGTTGTTTGCTTAGCCTCGCCGATGGTAGCCATCGACATAAAAAAATCGAAATGGAAATGTGATTGTTTCGGAACGTTTTTGATGACACCGGTTACCTTGAATTGGATGGAATCATTAACCGTAAGTACATGGCCGACAGCATCAACAGTGTTAAAATATTTTTTCGCCATGTCTTCGGTTATTACCACGGTATGCGGCTCGACGAGCGCCTTTGCGGGGCTTCCATCCACCATAGGCAGGGTAAACACATCGAATATGGAATTATCCGCATACACCATCCGGTCTTCCTGGATGTCCTGCGTCCCCTTTTTAACCTGGTTACCACCGCGGTTCCTAAACCTTGCCACCTGCTCAATTTCCGGAAAGTCGGCCTTCAGGGCCGCAGCAGCCGGGGCGGGTGTAATGGCGTATGAGTTATCCAAACCGCCGAATTTGATCTCATTATTCACCCGGTGGATCCGGTCGGCCTTGGTATTATAGCGGTCGTAGCTCAATTCGTCGAACACATAAAAAACGATGAGCAGGCAGGTTGCCAGTCCCAATGCAAGCCCGAATACATTTATAAAGGTAAAACCCTTATTTTTCATCAGCCCGCGAAAGGCCGTTTTGATATAGTTTTTTATCATCGGTGATTGGATTGAAAGTCAATAGCGGCGTACTGCCGAACAGAACTAAGACGACAAGGAATCCCGGATGGTTACGCGTCAGAATCGGAATTTTTCACGTATTGTTATTTTTTTTAAGGCGTTCAAGATGGCTACGCCGTTTTCAGAATTTTAGAATGAGCAGAATTTTTTAATGCGGAGTTCGGTCCCGATAGCTATCGGGAGCCAATGCGATAGCTATCGGGTGCGGAATTAAGAATGAGAAATTGCATTTTGGTCATCAACACTTATTCAAATCACAACATATTCAAATTATTTCGTCCGCACTCTTGCACATCCGCATATCTGCACATCCGCGCTCTTTGCACATCAGCATATCTGCACATCCGCACATCTACTCACTTCGCAAACTCTTTACCGGGTTCGCCAGGGCCACTTTGATCGACTGAAAGCTAACCGTAACCACTGCAATGATCACCGCAACAATTCCCGAAATGATAAATACCCACCAATTGATGTCGATCCGGTATGAATAGTTCTTCAGCCATTTGCTCATCACCAGGTAGGCAATGGGGAATGCCACGAGGCACGATAACAGTACCAACTGCAAAAATTCCTTTGAGAGCAGGGCAGCCAGCCCGGTTACATCCGCGCCCAGCACCTTGCGGATGCCGATTTCCTTGGTCCGCCGTTCAGCGGTATAGGCTGCAAGTCCGAACAGGCCCAGGCAGGAGATCAGAATCGCCAGGGAGGCAAACAAACGCGACAGCTTGTTCACCAGCATTTCGCTCAAAAACATCCGGTTGAATTGATCGTCAACAAAGCGGTAGTCAAAGGGATAGGCCGGATTATCTTTTTTCATAATACCCTGCGTAGCCGCAAGCGATTTTTCTATATCGCCACCTGGTTTAATGCGCACATACATCACTGTTGCATTTTTGGGCGGCACGCTGAAAAACAAAACCGGATCGGGCTTGCCATACATATCACCATAAACATAGTCGTTCACCACGCCCACTATCGTAGCCATGGTGGTATCCCCATCAAAGTGTACCGTTTTACCCACGGCGCTCCCCTTCCCCATCAGCTTTTCCATGGTCTCAGTCGCGAGCATGCGGATGGGTTTGGTCGTGGTATCGCCGACGGTAAGGTTACGGCCCTCCAGCAGCTTCAGGCCCGATGTTTCCAAAAATTCGGGCGTTACATACCGGGTCGAGATCAATACCTTTGATCCGGAGGGTTTGCCGTCCCAGGTAAGGCCATCCGTATTATTGCCACCGTAAATAATAGAATGATCGGCAAGCGCCACGCTCGAAACATAGCCTGTGTTAAGCAAATCTTGCTTGATGGCATAATAATCACCCGCCATTTGCCCCTGCAGGTCCATTTCGACAAGGTTGTTTTTATTAAAACCAAGCTGCCTGCTTTTAATGTGCTGTATTTGCTGGTAAATGATGATCGTACTAATGATCAGCACAATAGAAACACTAAATTGCAGTACCACCAGCCCTTTACGTATCATCGCCGCGCCGCTGTCCTTAAGCTTCAAACCCTTCAGCACTGCTGCCGGGTTAAATGAGGATAAATAAAGCGATGGATAACTCCCTGCAATCAGGCCGCAAATCAGCGTGATGCCGATCAACGCCGCAAGGTGCAAGGGGTTACTTAAACCCAGCGTAAGCTGCTTCTGCACCAGCAAGTTGAATCCCGGCAATACCAGGGAAACGGCGATGACGGCAAATACGCCGGCTACAAAGGCCATAAATATAGCTTCGCTGATGAATTGACCGGCCAGCAAGGCCTTACCGGCGCCCAACACCTTCCTCACGCCTACCTCGCGTGCCCGTTTTTCGCTTCTGGCAGTGGCCAGGTTCATAAAGTTGATACAGGCTATCAGCAGGATGATCCAGGCGATGATGGTAAACAGGTGTACATATTCAATTTGTCCGCCGCCGGTTTGCTTGCCGTCTTTAAATTCGCCGTACAAATGCCAGTCGTTCATTGCAAACAAAAAGGCATGGCCCAGTGCTTTCGGCTCTCTTTTTTGGATATAGCCGTAAAGTTGTTTATTGATGGTTTCGGGATTTACACCCGGTTTCAGCTCGACGTAGGTACTGGTCGATTGACTACCCCAGCTCTTGAGCCAGGGACTCTCATCAAAATAGATCTGGTACGGCATCAGCCATTCAAACTGCAGGGTTCCGTTTGGCGCCAGGTCTTTCAAAACCCCCGTAACGATGTAGTTTTGCTTGTTATCAACCCGGATGGATCTACCTAAAACATCGCGATCATTGCCAAAAAACTTTTTAGCCGTCTTTTCAGTAATGACAATTGACCGCAGTTGCGCAAAGGCCGACGACGCGTTGCCCTGTACAAAAGGCAGTGTAAACATGCTGAAGATAGTTGGATCAGCATACTGCCCCGTCGAAAAAACCGATTTATTGTTATAGGAAAACAGCAGTGAAGTTCCCCCTTCCGACAATCGGCCGGTATTGGCAACACCCGGTAATTCGGTCTTTATCGCAGCAGCCATCAGACCCGGGGTAGAACCTTCCGTAAATACGTAGGTATCATACTTCTGATTCTCCATCACAAAGTACAGCCTGTCTTTTTTGGTATTGACGGAGTCGAAATTAACCTCATCCTCTACCCACAAAAATATCAGCGAGGCACAAGCAATCCCTATTGCCAGTCCACCGATATTCAAAAAACTGTAGCCGCTGTTCTTTGTCAGCCCGCGCCACATGGTTTTAAAATAGCTTTTTAGCATGCCCCCTAACCTCAGCCAACTGGCGGAGGAATTTAATTAGTTAAATTATAAACGTCTTGTATCTCTCATAATTCCACATCCGATAGCTATCGGATCTAGTTTCTACTCACTATTCACAACTCCCCATTCCCTACTCCCCCTTTAGGGGCCGGGGGGCGAATTATTCACTCCTCAAACTGTTCACCGGGTTCGCAACCGCAGCTTTGATCGCATGAAAGCTAACCGTGATCAGCGCTATCAGCAGCACCAGGAAAGATGCAAACAAAAATATCCATGAATTCACCGCTATCCGGTAGGGATAATTTTCCAGCCATTTGTGCATCGCCCACCAGGCCAGCGGCGACGAGATCAGTGCTGAAATGACCACCAATACTAAAAAGTCGGTGGATAATTTTCGTACAATCCCCTCAACGGACGCGCCCAATACCTTGCGGATGCCAATCTCTTTCTTCCGCCGCTCGGCCGACAAAGTGGCCAATCCGAACAAGCCGATGCAAGAAATGAAAATGGTGAGCGCTGCGCTGAACGTAACGATCTGTTTCCACTTCGATTCCTTGTCGTATTGCAGGGCAACTTCGGCGTCCTTAAACGAATAATTGTAGGGCCTAAAGGGGAAGAACTGTTTAAAGGTTTTTGCGATGTAGTTCATTGTGGCAGCTTTGTTCGCATCGTTTATCCTCACAAAAACATCCCCGTATGGCATATCCGGATTCATAGTAAAGAGCAAAGGCCCGACCTTTTGAGTAAGGTCCAGGAAATGGTAGTCTTTAACCACGCCCACCACGGTGTATTTCCTTTTATTAGAAGAGAAATCCACCACCTCTCCTATCGGGTTTTTCCAGCCAGCTTGTTTTGCAAAGGCTTCGTTTACCAAAATGGATTGCGCACTGTCGGCTACCATCAACTTTGAAAAGTTGCGCCCTTTTACAACCGGTATTTGAAACAAAGACAAGTAGTCTTCGTCGATATGCTTGATATCAAAGGTGGTCTGTTGTCCGTTATTTATTTTGGCTATTGTACCCCACCGGCCTCCCTGGTCGGCGGAAGCGCTTAGGATATGAGGATTCTTCAACAACTCCGCTCTAAACAGTGGCAGCATTTTTTTATCCATGTTAAAGGAGCTTATCGACACCACATTTTTATCATTATACCCCAGGTTAAAATGCATCAGGAAATTGAACTGCGAATAAATAGTAATAGTGGAAATGATAAAAAAAGTAGCAAGAGTAAACTGCAGCACCACCAGCCCCCTGGATAAATAATTTTTACCGGCATACTGTTGCCTGCTGTAGAGCGACTGAACAGGATTAAATCCTGAAAGCACCAACGCAGGGTAAAATCCGGCCAACAAACCCGTAAGCAGGAAAATAAGAATATAGCCGGCCACCAATTTGAAGCTCAGCAGGTACGAAAACGCGAGCGACTTATTGGCCAGGTCGTTAAACACAGGAAGGGCCAGTTGCACCAGCAGCAAACCCAACAAAAATGCGACAAAAGTCAAAATGTACGACTCCCCCAAAAACTGCATGACCAGTTGCCTGCGTTCCCCGCCAACCACTTTGCGTATGCCGATCTCTTTGGCCCGTTGAAGTGAGCGGGCAACGGTGAGGTTTACAAAGTTGATGCAGGCGATCAGCAGGATAAATAACGCAATTCCAGTAAGTATGTAGGCGTACATAGGATTGCTGGCATCCGACAAGCCATTATCTGCACGGTAATCAGTGCTCATGTGCATAGCCAGCAGGGGCTGCAGCCGGTATCGTATCTTATCCTTAAAACCATATTTTGCAGCTGCGTCTTTGGTCTCACCAGCAGCCTCCTGGTTATAGATTTTAGCGATCTTACTTTCCACCGCGGGGATGTTCGTCCCCGGCCGAAGTGTAAAAAATGTATGCAGGTAAAAATTTATCCATTCCTTATCGGTATTGCCGGAAGCGCCCATCGGCAGCAGCATTTTTATTTTGATAGACGAGTTTTGCGGCGAGCGCTTCGTAACCGCCGAAACCATATAAGGCTTAAAGGCGTCATTCACCTTTAATTGAAGCACTTTGCCTACAGCATCTTGCGTCCCGAAATATTTCTTCGCCATATCTTCCGACAACACTACCGAGTTTAGCCCGTTTAGCGCGGTCCGCGCGTCACCGGCTGCTAGCGGCGCCGTAAAAACTGAAAAGAAATTGCTGTCAACATACAAGGCATCTTCATTAAAAACTTCGTTGCCGCGTTTCACATCAAAATCAGCACCCTGCACGCGAACAAAATCTTCGATGTCGGGCAGTTCACGTTTAAACGTAGGTCCCGGCATCATCCCGGTGCTGCCCTGCTTACTTGTCACTCCGGCCGGGCTCGTCATATCCACTACCAGCCGGTAAATCTTATCCTTGTTAACATTAAAGCGATCGTAGCTGACCTCGTCCATGGTGTACAGCAGGATCAACATGCAACATGCCAGCGCCACTCCCAGCCCGGCAATATTAATCAGTGAAAATACCTTAGTTCGCCAAAGGTTCCTGAATGCTGTTTTAAGATAGTTTTTTATCATGCCCCCTAACCCCCTAAAGGGGGAATTTAAAAGTTTAATTAACCCCCGATCCCCTAAAGGGGGGAAGCTAAAATTTAATTGTTTATTTAATGTCCCCGTTTATACCCAATTTTTCATTTAACATTCCATTCGCACATTTGCATTCTCCACCTACTCCCGATAGCTATCGGGATCACCACTCACCGATCTTCACTCCCGCTTTAGGGGGCCGGGGGGCGATTACTCGCTCCTCAAGCTCTTCACCGGGTTCACCAACGCAGCTTTCACCGTTTGGTAAGCGATGGTTATCCCGGCAATGATCATCGAAGCGATGATCGACACCACAAACGTCCAGGGGCCTATTGTGATGTGGTAAGCATAGTTGTTGAGCCAATTGCTCATCATATAATAGCCAAGCGGCGCCGCGATCAAGAAAGCGATGCAGATGAGCAGCACAAACTCTTTTGAAAATAGTCCTACAATACTTGCAATCGGCGCGCCTAATACCTTGCGGATGCCGATCTCCTTCGTCCGCTGGGCTGCTGCAAACATGATGAGTCCGTATAAACCAAGGCAGCCGATAAGGATGGCAATTCCCGAAAACAATTTGAATGCCGTGTACACCTTTTGTTCCTGGGTGTAAAATCCCGCGATATGCTCATCAAGAAATTTGTATTCAAATAAGTTATTCGGGTTTAGCGTTGCCCAAATTTTGGCGACCTGGTCGATGGTGTTATTGATGGCGCCGGGACGGATCTTTACGCTTACCATAAAGAAAACATCGGGATTGTACAAAAAAGCGCAGGCCCGCCGCTTTTTATGTTTGGATTCACTCTGGAAATCCTGTATCACTCCAATGATATTTGCTGTGCGGCCATTTAGCATAAAGTGCTGCCCAACAGCATTGTCGGGGTTCATAATGCCAAATTTGTGGATCAGCGTTTCGTTCACTACCACTTTTTGGCTGGTATCGCCAGGCGCTTTTTTAGTTATTTTGTCGCCGGCCAACATCTTCATGCCGAACATGTCGATGTAGTTCTCGTCAACATCTTTTATTTCTGTAACGTCATCTTTAGTAACGCCAAATTGCGGGGCGCTGAAACTGCTGAATTGGTTGTTATAAGAGGGCGCGCCGTTTGACAATGTTACCTGCTGAACACCAGGCAGATTTGATACATCAGCCCGGAATACATCCATTTTCTTGCTGTCGGGCGTGTAAAAAGAAATCACAGACTCTTTGTTAAAGCCCAGGTCCTGGTTTTCAAAATAGTCCATTTGGCGGGCAACGATCAGCGTACCTACGATCAATATCTGCGATATGGCGAATTGCGCCACTACCAGGCCTTTGCGAAGGGTAAAGCCTTTGGCCATCCTGCCGGCTTTGTTTTTTAACGAATCAACAGGTTGAAAGGCAGATTGCACAAAGGCGGGATACAACCCGGCAATAAGGATCACAGCAATAGTAACCCCCGCTATCCATGCAATAACGACCGGTTGCAGCAACTGCGAGGAACTGATTTCGATGCCGAGCCATTTATCTGCCCCCGATAAAAAGAATGCTGCAAGTGCTACACCCAGGATCACCGCGATGCCGACCAAAACACCGGCCTCGCCAAGGAACTGTTTGATCAACTGCCCACGATTGGCGCCAAGCACCTTCCGTACGCCCACCTCTTTCGCGCGTTTGGTAGCCTGCGCGGTAGCGAGGTTAACAAAATTGATGCAGGCAGTGATGATAATGAGCAGTGCGACACCAAACAAAGCGTAAAATGTATCTTTTGAAACCGGGGTAACAACGTTATTGATATAGCGCTGGTCAAAATGGATATCGCGCAAAGGCTGCAGCGGCAGGCGTACCTCTTTGGGATTAAGCGCCCAGTTTTTATGCAGAAAGTCGGGTATGCGCGCCTGGATGCGCTGTATGGGATAGTTTTTTGGCAGCAGGATAAAAGTAAAAAAGCCGCCGCCTATATTCCAAAAATTATCCATCTGGTTCTTGATCTGGCTCCTGACGCTTTCCAGCGATAACATCATATGTATAGGCAGGCTGCGATTGGCAGGAATGTCCTTTATTACGCCGGTAACTTTGGCATTTATCTGGTTTTCCACATTTATAATTCGCCCCATTGGGTCGCTGCTACCAAAGTATTTTTTGGCTAATGTTTCATCCAGCACAATTGAGTTCGGCTCGGCAAGGGCTGTTTTGGAGTTGCCCGCTATCCATTGAAAATCAAAAATTTGAGGGAAATGCTCGTCGGTAATTACAAAGTCGTTATCGCGGAAGCGCTTGTTATCCACCTTCACCATCACGTCGTTATCGTACATTACCTGCGACACTTGTTCCAGCTCAGGAAAGTCGTTGCGTATCTTTGGCGCCACGGCCAGCGACACATCGGAGTTAAAGTCGATAGCATTCAGCGTGACGCGGTAGATGCGATCGGCCTTTGCATAATTGTCGTAATTTAATTCATCACGAACGATCAAAAATATCACCAGGCAAGCCGCAATCCCAAGCGTCAGCCCAAAAACGTTCAGAAAAGCATACCCAAGGTTCCGCCTGATGTTCCGGAACGCGATAATAATGTAGCTACGTATCATAAAACCTCCTAACCCCCGCTAGCCAGCGGTGGAATTTAACTATTCACTTGTTAATTAATACATTGAAACTCATTCAACATCCTACAGTTGCCGGTTCAATAACCACAAATCACGCATTGAATATTCCCGGTCATTACTCATTCTTCTCCACTCCCCCGCTAGCCAGCGGGGGCTGGGGGGTTACTCACTCCTTAAACTATCCACCGGATTCCCCAACGCTGCTTTTATCGATTGAAAACTTATCGTCACAAAAGCGATCAATATGGCTGTACCGCCTGCAATCGCCAGTAAATACCATTGAATAGTAACGCGGTAAGCAAAACCTTCGAGCCATTTATTCATGGCCCACCAGGCCAGCGGCGAGGCGATAAGGATGGAAATAAACACCAGCTTGATAAAATCCATCGATAGCATTCCCACGATGGTTGATACCCCTGCGCCCAGCACCTTGCGGATGCCTATCTCCTTGTTGCGTTGCTCGGCAGCATATGCGGCAAGGCCAAACAGGCCCAGGCAGGCGATGATGATTGCCAGTGTGCTGAAAGAGATGAACATCGACCCAAAACGTTGTTCAACACGATAGGAGGCATCAAAATCCTGGTCCATAAACGAATAAGTGAATGGCTGGTTGGGCGACATACCTTTCCATTTATCTTCAATTTGAGCCATCAGGCCGGTTAAGTTCGACGTATGCAGTTTCACGCCAATAGCGCCATTGTCCTTGCTGTACACCATTGCCAGCGGCCCAATGTTGTCTTTAAGCGATGCAAAGTTGAAATCCTTCACCACACCGATAATGTGGTATTGCTGCAAGCCGTAGCTATAGCGATAAACATTTTTGTTCAGCGGATCGGGCTGGCCCAGTTTGTGTACAAAAGCTTCATTTACGATCATGCCGGCTGTGTCGGAAGCCATATCCTTCTGAAAATTGCGCCCTTTTAACAAGTGCAGCCCCATGGTATGAATAAAGTTCTCATCTGTGGACCAGAACTCGGTTAAAATATCCTCTTTGATGTCGATCTTTTGGTGCGGAAACAAGCCCGTCTTCAAATCTTCATCGCCAGTCGGCTGGTACGACGACATGGTTGCATCTACCACACCGGGAAGCTGTCGCAGGTCGTTTTTAAGTACCCCGGCCTGGTTACCGAGCACATTTGCATTTTTGATGACGAGCACCTGGCTTCGGTCGAAGCCCAGGTCTTTGTTGTTAATATATTTTAGTTGATTATAAATAACAAGCGTACCGATGATCAGGAATATAGAAATGGAGAACTGGAAAACCACAAGGAAGCTCCTCAAAAACCCACCCTTAAACCCCGCTGCAAGTTTACCCTTTAGTACTTGAATGGGTTGAAACGCCGAAAGGAAAAGTGCAGGGTAAGATCCGGCAAGGAACCCTACGACCAAAACGATCAAGCCCAATGAAGGTACAAGCCAGGCGATGGTTTGACTGGTGACAGTTAACTGCTTGTCGGCAAGCTGGTTGAACAAGGGCAGTAAGCCCCAGGCAAGGACGACCGCTATGATAGCCGAAACCAACGTAACCAATATCGATTCGGTTAAGAACTGCGCGATCAAATATTTTCGGGATGAGCCCAACACCTTGCGAACGCCTACTTCCTTTGCGCGGTTAGCCGAGCGTGCAGTAGACAAATTCATAAAATTAACGCAGGCTATCAGCAGAATAAACACTGCCACCAGCGAAAAGATATAGATGTATTGGATGTTACCCTCCTTCTCCAGCGGGTATTGTGCGTCGGCGTCGCGCAGGTGGATGTCCGCCAGCGGTTTTAATATAATTTTCAGGTGGTTATCGCCGGTTTTCCAGGTCGACGGATTAAATGAATTGTTGACATCGATATCAGTCATCGCCCGCTCCAACTGTTGTATGTTGGCGCCAGGTTTCAGCAGCAGGTATTGATGCAAGCCAGCATAGCCCCAGTTGGTATTTTTGCTTTCAGGCCTTGATGAAAACGACAAAAAGAAGTCGTAGTGAAAATGCGACTGCGCCGGAATATCTTTAATAACGCCGGTCACCTTATAGGTATTGGAATCGTTAATGGTGAGGATCCTGCCTACGACATCCGTGTTGCCGAAATACTTTTTGGCCGTGCTTTCGGTAATTACTGCTGTATTGGGTTCGTCAAGAGAATTTTTAGGACTGCCATCCACCATCGGCAACGTAAAAACGTCAAACAGGGAAGACTCAGTAAAGACAACGCGCTTTTCGAGTATATTGTTATTGTCCTTTTTCACATAAAACTTTTGGGGCGACAGGAACAGGCCATCGTAATTGATCAGCCTTGCCACCTGCTCTACCTGCGGAAAGTGGCTGGTCAGTTCGGCCTTCCAGGGCACTTCTGATGTGGCATAAACACCTGCGTTTCCGTTCAGTTTGGCGTCTATCGTAACGCGGTATATCCGGTCGGCATTAGTATTATACCGGTCGTAGCCCAACTCATCCACCACGTAAAAAACGATCAGTAAGCATGTTGCCAACCCTACGGTAAGCCCAAACACATTTAAAAATGTGAAGCCTTTATTCTTCAACAAGCTGCGGTATGCAGTCTTAATGTAATTTCGTATCATTTGCCCCCCAACCTCCTAAAGGGGGAGTTAATTGTTTCTACCATTATTTAATACTCTTTCAAACCCATTCTTTAACAGACACCTTTCCTATAACTCGCCATTCGCCTTTCTTCACTCCCCCTTTAGGGGGTCGGGGGGCGATTATTCACTTCTAAGGCTCATCACCGGGTTCATCAATGCCGCTCTTATCGCCTGGAAACTTACGGTTAAGATGGCAATAACAAACGACAGCACCCCCGCCACGGCAAACACCCACCAGCCAATATCAATTCGAAAGGCAAAATCCTTCAGCCAAACGTTCATACCGTACCATGCAATCGGGAAGGCTATGAGCGCCGCTATCCCGACAAGCAGCAAAAACTCTTTGGAGAGCATATTGACAATCCCCGGTACAGAGGCTCCAAGCACCTTGCGGATGCCGATCTCACGGGTACGCTGCAATGTGCTATACGAAGCCAGCCCGAGCAATCCCAGGCAGGATATCATGATAGCGAGGAACGCGAAATACAAAAACAGCTTGCCAAACCGGTCCTCGGTTAAATATTGCTTGTTGAAATTTGCATCTAAAAAAGTATAGCTGAAAGGCCGCTGGGGAACCAGCGTTTTCCACTTAGCCTCAAGCGCTGCTATGGTTTCCGGAATATCGCCGCCTTTTATGCGTACCGTAAACACATTTATACCTTGCGGATTGATGCGGATATCCATTGGTTTGATATCCTCCGCCAGCGATTGAAAATGAAAGTCCTTAACCACACCGATGATTTGCCCTTGCCGGCCCCATTGGTTAAACTTTTTGCCGATGGCATCCAGCGGATGCACGTAACCCAGGTTTTTCAACGCGGTTTCGTTGATAATGAAAGCCTTGGTCGAATCCGTCGGGAATGAAGTTGAAAAGGTACGCCCGGCAAGCACCTGAAGGCCATATTGCGGGATAAAATCGTAATCCACATCGTACAGGTTCATATTTATCGGCATCAGGTTTCCGGCGCGGCTTTCCACCTCGGCATAGCCCACGGGGTTGCCGTTGCCGGGCGTGGTGGACGAACCCGAAACAGACACCACGCCCTGCGTCTGGCCCAGCTCATTTTTGATGGTTTGCGCCTGGCTCTGCACGACCGAGTCGCCGCTGAAATCCAGCACCGCCATCTGATCCTTACGGAAACCCAACGACTGGCTGCGCATATAATTCAACTGGTGGTAAACAACCAGTGTACCTACGATCAACACAATAGAAATGGTAAACTGTAAAACAACCAGGCCCTTCCTTAAAATTATTCCCTTTACCGAGCTGCTGAAACGCCCTTTCAATACCGAAGTGATGCTAAAGCTGGTCAGCACCATGGAAGGATAAATACCCGCAAGAAAACCAATAGCCACTGAAATGCCAAACAGGATAAATACATAGCCCTGCTCAAATATCCCCTGGCTCACTACCTTACCGGCCAGCAGGTTAAACAAAGGCATCAGCAAAATGCTAAGCACCACTGCGATGACAAAAGCTACCAGCGAAATGATAACCGACTCACCCAAAAACTGCATGGCCAGCTGCTGCTTAAAGGCGCCGATTACCTTTCGGATGCCCACTTCTTTTGCCCGTTCAGACGCCCGCGCGGTGGTGAGGTTTACAAAATTGATGCAGGCGATCAGCAAAATAAACACCGCAACAATTGAGAAAGTATAGATATTCGTCCGGCTGCCGTTAACGGGCGCTCCCCGGAAGGTGTCCATATAAACGTCTTTCAGCGGCTCAACAAAAAGTTCGTAATTATAGCCGCGCCGGCGCTGATCTTCGGTAATATGCTTGCGAAGAAAATCGGGCAGCCTGGCCTGCAGCCGTGCGGCGTCGGCGGGATTCGGTATCAGCAAATAAGTGTAGTTGCTAAAATTGCCCCATTCCGCCATCCGGATCAGCTTGAGCGGCTCCATGGTACTTGTCGAGATCAGCATGTCAAAATTGAAATGGGAGTTCAACGGCACATCCTTAATCACTCCGGTTATGTTCACCGGGTGTTTCCCGTCCAGTAGCAAAGATTTTCCAACTACGTTCGTACTGCCAAAATACTTTTTGGCCATCGTTTCGGTCAGCACCGCATCAAAAGGCGCCGAAAGCGCGGTCTTGGGGTCGCCGTGGATGAACGGAAACGTAAAAATGTCAAACAGCGTCGGATCGGTAAAGCTGATGTTGTTTTCCTGGAATTTCTTATCCCCGCTAACCACCAAAAAGCCCGCGCCAAAAACCCGTGCGTTTGCTTTTACCATTTCGGGGTAGTCCTGCTGCAAGGCTGGGCCCATCGGCGCCGAAGCACTGCTCCAATGCAAAACCTCGTTTGGTGATTTGATGTCCGTATTCAGGCGGTAAACCTGGTTAAAATTTTGATTGAACTTGTCATAGCTCAACTCAAACTTTACATAAATAAATATCAGGAAACAGGCCGTCATCCCAACCGCCAACCCTGCAACATTAATAAACGAGAAACCTTTGTGCCTCCACAAGTTCCTGAATGCTATTTTAAGATAGTTTTTTATCATGATTTAGTCCATTTGTTCACTGGTTCATTAGTTCACTGGTGCCCGGTTCATTGGTGTTTGGCTGTTTTTTTGCTTTCAGCTTTAAGCCCAACTGCAAACTGCTACTGCCAACTGCTTACTCACTCCTAAGGCTCTTCACAGGGTTCGCCAGCGCTGCTTTGATCGCCTGGAAACCAACCGTAAGTATGGTTATTACAATCACGGACAGCAAAGCCACTATAAATACTGCCGGGCTAATTGTGATCCGATAGGCAAAACCGTTCAGCCATTGGCTCATCATCCACCACGACAGCGGGAAGGCAATCAGCACTGCTATGCCAACCAGTTTCAGAAAATCGCTGGTAAGCATTACAGCAAGGCCTTGTACAGATGCACCAATCACTTTGCGAATGCCGATCTCCTTTTGCCGGGTCTGCGCCGTGAAGGCAACCAAACCAAATAGCCCCAGGCAGGAAATAATAATGGCCAGTCCCGAAAAATATTTTGATAATACCGATATTCTTGTTTCAGTTTCGTATTGCTTCTGGTAAGCATCATCCAGGAAATTATAAGCAAACGGGAAGCCCGGGTTAAACGACTCGTACAGATGCTGCACTGCGGCAATCGTTCCCTTTTGATCGCCTCCCTTTATACGCACCATAAGCTTATACCAGGGGTTGCCACCGCTGGTAGCCAGCACTATGAATGAGGGTGTCACCGTTTCGTGTAAGGATTCATAATGAAAATCCTTCACCACGCCGATGATCTGCAAACTGCCGCCACCGATCTTGATATTTTTCCCTACCGGATCTTTCAAATGCATAGCACGGATAGCTGCTTCATTTAGAACCACTTTGTTGGTTTCATCGCCAAAGTTTTTCTCAAATGGTCGGCCCGCAGCCATATGCATGCCCATTGTCTCAATGAAGTTGTAGCTGCCAAAAAAGCCTTCAAAATAGGTAGTCTGAGTATTATCGCCGTCCCAGCTCACACTGGCGGTACCGAAATTGCGGCCTACCATGTTGTGCTGTGTAAAGCCCGCGTTGACTACGCCGGGTATGTTTTTAAGCGCGTTAACAAAATCGTCCTCGTGCCCCATCAGCGCGCCTTCCGAATTAAACCGGATAATGTTATCCTTGTTATAGCCCGGATCGGTTGATTTGATAAACTGGATCTGCTGATAAACGATCAGCACCGAAACGATCAGCACTACTGAAAGCGTGAATTGAAAAACTACCAGGCCTTTACGCGCGATTAATTCACCAAGCGAAGTTTTAAGCTTGCCTTTCAAGATAGCCAGCGGCTGGAACCTGGATAGGTACAAGGCCGGGTAGCTGCCCGACAATAGCCCGGTTACGAGGGTTATGATTATTAGTATCGATAACAGTTGAAAGCTAAAATCGAGATGAATATCCTTGGCCGTCAGTTCATTGAATTCCGGAAGCAGCAGCCAGACAATTCCCAGCGCAATCAAGGTGGTAAAAGAAGCCAGCATCAGCGATTCCGACAAAAACTGCAGGATCAGATGGCTGCGGTGGGCGCCCACCACCTTTTTTACCCCCACCTCCTTCATCCTTCCGGCAGCTTTTGCGGTCGACAAATTCATAAAATTGATGCAGGCGATAACCAGTATAAATATGGCGATGATGGAAAACAGTTTTACGTATTCGCCCCGGCCGCCAACACGCGAGCCGTGGTTAAATGTATTTTCGAGGTAATTGTCCGAAAAACGCATTGCGAACAGTGAACGCGCCGTATCGGCGGTATTGCGGCTTATCAGCTTTGCAATGCTTTTGTTAAAGGCGTCAACATCCGTACCGTTTTTCAGCATAATAAAGTTATGCGGGCCGCCGTTACCCCAGGTTTTTACCCAACTTTGCCCCGGCATGTCGGCCAGGTAGTCAAAACTCTGTACAAAATCAAATTGCTGCGACGAATGCACGGGCATTTGATACACCCCCGACACAAAAAATACCTTATCATTCTGAACCTTTATGCCTCTGCCCAAAACGTTGGTGCTGTTAAAAAGCCGTTGGGCCAGGTCGGAGCTGATAACGATGGATGTTTTATCATTGAGCACCTTACTTCGGTCGCCAACCAGCATCTTAAACGAAAATATATCGAAGTAGTCCTTGCCGGCGTATTGCCCTGAAGCTCTCAGGCTTTTATCGCCAACGGTTAGCGTCGATTTTTGGAACCAGTCCGGCGGCGCCACGGCGGCGGCATACATCACCTGCGAGTGTTGCAGTTTCAGCACATCGCTCACCAGGCCCGACGATTCGTCCGTCAGCGACTGGCTACCCGCATTTTTGCGGTGCTCCATCACCTGGTATATCTGGTTGTCGTTGTCGAACTCCTTGTCAAACCTCAGCTCGTCATGAACCCACAAATAGATCAGCAAGGTGCACGCAATCCCCGCCGAAAGCCCGATCACATTTAAAAAAGTGAATTGCTTATCCTTTTTTAAGTTTCGGAAAGCGATTTTTAAATAGTTCTTTATCATATACCCCCCAACCTCCTAAAGGGGGAGTTTAATTTCTTGTTAATTAAAATCGTACCCGTACGAGTTTGACATTCCGACTTTCCAATTCAAAAAAATCCGACATCGAACATCCGAACTTCCGCATTCAAAATCATTCCGTACCCGATAGCCATCGGGAGGTTCGTTGATGAATCTTCGCTTCTCGCTTTGGACTTTCAGCTTATTCCTTTCACCGCCAACTGCCAACTGCCTACTGCTTACTCACTTCTAAGGCTCTTCACCGGGTTCGCCCCCGCCGCCCTCACCGCCTGGAAACTGATCGTCGCCAATGCAACAAATATGGCCGTCACCCCTGCCAGGCCAAATATCCACCAGCTAATGCTAATGCGGTAGGCAAAATCCTGCAGCCAGTTATGCAAAATATACCAGGCAACCGGTGTGGCAATCACAATGGCGTACACCACCAGCTTGATAAAATCTTTGGACAGTAGCAAAACGATGTTCGAGACCGAGGCGCCAAGCACCTTCCTCACCCCGATTTCTTTGGTGCGCTGCAGGGTGGCAAAAAGCGAAAGGCCCAGCAATCCAAGGCAGGCAATAAATATGGCAAAGCCTCCGAATATGCTGAACGCCTTGCCCAACAATTGATCGTTTTTATACAAAGCGTTAAATTGCTCATCGAGGAATGAATAATCAAAAATATTACCCGGGAAAAAGCTTTGGTATTTCTCTTTTATGGCCGCTACTGTAGCCGTCACATTTGCGGGTGAAATTTTGATAGATATTTGATTTTGGATATTTAAAACCGGTTCAAGTATGGTCGGTTCGATCGCGTAGTGCAATGATTTTTGGTGATAATCCCCAACCACTCCTACAACATCCCATTTATTAGTACCGTTCATGATGGAATGACCGATCGCTTTTTCAGGCGATGAAAAACCAAGGGTTTTAACGGCACTTTCATTTAGGATCAGGTTATGTAACTTGCTGCGGTCGGGGTTATAATCCGATTGGACAAAATTCCTGCCGGCCACTAATTTCATCCCGTAGGTTTTAAGAAAGTCTTTGCTTACACCGTCAAACCGCATGGTATAATGGATGTTCGGGTCAGCCTCTGCCGACCTTATGCCAAAGTTTCGACCCATTTCGTTACCAGGCACCCAAAAAGAAGTCGCCGCATTTTTTACATCCGGAATCTGATCCATCTCCGCAACAAAGGCGTTGGTACGTGTTACAAAAGTGGTATCTTGTTTTACAAACGCCGGACCATTGATCACCAGCATCTGGTCGATGTTTACGCCCAGCTTCTGGTCGTTCATGTATTTGATCTGCTTGTAAACCACAAACGACCCGGTGATGAGCACGACGGTTATTGTAAATTGACCGATAACAAGCCCCTTACGCAGAAAAGCGCCTTTTTTAGATGAGCTGAACCTTCCCTTTAAAACCATGATGGGTTTAAATGCCGATAGCACAAAGGCAGGATAAAACCCCGACACAAATACCCCGGTTAGGATGATCACCAGCAAACCGGCACTGATCAAATAGCCGCCAAAACCCTTTTTAAACAGGTAGTCCATCGACAGTTGATGCTGAACCAGGCTATTAAACGAGCGCTGGGCAGCGAACACCAATAGGATAGCCACAGCCAGCGCAATAATATTGATCAAAAAGGATTCGGTTAAAAACTGCCGGATCAGTTGCCCCTGGGTGGCGCCGGTCACTTTACGAACACCTACCTCTTTGGCCCTTTCAACTGATCGGGCGGTAGCCAGGTTGATGTAGTTGATCCAGGCAATACAAATAATAAACAAGGCGATGATCAGCAGGCCCCACACCACCGTGGCGCTGCCGGTATTGGCTATCTCGTATTCGGTATCCGAATAGAGGTGTGCTTTAAGTAGCGGCTGCAGGTAGAACTTCTCCACGCTGCCCGAAACTTTATTTCCCTGGAAATGCCGCTGACTAAAGGCCGCCAGCTTCGCATCGAAGGCTTTGTAATCGGTGCCGTCCTTCAGTTGTATATAGTGCCAGAAATCCGAATCCGTAAAATCATAGTCGGCCTGCTTATAGCCGTAGCTGTGAATGATGGTCTGATACGACAACAGCATATCAAACGACAAAAGTGAATTTTCCGGGACATCCTGTATAATGGCTACCACTTTGGAGGGGAAAGTATCCTGGGCCACCGTGATCATCTTCCCGATGAAGGGTTCCAAATTATCACCCCGGACATCGAATATCTTGCGCGCAGTCGAGGCCGTGAGCACAACTGTATTGGGTTCCTTTAGCGCCGTGCCCAGGTCCCCGGCCAACGAAGGATAAGTAAACATCAAAAAAAACGAATTATCAACCGCAAATGCGTTTTCCTTTGGGATTTTTTTATCCTGGTAAGTGATGATCACCTGCCCCTGCGGCAAAATCCGGGTATGGTTTACAACCTCCGGGTAATCGTCCTGCAGCGCTTTCCCCACACCTGAATAAGTGATGGTGCCGTGCTGAATCAGCTTATTGTTTTGGTAACGGTCGTTCACCAGGCGGTAAATGTTGTCCGCGTTTTTATTAAAATGATCGAAGCTTAGTTCAAAATTTACATGCTGCAATATCAGCAGGCAAGCGGCCATCCCCAGCGATAAGCCAAGAACATTGATCAGTGAAAAAACCTTGTTTTTCCACAAATTCCGCCAGGCAGTTTTGAAATAGCTTTTTATCATACCCCCTAACCTCCGCTAGCCAGCGGAGGAATTTATTTTTTTAAGTTAACAGTATCAAAGTCCTGAATTCAACAATCCGCATTCGACATTACGTATTCCGCATTTCCTCATCTCATATCTCACATCTTCAAATCCGAAATGGCGATAGCCCTCTTGAGCTCCGCTGAAAAACAAACAATCGCGAAAAATCGAACATCCGAATTCCGGCATTAAACCCATTCCGCATCCGATAGCTATCGGATCGACATTTTGCATTCCGCATTTCCCCATCTCCCATCTCAAAATCCAGCCAAAGTAACCCCAACACTCAAGCTAACCCCTCCATTTCGGAGGAGGTTAGCGGGAGGCACTTAACTTTAACTAATATACTAAAACTCGTCTCTGTCAGGCAGATATGCCGGCTCAAGACTAAGGACTAAAGGCTCGCGACTTAGATCATTATATTCTCCATCACAGTCTGGCCGTCCAAAAGACGGATGATGCGATGGCTGTAGCGCGCGTCGTGTTCGGAGTGCGTTACCATGATGATGGTAGTACCCTGTTCGTTCAGGTCAGTCAGCAGTTCCATTACGTCGTTACCGTTGGTGGAGTCGAGGTTACCGGTGGGCTCATCCGCAAGGATCAGCTTGGGTTTGTTTACAACTGCCCTGGCAATGGCCACACGCTGTTGCTGACCACCCGATAATTGTTGCGGGTAGTGGTTGCGGCGGTGCATGATCTGCATTTTGTCCAGCACTTCTTCCACCCTTTTTACACGTTCGGCCGATGGCACACCGGTGTAGATCAGCGGCAGCTCCACGTTTTCGAAAACGGTAAGCTCGTCGATCAGGTTAAAGCTCTGGAACACAAAACCGATGTTGTGTTTGCGCAGGTCGGCACGTTTACGCTCGGTGAAATGTGCAACCTCAATGCCGTTAAACACATAGCTGCCTTCATCCGGGTCATCAAGCATGCCCAAAATGTTTAGCAGGGTCGACTTGCCACAGCCCGAAGGGCCCATAATGGCAACAAACTCGCCGGTTTTCACTTCGATCGAAAGCTTGTTCAATGCAATCGTTTCTACCTCTTCTGTGCGGTAAAATTTTTCAAGATTTGTTATTTTTATCATTTGCGCCTCCTAAATCCCTTCCGTTTCATTTTTCGGCAGGATTCTATTTAATAGTTTTTAATTAGATTCTTATTGTTGTAATGTTGAAACGTTGTAATGTTGGAACGTTGTAATGTTCTATTGTTGTAATGTTGTAATGTTGTAATGTTCTATTGTTTTATTGTTATATTGTTGGAATATTGTAAAGTTGAAATGTTGTAATGTTCTTTTGTTTTATTGTTGCATCGTTCTATTGTTCTGTTTGTGCTCTCAAAACTGCTACTGCTACTACCCCCCTCCGGCCATGAACTATGAACTATGAACCACTGCCAACAGCCCACTGCAAACTGCCAACTACTTCTTAAGCACCAACTCATCAATCGTCCCAAACGTATCATAGCTGGATGTGATCACCTTGTCCCCTTCCTTCAGGCCCGATGTCAACTCGTAGTAATCAGGGCTCTGACGGTTGATCGCAATGTCAACTTTGTAGGCTTTTTTGCCGTCCTCGCTTACTTTAAATATCCAGTTGCCGCCGGTTTGCTGGAAAAATCCGCCCTTAGGCAACAATAGGGCAGTAGTTTGGTCGCTCAGGAACAGTCGTACCTGGAGCGTCTGCCCCTTCCTTATGCCTGTCGGAACCGGGCCTACAAATGTCATATCCACGTTAAACTGGCCGGCCACTACCTGGGTAAACACCTTTTTGACAACCAGGTTATAAGTCTTGTCGGCAAATTGAAAATCGCCCTTCAGGCCGGTAAATACCCGGGCAATATAATGATCTTCCACGCCTACCCTTATTTTAAATCCCGAAGCCTCATCTATCTGCCCTATTTCATCGCCTGCTTTCTTGTCCTGCCCTATTTCAGAGTCGAAAGATGTTAATTGTCCGTCCACCGGCGCGCGTAAGGTAAGGGCTGACACTTTTTCCTTTAACAAATCAAGGGTTTGCTTCATCTGGCTGTATTGCTCCTTGGTTTGTGCTTCCTGTTGCTTAACCAGCGTGGTATCCTGTATCAGGATTTGCCTGGCCAGTTTCTCGCGTTTCAGCTGGTAATCGTATTGGTTTACCGCGGTCTGGTATTCCTGCAGGCCTATCGCCTTTTTGCCATACAGGTCCTTATCCAGGTTGTATATGCGTGCGGCTTCCTTATAGGCAACATCCACGTCAGCCATCGAATTCAGCTTCGAAATGGTATTTTGCTCGGCAGCGTTGTGCTGTATCGCCATCTGCGTTTCATCATTAACCACCTGGGTCTGTTCATTGGCAAGGCTCAGTTCAAGGTTGGTATTTGATAAGCGCACGATCGGGTCGCCGGCTTTCAGTATGGCGCCGTCCTCCACATATTTCTGTTCAACACGGCCACCGTCGGTCGCGTCAAGGTAGATGGTAGTCAATGGCATAACCACGCCGTTCACCGGGATATTTTCCTGGAACGGCCCTTTAGTAATAGTACTTATAGTCAGTCTTTCGGTATCCACATCCAGTTTGCTTTTGCCCGAGGTTGAGTAAATGGCGCCGGCGATCAATAAAACCAAAGCCGTTATGCCGAGTATTGTTAGTATCCGTTTGGTATTCCAGGTCCTTTTTTCAATTTTTCTGTCCACTTGTAGTATTTTATATGTTGTTATCGATTTGCATAGTTGTTATAAAAACACATGCCACAAATTAAACACCTGTTTTTCAGCAAATTAATACAATTATTGTCAAACTTAGCGTACGCTTCTGTTACAGCGGGTGTTCGGTTATGATACAATGAAATTTGAGCAGCTTGATACATGTGTTCGTTGTTTTATTGGTTATCACTTCACGGATAGCGCTTTATAGGCCACTACTATGTATAAGACGCATTATTTGCATAAAAGTTGCAGGGAATGTTATGATTGATAGCATATTAACGGCAATTATTTGTTGTCAATATTTGGTTACTAATATAACGATAAGCATAAAATACGAACATTTGCAGAATTATTAGTACCATTGAGATGTGAGATATGAGGTGTGAGGTG
Organism: Bacteroidota bacterium; assembly: GCA_013286235.1. Classification (GTDB taxonomy): domain Bacteria; phylum Bacteroidota; class Bacteroidia; order Sphingobacteriales; family Sphingobacteriaceae; genus Mucilaginibacter. The sequence goes on from JABDGE010000001.1 coordinate 36,839, forward strand.
TGAGATATAAAATGGAGGCGACTGTAGTCGTTCATGGTTCATAGCCGGAGATTAGTCGACATGTGAGATATACCGGTGAACAGGCTCCTCGTCTCAAATCTCATATCTCACATCTCATATCTACCAGTGAACCAGTGAACTAATGATCTAATGAACTATTGAACCAATGAACTAAAATGATATTAAAAAAATCCACCGTTCTAATTGTTGACGATGATCCCGATGTGCTCACCGCCGTTAAGCTTTTGCTTAAAACGGAAGCCGCCGAGGTGATCACCGAAAAAAATCCCGAAAATCTGAACTGGCTCCTGCAGCGCAACCAGGTTGACCTTGTGCTGCTCGATATGAACTTTAACAGCGCCATCAATACCGGTAACGAGGGCATCTACTGGCTGCGGAAAATAAAAGAATGGAAACCTAACGTGTGCATCATCATGATAACCGCGTATGGCGATATAGACCTCGCTGTGCGCAGCCTGAAGGAAGGGGCTAACGATTTCATCGTAAAACCCTGGCATAATGAAAAGCTCATCGGTACCATTAAAGAACTGCTTGACAAAAAAGAAGGTGTAAAAACGACTAAATCTTCTGTTAAAGGTTCCGGGCAAACAAGCCTCCTCGGCGACTCGGATGTGATGCAGGACATCTTTTTCAAGGTGAATAAGATAGCGCCTACCGATGCCAACATCTTAATTCTCGGGGAAAATGGTACGGGCAAAGACTTGATGGCCAAGGCCATACACGAGCGCTCGCTGCGTGCAGATAAACCCTTTATAAAGGTCGACGTTGGCGCACTCACCGATACGCTTTTTGAAAGCGAGTTGTTCGGCCACAAAAAGGGCGCTTACACCGACGCCCGCGAGGACCGTACCGGCCGTTTCGAAGATGCCGAGGGCGGCACACTATTCCTCGACGAAATTGGCAATATATCGCTGCAGCAACAAGCCAAGCTGCTCACGGTTTTGCAAAACCGGCAGGTTACGCGGTTGGGCACCAACAAGGCGGTGGATATTGACATCCGTCTCATTTGTGCCACCAATTTGCCGCTATCCGAGCTGGCGAACGAGAACCGCTTCCGTAAGGATTTGATCTATCGCATCAACACCGTCGAGATCAATATGCCGCCGTTGCGCAAACGCAACGACGACATTATCCTGATAGCCCGGCATTTCGCCAAAATGTACGCTGGCAAATACCTCAAGCCAAGTGTTGATTTTGATACTTCGGCCATTAACAAGCTCAAAAGCTACAGCTATCCCGGCAACGTGCGCGAGCTCCAGTACACCATTGAGCGTGCCGTTATCATGGCAGACAGTTCTACCCTCAACGCCGACGACCTCATCTTTTCCATATTGGAAACGCAGCCCGATGTTGTGGAGGATGACGATAACATCCCGTTAAGCACACTGGAAAAGAACGCCATTTTGCGGGTAATTGAAAAGCACAACGGCAACATTACCCGCGCCGCAAAAGAATTGGGCCTTACCCGTACCGCCTTGTACCGCAGACTAAGCAAATATGATATTTAACCGATACGAATGGCGCCTGGTGCTGCGCGTAGTAATATTATTTATAACGCTTACCGCAGCGTCGGTATTGGTGGTTTCCAGCAATTCTTTGTTTTTAGTGATCGTGGTGCCCTTGATCGCGTACGAGGTGATCGACTTGATCCGCTTCCAGAAAAAGGCGCAGGATGAGGTGAGCCAGTTTGTTGAGTCGATCCATTATCGCGATTTTTCACGCCATTTTGATGTACGCAAGGCGCCAAATGAACTCAAGCCGCTGCGAAAAGGCTTTAACGAGATCAACAGCACCTTTAAGCTCATCAGCCGCGAACGTGAAACACAGTACCATTACCTGCAAAAGATTTTGGAACTGGTAGATACCGGCATCCTCTCCTACGAGCAGGAAACCGGCGAAACCGGCTGGATGAACGAAGCATTCAAAAACCTCATCGGCGTTCCCTACCTCAAGACGGTCCATTCGCTGGAAAAGCGCGAAGAAAAATTGTATGGGGAACTCATCAAAATAAAGCCGGGCGATGCCAAAATATTAACGATTACCCGCAACCAGCAATTGGTGAAGATATTGGTAACAGCCAGCATTGTGCGAAGCGACGACAAGATTTACAAGCTCATCGCCTTTCAAAACGTGAGCGAGGCCCTCGACGAAACCGAATCAAAAGCCTGGCAAAAGCTGCTAAGCGTAATGACGCACGAGATCATGAACTCCGTTGCGCCAATATCTTCGCTTGCGGATACCATGAAAAACCGTTTACAAAGTCCCGAGATCAAAAACAGCCCGGTGAGCAGCCATCTCGAAGACCTGGAACTTGGTATCGATACCATCAAACGCCGCAGCGAGGGCCTGCTCAAATTTACCGAAAGCTACCGCAGCCTCAACAAGATCACCCGTCTCGACCTGAGCAAAATACTTGTACGCAACATGTTCGAGAACCTCAACAGCCTGATGCGGCCCTCCCTCGAAAAAAAGAACATCGAGCTGGAGATCATCCTCCGCGATCCAACCCTCGCCATTGAGGCCGACCATAACCTCGTAGAACAGGTGATGATCAACTTAATGGTGAATGCCATCGAAGCGGTAAAAGACAAGGAGCACCCGCGCATCACCCTTTCCGGCGAAATACAAAGCAACAACAAAACCATCCTCAAGGTAGCTGATAACGGCCTCGGCATGCCCCCCGAGCTGCTCGATAAGATCTTCATTCCCTTTTTCAGCACCCGCAAAAACGGCAGCGGTATTGGGCTTAGTCTCTGCAAACAGATCATGCTGCTCCACAAAGGCAATATCCAGGTGCAATCCACCGAAGGCATGGGTGCAGCGTTTTTGTTGGTGTTCAGTCCGCAGGGAGGGTAAGCAGTGGCAGTTAGCAGTTAGTTCACGGTTCGAAGTAGCAGTAGCAGTTGGCAGTTTGACCGTGAATAAATAAGGTTGGCCAGTTGCATCACCTTTGACATTTCGGGGTTTCACCTGTAATCGACTTTCGCCGGGCATTAAGCATCCACGACTGCTACTGCCACTGCTGCTGCTTGCTGCCGCCTTCTATCTCACATCTCCCATCTCATATCTCATATCTCATATCTCAAAAAAGAAAATTAAATTTGGTTCCTAACAAAATATCCCTTTATATTTGCAACAATATTTGGTAGCAATACCATCGATCATTACCTATCATACAGGTTTTGATTTATAAAGAAGCGGCGAGAGATCAGGCTCAATGACCCGCTGGCAACCCTCCGGAAAGAGAAGGTGCCAATTCCTGGCCCGGTAAATATCCCGGGGAATATAAATTATTAACCATGAAAAGTTTAATTAAGATTCTTCTTCAGAACATTTTTAAGGCGAACAAACAGCCGCAACCTGCTTATTGCTACAGCTATTCCAATGGCTGTATGTGTATGTGCTGTTGCTGTTGATCCCTTAACACGTTTTATTTTCTCCCTTTCCCGAAAAATACGTGTTAGCGCAAGGTGACCTTTTGCACCATTGTGGCCTGCGAAAAACAAATCCCTCAAAAACATTAAAACTTAATATTATGTCTGCTGAAAACTTAAAATTCGAAACGCTTCAACTGCATGCCGGCCAGGAGGCCGACCCAACAACAGGTGCGCGTGCAGTGCCCATTTACCAAACCACATCCTATGTGTTCAAGAACGCCGAGCATGGCGCAAACCTGTTCGCGTTAAAGGAGTTTGGGAACATCTACACCCGCATCATGAATCCCACCACCGATGTGTTCGAAAAACGCATTGCGGCCCTCGAGGGTGGTGTGGCGGCCCTTGCCACAGGATCAGGCCAGGCCTCACAGTTCCTGGCGCTGAACAATATCCTGCAGGTCGGCGATAATTTTGTTTCTTCGCCATTCTTGTACGGGGGCACCTATAACCAGTTTAAGGTGGCCTTTAAACGGCTGGGTATTGACGTTCGTTTTGCAAAAGACGACACCGCCGAAAACCTGGAAAAGCTGATCGACGAAAAAACCAAGGCAATCTATCTCGAAACCATCGGCAACCCTGGTTTCAATGTAGCCGACTTTGACAAAGTATCGGCACTGGCAAAGAAACATGATCTGCCGCTGATTGTGGATAATACTTTCGGCGCAGGCGGCTATTTGTTCAGGCCGATCGACCATGGCGCTAACGTGGTAGTAGAATCCACCACCAAATGGATCGGCGGTCATGGCACCACTATTGGCGGTGTCATCATCGACGCCGGCAACTACAACTGGGCAAACGGCAAATTTCCGCAGTTTACCGAGCCATCCGAAGGCTATCACGGTTTGGTATTTTCGAGCGTGTTTGGCATCGGCGGCCCATTCGGCAATATCCAGTATATTATCCGGGCACGGGTAGAAGGTTTGCGCGATTTCGGCGCATCCCAGGCCCCATTCAACGCCTGGCTGAACATACAGGGGTTAGAAACATTGTCATTGCGGGTACAACGCCATGTGGATAACGCGCTCGAACTGGCCAAATGGCTGGAACAGCAACCCGCCGTTGAAACGGTAAATTACCTGGGCCTGTCGTCGTCACCACATCATGCACTGGCTAAAAAGTATCTCAAAAATGGCTTTGGCTCCGTATTAACCTTTGAATTGAAAGGCGACAAGGAAAATGCCTCGGCTTTGATAAACAACCTGAAGTTGGTGAGCCATTTGGCCAATGTGGGCGATGCAAAAACGCTGATCATTCAGCCATCGGCAACTACGCACCAGCAGCTGTCGGACGAAGAGCAACTGTCGGCCGGTGTATTGCCAAACCAGGTACGGGTATCTGTTGGCCTTGAGCATATCGATGATATAAAGGCGGATTTTGAACAGGCATTTGCAAAGATCAAGCAATTAGAAGAAGAACTAGTATAATTTACAGGTGATAGAATAGCGTTGTTCCGGGTATTCCGGTCGTCCGTACGGATGACCGGAGCCGGGATAACAAATGATAACATGAACGCAGAAATATTTAAATACAAAAAAGCCCTTAAGCTGGAATCGGGCAAACAGTTGCGCGACTTGCAGATTGGCTTTAATACTTACGGAACCCTTAATAAAAAACGGGATAATGTGGTTTGGGTTTGCCATGCCTTAACCGCAAATTCCGACGTGTTTGATTGGTGGAAAGGCCTTTTTGGTGAAAACGATTATTTTAACCCGAAGGATCATTTCATCGTTTGCGCCAATATATTGGGATCACCTTATGGCAGCAGCAATCCCTTGAGCATGAACCCGGTTACCGGTTTGCCTTACTACCTGGCTTTTCCGCAATTATCGGTGCGCGATATTGTAAAAGCACACCAGCTTTTGGCAGAGCACCTGGAGATCAACAGCATAGAAATCCTGGTCGGCGGCTCATTAGGCGGGCAGCAGGCTGTAGAATGGGCGATAATGGCGCCCGCACAGATCAAAAACCTGATCCTGGTGGCGACCAATGCCAAACACTCGCCATGGGGTATCGCCTTTAATGAATCGCAGCGCCTGGCGATCACCACCGACAGAACTTTTTATGCCAATAAGCCCGACGGCGGCGCCAAAGGTTTAAAAGCGGCGCGCAGCATCGCCCTCCTCTCCTACCGCAACTACAAAACCTATTCGGTTACGCAGCAGGAAGAGAAAGACAGTGTGGTGGATGATTACAAGGCATCCTCCTACCAGAACTACCAGGGCGAAAAACTGGTGAACCGCTTCAACGCCTACAGCTATTGGTACCTGTCAAAAAGCATGGACTCGCACAACGTGGGCCGCAGCCGGCATGGTGTTGAAAAGGCGCTTAGCCTGATAAAGGCCCGCACCCTGGTGATTGGGATTAAATCAGATGTGCTGTTTCCCATAGAAGAGCAGCAATACCTGTTCAGGCACATACCCAAATCGGTTTTTGCCGAGCTGGATTCATTCTACGGGCATGATGGCTTCCTGATTGAAACCGGGGCATTAACAAATGTGATAGCCGCTTTTTTTAAAACTGACGTAAAAGGAAAAATAATCGAATTGCAACGGACCGCATAATGAGTAAGAAATTAAACATAGGCCTGTTTGGCTTTGGCGTGGTTGGCCAGGGGCTGTATGATATTATCAAAACCAAAAATCTCAACCTCGAGATCAAAAAGATTGCGATAAAGGACCCGCATAAAAAACGTTCCCTACCGGCACATTTATTCACTACCGAAAGGGACGAACTGCTCAACAACCCGGAGATCAACACCATTGTAGAACTGATCAACGATACCGAAGCAGCTTTTGAGATCGTTTCAAGAGCTTTAAGCTCGGGCAAGAACGTGGTATCGGCCAGTAAAAAGATGATCGCGCTGCATTTAAAGGAACTGATAGAATTACAGCAAGAATTCGGCACGTCGCTTTTATACGAGGGCGCCGTTTGCGGCAGTATCCCGATCATCCGTAACCTGGAGGAGTATTATGACAATGAACTGCTGCACTCCATCAGCGGTATATTTAACGGCTCGTCCAATTATATCCTTTCAAAAGGTTTTATCGAAGGACTTGATTACCATTCAGCGCTGAAACAAGCCCAGGACCTGGGTTTCGCTGAGACGGACCCAACCAGCGACGTAGGCGGATTTGACGCCAAATACAAACTGGTTATCGCCGCTGCGCATGCCTACGGCGTAATTGTGCAACCCGACGAGGTGTTTAACCTCGGCATACAAACCCTTTCGGCGCATGACCTGCAATACGCACGGGAAAAGAACCTGAAAATAAAACTCGTGCCTGTCGCCAAGGAACTGGACGACCGGCACGTAGCCTTGTTTGTGTTACCAAAATTTGTGAACGATAAAGAGTTTTTGTACAATGTGGAGTACGAATACAATGGCGTAATTGTACAAGCCGCTTTTGCCGACCAGCAATTCTTTTTTGGAAAAGGTGCCGGGGGCCATCCGACTGGGTCAGCGGTTTTATCGGATATAGCCGCGCTGCGCTATGATTATCAGTACGAGTATAAAAAAGCAAAAGAGCGCAAGGACCTTGAGTTTACAAATGATATTGAACTAAATATCTACATAAGGTACCATGATGAAGAGTTGGTTGAAGCGCTTAACTTCTCGCATATCCATGAACGCTATTACTCGGGGAGCTATAAATATGTGATCGGCAAGATCAACCTCCAAAACCTGGTAGACAACCAAAATAAAATTGTCCATAATAAAGCATTCGTCGCCTTTGCCGACCAACTGGCAGGCGTACACCTGGCCGCGCCTGTGAAACAGGAAGCCGCAACTTTTTGACCTCTTTATTGTTTAAATTGTTTTTTAGTTTTTTAGTTTTTTAAAATGGCTCCGCAAGGGGCTTTTTTAGTTATAAGTGAGACTCAGCTCTCACTGTGCTTGAAGACTTAAGTCTCCAGGACATTCGATTTCCCGGGTATGTATACCTCCACGCATCCAAATTTCCCTGCCTGTATATACTTGCATCTCCCTGCATCTCCTTTCGCTTTCCTTTATTGATAATGCACCGGGTACGGATTTGCACATGATATCTGCATATATGCACATCCGACATCTGCACATCTGCACATCTGCACATTCTTCTTATATTTGTGATAAATGAACTTCTCCTCCAGGCTTCTCCAAAATGCTGTTGCTGAGTTTGCCAAATTACCGGGCATAGGGCAAAAGACGGCCTTGCGACTGGTGCTTCACCTGCTTAAGCAGGAAAAGCAGGACGTGGAAAAGTTCAGCTCAACCGTCAGCAAGCTGCGAAATGAAATTCAGTTCTGCCGCGTTTGCCTAAACATTTCCGACCAGCCTGTTTGTGAAATCTGTACTTCGCATAAACGCGACCATGGCCTGATCTGCGTTGTTGAAGACACCCGTGACGTTATGGCGATCGAAAACACCAATCAATACAACGGAGTCTATCATGTTTTGGGAGGGTTGATCTCGCCCATGGATGGCATCGGCCCATCAGACCTGGAGGTAGATTCGCTGGTTGAGCGGCTGGCCTCAAATGAGGTACAGGAAGTTGTTTTTGCGTTAAGCGCCACAATGGAAGGTGATACGACATTATTTTATTTACACAAGCGACTAAAAAACTTTGACATCACCATCAGCACCATTGCCCGTGGCATTGCTTTTGGTGGAGAACTGGAGTACGTGGATGAGATCACCTTAGGCAGGTCCATCGCAACCCGTGTTCCGTATGTAAGTTCGATGTCAAAGTAAGTATGAAGCTATCTATAGTTATCGTCAACCATAATGAATGTGCATTGTTAAAACAGGCCGTTAGTTCATTAACTAGTGCTTGTTTACACATTGATTATGAATTGATTATAGTTGATAATGCTTCAACAGACGGCTCTATTGAAATGCTTGAAACCGGGTTCCCGACCGCTAAAGTAATAGCCAATACCACCGTTAAGGGCTTAGCAAAATCGAATAACCAGGGCCTGCGTTTATGCTCCGGGCAGTATGTTTTATTGGTCACACCGGATACAAAATGCGGCAAAGACTCCCTGGAAAAAGCCTTAGCGTTCATGGATGAACATAACGATGCAGGCGGTTTAAGCATCCGGCTATTGTCACCACAGGGTCGTTTTATCCCCGAATCTATCCACGGATTAAACACGGTGTGGGCCGGTTTTTTTAAGCTTATAGGATTTGCTAAAAATCTTGTAAAAACGCGGTTGTACGACAGGAACCGGAAGGATTGGGTAGAGGAATTCCAAATTACCGAAATCGACATTGTTAGCGGTGCCTGTATGCTGCTGCGGCACTCGGCATTGACACAAGCCGGCTTGTTTGACGAACGATTTTTTATGTATGGGTATGATATCGATCTCTCCTATCGCATCAGGCTTGCCGGATTTAAGAACTTTTACTTCCCAAAGACCTATTTCTTCAAATATAAAGACGAGTCGAACCCAAAGATGAGTTGGAGTTATATCAAGCATTTCTATGGGGCAATGGCCATATTCGCGCTGAAATATTTGTTCAGGTTGCCCGAAATAAAAGTTCAACCGCTGCCACAACTTTATACTTCGTCCCTTGAAGTTAAAGGGTGATTGGCGACGAACATTTTGTCTTCGTTAGCCTAAATCCAATCGAATTTAACTGACAAATAATTCTTAATTTGGCAGCATTAGCGTTAGCACGCTAACTCATATGGACTTAAAAGATAAAATCATCATTATAACCGGTGCCTCTTCCGGCATCGGCCGGTCATTGGCTTTTGAATTTGCGAAACGCGGTGCCAACCTGGTTTTAGCAGCCCGCCAGTACGTTACCTTGTGCGAAATAACCGAGACCCTCGTCAATCAATACCCTGTAAAAGCGGTGGCGGTGCAGTGTGATGTAACCAGCGAAGAAGAATGCGATCATTTGATCAAACAAGCCCTTGCCGTATTCGGCAAAATTGATGTATTGGTTAACAATGCGGGCATCTCCATGCGGGCCTTGTTTAAAGACGCCGACCTTGAAGTTCTAAAAAAAGTAATGGATGTGAATTTTTGGGGGACTGTTTATTGCACCAAATACGCGCTGCCTGAAATTTTAAAAACGAAAGGAACCATTGTAGGTGTATCATCCATCGCCGGTTATAAAGGCCTGCCCGGCCGCACCGGTTATTCCGCCTCCAAGTTCGCAATGAATGGCTTTCTCGATGTCCTTCGCATCGAAAATCTTAACACCGGTGTTAATGTACTTACAGCTTGCCCGGGTTTCACCACCTCGAATATCCGCACCAATTCTTTAGATAAGAAAGGCAAACAACAAGGTGAAAGCAGCATGGACGAGGGAAAAATGATGTCGTCCGAACAGGTAGCCGTAATCATTGCCGACGGCGTCGAACGCCATGCCCGCACCCTGATCATGACCGGCCAGGGGAAATTAATGGTATTCCTTAATAAAATTGTACCGGGACTGGTGGACAAAATGGTTTACAATACGATTGCGAAAGAGAAAAACTCCCTGCTTAAGTAGTAGTATGCTACATTTCCTCCACCACCTCATGATCATTTATGCGGCTCAAATCTAACACGATCTTTCCATCCGCGTCGCGATCAAAAATCGGCTTAAATTTAGCGCCAAATAAAATTTCATTTGCCTGGTAAGATGTACGGGAATGCACCGTTTGCGAAAACGTGTCGTCAAATGCCCTCAGCAAAATTGCAAACGCCGCTTCTGAATCCAAAAGCTCCTGCTGGCTCATATCCGATAACGGGCTATCCTCATTAATGGGATGCACAACGGTCCAGTTCATGGTTAGCATACTTACGTTTTTTCGTTCCAGCTCTAATGGGTAAAACCGTCGCTGAGGTTTGCCGTTCACCATTTCGTTATAGGAGAAGATTATCTCGATCTCCAGGTCAACCAATATATTCCTGCGGAGGTTGGCAAGCCTGAACATCAGGCCTTTGCTCTTTTCAAGATAAGGTGCGATCAATATATTCTTGCTGTACACGATCTGGGCCGACGGCCTTGAGAAGCGCCCATACAACAAGCCTGTCGCTAATGCGAACGCCAAAAGCCCCATCATCGACTCTATTGCCGCAACACTGTTTGTTCCCATACCTTTCGGACTGATATGCCCGTAGCCAACCGTGGATATGGTTTGGGCCGAAAAAAAGAATGCATCCCAAAAATGGCTTAGTGAGGCTGCGCCGGATGTCCCATCAAGCCCGTTTGGACCGAATGACATGTAGATAAAAGCGAAGAGAAGATTTATCACCGCATATCCCGCAATGACCATCAGCCAGAATTTTGTCCAGCTCATGGTGATCAGGTTATGATAATTATTGGCAGTATTGAAAAAGGGAAGCCCTATCCTTCTAACGTTTGGCGATCCGTCCTTATTTAGTAAAAATTGGTTTTTTATCACCGGCTGGGGACCAAAGCCAAGGTCATCCTCCGGATTAATTTTTCTTTTCTGCGTCATTGCTGCTCAAGATATTTGTAAAAATATCATTCTGCTTGTTTTTAGCGAAAATATTTCCATATTTGTCGCGTAATAACAATGAAGACATTAAATAACAATTGGTGGTGGCTTAACGAGTAATCGTAAGGCAATTCCATTTTTGTTAACACAATATACCGGAGGGTTGCCATGTATGGTAACCCTTCTTTTTTTATCGCTTTTGCAAAATGAAACAGATATTAAATCATCTTTTTGAGAACAAGACCTTTAACAGGGAGCAGTCGAAAGAGATATTGACGGCCATTGCGCTGGGCAAGTATAACAATTCGCAAATGGCCGCCTTCATGACCGCCTACTGTATGCGCAGCATCACCGTCAACGAACTGGAAGGTTTTCGTGATGCGATGCTGGAGCTTTGCCTGCCGACAGACCTGGAGACTGACGACATAATAGACCTTTGCGGAACTGGTGGCGACGGAAAGGATACGTTTAATATCTCAACCCTGGCGTCGTTTGTGGTGGCGGGGGCGGGATATAAAGTTGCAAAGCACGGCAACTACGGGGTATCTTCAGGTTGCGGTTCGTCGAACGTAATGGAGTACCTCGGGCTTAAATTCGTGAACGATCCTGACAAGCTTAAAACCCATATCGATAAGGCAAACATCTGTTTCCTGCATGCACCGTTATTTCACCCGGCCATGAAAACGGTAGCGCCTATCCGGCGCGAGTTGGGTGTAAAAACTTTTTTTAATATGCTTGGCCCATTGGTAAATCCCGCCCAGCCCAAAAACCAAATGGTGGGTGTGTTCAACCTCGAACTGGCCAGGATATATGCCTACCTCTATCAAAAATCGGATAAGAGATATACTATCTTAAATGCGCTTGACGGGTACGATGAGATATCATTAACAGGTGATTTTAAGACCTTTTCGGCTGTCGGGGAAAAGATAAACACCATTGAAAGCTTAGGGTTTGAAAAGTTAAATCCTAACCAGATATTAGGCGGGAACTCCATAGCTGAATCGGCCGAAATTTTTCTAAACGTGTTGAACGATGAAAGCACAAAGGCGCAACAAACCGTGGTGCTATGCAACGCAGCGCTTGCTATCCATACCATTGCGCCGGAAAAAAACTTTGGCGACTGTTTCTACGAGGCTGAATCGTCGCTGCTCGGTAAAAAAGCGTTGAAAAGCTTCGAAAATTTAATTGCAAACTGACATGAAGATAAAGGTTTGCGGTTTAAAGTACCCCGGTAACGTAGAAGCGGTCACAGCGCTGGAGCCAGACTATGCTGGCTTTATTTTCTACAGTCCATCGCCAAGATATGCGGGAGAACCTGGTGCTGAAATGCTCGCAGGTATCCCCAAATCGATTCAAAAAACGGCGGTGTTTGTTAATGCGGATGCCGCCGAAATAGGGACATTGATCGAAAAATACCAATTCAAGGCGATTCAACTGCATGGTTCTGAAAGTGCTGAATTTTGCAATTCGTTCCGCAACCGGGTGACCGTAATAAAAGCATTCGGCATCAATGAGCAATTTAATTTTGGTCTGCTTAATGATTACGCAAACTCAGTAGATTATTTTTTATTCGATACCAAAACGCCGATCCACGGCGGGTCGGGTGAATCTTTTAACTGGGCCTTGTTAAACGATTACAAGTTGGACGTTCCGTTTTTTTTGAGCGGGGGTATTAGTCTTGACAATCTTTCTGAAATTAAAACCATTACGCACCCTCAATTTTATGGTGTCGACCTTAACAGCCGGTTCGAAATTTCGCCCGGAATAAAGGACGTCGACAGGCTAACTAAGGCTTTCGACCTAATTAAACATACTGCGCATGAAGTACGGAGTTAACGAACAGGGTTATTACGGCGAATTTGGCGGGGCCTACATTCCGGAAATGCTGTACCCCAATGTGGAAGAATTACGGAACAAATACTTATCCATCATTAACGAGGACGGATTTAAAAAAGAATTTGACCAGCTGTTAAAAGATTATGTGGGAAGGCCGTCGCCACTGTACCCTGCCAAAAGGTATTCCGAAAAATACGGGGCGAATATCTTTTTCAAGCGGGAGGACTTGAACCATACCGGGTCGCACAAGATCAACAACGCCATCGGCCAGATACTGCTGGCCAGGCGGCTGGGCAAAAAAAGGATCATTGCCGAAACGGGCGCCGGGCAGCATGGCGTGGCAACGGCGACCGTTTGCGCCTTGATGGGTATTGAATGCGTGGTCTACATGGGCGAGGTTGATATGGAGCGCCAGGCGCCCAACGTATCGCGGATGAAGATGCTCGGTGCGACTGTTGTGCCAGCCAGATCGGGCAGCAAAACGCTTAAGGACGCCACGAACGAAGCGCTTCGTGATTGGATAGCTAACCCGGTGGATACCCATTACATTATCGGCTCGGTTGTGGGCCCCTACCCCTACCCTGATATGGTTGCGCGCTTTCAGTCGATCATTTCCCTCGAAACAAAAAAACAGCTTTCGGAGCATACCGGCAGGGAGTTACCCGATTATGTGATGGCCTGCGTGGGCGGCGGAAGCAATGCGATGGGCATGTTTTATCATTTTTTAGACGATGAAAGCGTAAAACTGGTCGCCGTTGAAGCAGCCGGCAAAGGGGTAGACAGCGGCCATTCGGCAGCGACAACGTTTTTAGGCCGGGAAGGCGTGTTGCACGGCAGCCGGACGATATTGATGCAAACTCCGGACGGACAAGTTGTAGAACCCTACTCCATTTCGGCGGGCCTTGATTACCCCGGTATTGGTCCGCAGCATGCATATCTCTATAAAATTCACCGCGCCGAATATGTGAGCATTACCGACGACGAGGCTTTGCAGGCAGGGTTGCTGTGCTCCCAACTGGAAGGAATTATTCCGGCCATCGAAACGGCGCATGCGCTGGCGTACCTTGAGAACATGAAATTTAAAACAGATGATACCGTCGTGATCTGCATATCAGGCCGGGGCGATAAGGACCTCGACACTTATATTAAATACTTTGGCTATTAGCAATGCACGAAAACCGCTTACAGCAGCTTTTTAATTCAGGGAAACAGAACCTGTTATCCATCTTTTTTACAGCCGGTTATCCCACGCTGGATTCAACTCTCGGGATCGCCGAGACCCTGGAACGATCAGGAGCCGATTTCCTTGAAATAGGATTCCCCTATTCCGACCCCGTAGCCGATGGCCCTGTTAACCAGCATAGTTCCCAAATCGCGCTGCAAAATGGCATGTCGCTGAATGTTCTTTTCGATCAATTAGCTGCCCTGCGCCAAAGAGTGTCGATCCCCGTGCTGCTGATGGGTTATTTTAACCCTGTGGTGCAATACGGCGTGGAACGTTTCTGCAAAAAAGCCGCCGAAGTCGGCGTCGATGGCGTCATCCTGCCGGATCTGCCCATGTACGAGTACGAGGCATTATACGCCCGGTACTTTAAGGAAAACGCTGTCTGCAATATCTTCATGGTTACACCTCAAACTTCGGCAGAACGTATACAAAAGATCGACAGTTTAAGCAACAGCTTTATTTACCTGCTCTCGGCTTCCATCATTACCGGTTCCAGCATTCAGCAATCCGGTAAGATCGAAGCCTATTACCAGCGGGTAAAACAAATGAACCTAAAAAATCCTGTAATATTTGGCTTTGGCATTATTGACAAACAAACTTTCAGCAAAGCTTGCTCATATGGTCGCGGCGCCATCATCGGAAGCAGGTTTGTTAAATTACTCGGCGAAAAAGACTACATGGATAAAATCCCTGGCTTCATTAATGCTATCAAAGCATAACCACCTATCTCGGTCTACTTGCCCGACCATCTGGTAAATTTAGCGTTTGGATTTTTAGCTTTGAGCAATTGGATAAAAGGCGCCAGCGTGTCGGCATAATTTCGCGGATAGAATCGCGCCGACCGCTCCCTCCCGCCGGCGATGTATTTAAGTTTCCAGACATTTTTACTTCCGATGCTGATCCAGGTGATCTTAAGCATCGTTACCTGCTGGAAGGGAACGGCTAACGTCTCTTTCCCGGTTTTGATATAAACCGTTTCGTCGTCAAACTCGATCTTATCCGGCAGGTAAAAAATGGCGTAGTCTACCACCGCGAGTATGGGCAGCGCTATTAACAGCAGGCCACGGGCGCTCTCCATACAAAATGTCACTATCCCCACAAAAAGCACAAGGCTAAAAACCTTCTCAACAATTAACCTGCTCGACAACCTTTTCCTTTTCAACGACTAAATTTAAAGTCGGCAAACTTATAAAATTTCCGATTAAGGTGCCGGCAATACCAGAAAAAGCATCTCTGCGCAATACTGTTCGAATCAAAAGGCAGCAAACTGCCTGCTTCAAACTGCCAACTAAATCCGACTTTCGGACTAAAAATACCTTCCGATTCCTAAAACATCTTCCCGGCCCCATTCGTATAAAGGAGAACTAACCTTTCTTGCCATATGATATTATTTTTGCGAAAAAAATTCGCCCGTATTAGCATTTCCATGAAGCTGTATTTCACCGTCGGCATTATGGCCCTCCTCGTTACCATTGAGTTGTGTACCCTTTGGTTTGCCGTAGGCACGCTTTCGTCTGTGCGGGCGTTTGTAAACGGCGAGGGAATATGGTCAAAAGCGCAAAAAGACGCGGTGTATAACCTTGTTATCTATTCACAGTCTCATAGCGAAAAAGATTACCAGGCCTTCAGAAACCTTTTGAAGGTACCCCGGGGCGACAATAAAACGCGGCTTGAATTGCAAAAGCCCCACCCCGATCTGGCTGTTGCACGACAAGGATTTATCGAGGGGCTTAATAACCCTGCCGACGTCAACGGCATGATCAGCCTGATCCTTCGGTTTCATAGTATTTCCTACCTGAATAAAGCCATCACCGTGTGGGGACTGGCTGAAAAAAACATGGAACAGTTGATCGCCATAAGCGATCGAATGCACCAGGCAATAGCGGCGAATACAGCCAGCCAGGCCCGGATTGACCAAATGATGGCTTCGGCAAACGCGCTCAATGCCGGCTTCACCAAACAAGAAGATGAATTTTCTTCAACGCTGGGTGATGGCTCCCGCTGGTTGGAAAACATAGTTTTGCGACTGCTGCTTACTTTGTCCCTAACCATTGGCACTACAAGTATTCTCATAACCATATCCGTAAGCCGCGGCATCGAAAAAGGCGTAAAGGCCATCATAAACGGCGCCACCCTGGTAAGCAGCGGAGCGTTGGATACCCGGGTGCCTGTATACTCCCAGGATGAGATCGGCCAGCTTGCTGTATCTTTTAACAACATGACCGAGACGCTGGCCGAAAATTTAAGGGCGATAAGAGAATTAAACGAAACAAAAGAAAGCCTGAAGCGCGAGAAGGAACGCGCTGAAATTTCTGAAAAAAGCAAGCAGCTGTTCCTGGCCAAAATGAGCCACGAGATTCGCACGCCCATGAATGGTATACTTGGCTTTGCCAGATTGCTTAGCGAGACATTGACAGAAAGAGAACAACAGGAATATATTCATATCATCATTAAATCGGGCGAAGACCTTTTGGTTATTTTGAACGACATTCTTGATCTTTCCAGAATGGAGGCAGGCAAGGTCACTTTCGAAAGTCTCCCGTTTAACCCGGCCGATGTTGTCCAGACCACGATGTTAATGCTCAAGGCTAAATCCCATCAAAAAGGAATCCATGTAAAATGCTTTCTCGACGAAAAATTGCCCCGAATTGTGATCGGTGATTCAGTACGACTGAGCCAGGTGTTGCTAAACCTCGTGTCTAACGCGATAAAATTTACCTCCGAGGGCGAAATAGTGGTATCGGCGGTATGCCGCTCCGAAACTAACGAAAGCGTATTGATCGACTTTGGCGTAAGGGATACAGGAATTGGAATCCCCATCGATAAACAGGACAAAATATTCGAAAGCTTTGAGCAGGCCGCCAACGATACTGCGCGCAAATTCGGAGGCAGCGGTTTGGGATTGAGCATCGTCAAACAGTTGGTCAGCCTGCAAAATGGCGAAATCTTCGTCACCAGTACACCTGGAGTGGGGTCAGACTTTCACTTCAGACTGTCATTCGTAAAATATAAAGAGAAAGACACGAAGATAGCGATCATCAATAACGCGGTAGAATTACCCGGCGGACACGGAATACGCATCCTGATCGCTGAAGACAACATGATAAATCAATTGCTCGTCACAAAAGTGCTTAAAAAGCAGGGATTTGCAATCGAGGTTGCCGAAAACGGCTTAATTGCCCTTAATAAATACGCCACCCAAGACTTTGATATAATCTTGATGGATCTGCAAATGCCAGAGATGGATGGTTACGATGCCACGAAGAAGATTCGCGCGCTAAGCGGCTGCAAAGGATCGGTCCCTATTATTGCCATGTCTGCCCACACTATCAAAGGCGAATACGAATATTGTATCGAAATAGGGATGAATGACTTTATCTCAAAGCCCTTTAATCCCCGCGAGCTTTACGAAAAAATATTTAGCCATGTCGCCAAACAAACGCAAATAGTTTAGCTTTTTCGTAGGGGGTGGTTAATTTAGTCAGAATCGACTCACATTTTAGTCCATCTCCTCATCCAAACATTTGCGGATGTGCATCTCAGCAAATCATCAAATTTCCCCATCTGCACATCTGCACACTTCGAGCGCCATAGCTTTTATCAACCGCCGAAGCCTAAGCGAAGGAAGTAGCGAAGGAGCATCTGCACGTCTTTCGGTCCCGATAGCTATCGGGATTCGGACTTTCGGACTTTCGGACTTCAGGACTTCATAAATACAACTCCAGTTCACCCTTCCCTTCCCTTACGATCTCAAAATCACCCTGGGTACAATCCACAACGGTTGAAGGAATATTTTCGCCATATCCGCCGTCGATGACTATGTCGACCAGGTTTTCATATTTTTCGTGGATAAGTTCCGGGTCGGTTGAATATTCGATGATTTCGTCATCGTCTTTTATGGAGGTGGAAAGAATAGGATTGCCGAGCGCCTTCACAATATCCCTGGCGATATTATTATCAGGCACCCTTATACCAACGGTCTTTTTGTTGGAGGCCAGCAGCTTCGGCACATTATGGTTAGCATTGAAAATAAAGGTAAAGGGGCCAGGCAAGGCCTTTTTCAGCACCCGGAATGTGGTATTGTCTATCGGTTTGATATAATCAGAAATATGGCTGAGGTCGGAGCAGATAAAGGAAAAATTCGCCTTCTCGGGCTTAATATTCCGGATCCGGCAAATCGCCTCGATGGCTTTATGATTCGTAATATCACACCCAAGCCCATAAACCGTGTCGGTAGGATAAATGATCAGGCCACCCTTTTGCAATACCTGCACAACCTGCTCAATCGCCTTTTGATTGGGGTTTTCGGGATATATTTTTATGAGCATATTAATTATTCCGGATTCCTGTCTGAGGATACTCCCCAACAAATTTCGCCTTCGAAGTTACCATCAATTTCACAATTCCTCTCGTCTGGATAATTATTCCGACGCGGTTTAACAAAAGGAGCATACCGGACAGAAACCCGGAACAAAAAATTTATTTCTGCTTTGCAAACTGAACGTTGATCAGCAGTTTTACGTCTTCTCCAAGCACTATCGATCCTGCATCTGTTACACCATCCCAGGTTA
The DNA here is from genome assembly GCA_013286235.1 of Bacteroidota bacterium. Taxonomy (GTDB): domain Bacteria; phylum Bacteroidota; class Bacteroidia; order Sphingobacteriales; family Sphingobacteriaceae; genus Mucilaginibacter. The sequence continues at coordinate 55,371 of JABDGE010000001.1, forward strand.
AACCAAATTCTTTACGGTTGATTTTTCCGGTCACTTCAAACCCGGCTTTGGTGTTGCCGTAAAAATCGTCTGTTGAGCCACCATATTCAGCTTCCAGGGTAACAGGTTTGGTTATTCCCTTTACCGTAAGGTCTCCCTTAAGCTCATACTCATCATCGCCCTTCCCTTTGAAAGAGGTTGATTTAAAGGTAATATGCGGGAACTGAGCCGCGTCAAAAAAATCGGGCGATTTCAGATGCCCGTCTCTTTGGCCCTGGTTGGTATCTATACTATCGATGTCTAACGAAAATGCAATTTCAGCATCTTCGAAACTGTCATCTACGGTCTCTAACGAACCTTCAAAACTTTTGAAAAAACCCGTTACGGTTGAAATTACAAGGTGTTTTACCTTGAACTGAACTTCTGAGTGCATGGGGTCGATCACCCATTTTGTTGCTGTTGCCATGATCTTTATTTTTTGATTGTTTTAAACTGATAACAAAATTATGCTAATTAGATGTTTAAACATATAAATAGAATTTAATTTACATTATCCCGACAGTCATTGTAGACATTAACCAATCGGCGGGGCTTTTGTTGCCTGCAGGTTGAAATTTTAATGCAAGCAGAGTGTACCTGGCTTTGTCGGATCTGATTGATTACCCTATGGAAGTTTCTAACCCAGAAAATCCGCAAGTATCCTGTGGAAATGATGCGTCCCTTGCTCCCGGCTCAAGGAATACCGCCCATGCTTATAAAAGCGGGATTTTACACCCCTTTGAACGTTTTGGACTATTTCTTCATCTTCTTGTTCCACCTTATCTAAGCCGGCCCCGGCGCCCTTTCCCAATTTAGCAGCATCCCACACGTAGGAATAAAAATTAACCCTGCATTCATCAACCGCTACCGGTTCAACCACATTTACCGATAAACCCCAGGGATAAAAGTTAAACATCATATTAGGGAAAACCCAGAAGTAGTAGGCCGCCACATTCAAGCCGGCATCAGGCGAACCGGGAGGCAGGTCAAAACAATCCTCATTATTCCTGGCCAGGCCAAGCTGCAAGTTGGAATAGGGAAAGAAAAGCTCAGTGGTATACTCTCCGAAATCGATAACGGCGTTCAGACCGGCGTGAACAAAAGGAATGTGAAAGCCCTCGAGGTAGTTTTCGCAATACAACGCCCAGTTGGCTTTAACGTTAAATACCCGGTTCAAGGCAGGTTCCGGTTTAAAGTCGTCCAGCGGCAGCCAACTCATTCGCTCTATCATGTCCTTAAAAAAAATCTCTGGTTGGAATTTTTGTTCGATGCTGGTGAACATTAATGGGCCCCAATTAAACAGTTTTAGTTTCGGCAAATTATCCGCTTCCGTAGGAAAGTCTTCAACTCCTTTAAATTCAGGCATAGATAAAAACTGACCATCCAGGTCGAACTTACGGCCATGGTAACGACATCTCAGGCTTCGGAGGTTACAGGCCTCACCGGCAACAAGGTTACCCCTGTGTGTGCAAACGTTTGACAACAGGTTGATTTTGTTTGATTGTTCCCTGGTTAACAACAAAGGCTCGTCAAGGAAGCCGGGAAACAATGTAAAAGGGTGTACGTCGCCGGCATTAGCTACCAGGGCGCTATGGCCCACAAACTGCCAGGTGGGCGCAAATATCTTTTCCCTGCTTTGTTCAAAAACAGCAGCGTCGGTGTAAATGGAAGCATCGGGCGTTTTAGCCCTGGCAATATTGGGGTCGACGGAAAACCTGGACATGCAGTATAAAGGATTTGCTTAATTGAGGCAAATTAAGCAAATCCTCCGAATGGTGAAGACTATAACGGCAATCCCGAGAAATCGCGTCTAAAACATCTCTATATAAAACTCAAATTTTTTCTCTGCGTTCTCAGTGAGGGCCGCGTTCTTGACAGTGATGCTATTAAGTTAAGAAAAAACAACCCTCTTACCTTTACCGCTTGCGGTAGAGAGGGTCGGCAGCGGAGCAATGTCGGGGTGAGCAGACGGAGCGCGTCAACTACCGCCAGCGCTCCCGTTACTTTTCTAAAATCGATTGCCAACAAAACCAATTACAATTTACCCGACCTGTCCGGGGCCACAGTTGAGATATAATTAAAACTCTGCGACTGATCACCGATCATCACTTTAAATTCACCGGGTTCGGTAACGGTTTTACTCAGGTCATTTACAAAAGCAATGTCTTTGGTTGTAATTTTAAAGGTAACTGTTTTAGTTTCGCCAGCTTTCAGGTCTACCTTGTCGTATGCACGCAGGCGTTTAAAATCCGGCGCTATACTGGCATATTCCTCCTGTGTGTACATCAATACCGACTCTTTACCATCGCGTGCCCCGGAATTTTTCACATCAACGGTAACCGTAATGGTTTCGCCGTCTTTCAGGTCGGGCTGACTTAAGTGCAGGTTGCTGTAGCTGAAAGTAGTATAGCTCAAGCCTGTGCCAAATTCATAAAGCGGATTATAGCCATGTTTATCGTCGGAATTGCCGTTCTCCAGGTTCTTGCGGTAATAATTCACCAAAGCATTGGCGTACCGGGGGTAGGTCACGGGCAGTTTTCCAGATGGGTTTACATTTCCAAATAGTATATCAGCAATGGCGTCCCCTCCTTCGTTACCCGACAGATAGGCCATCAATGTGGCTGATGAATGGCTTTCGGCCTCAGTGACGATACGAGGTCTTCCCTCCGCTAAAACAAGGATGATGGGCTTACCCGTGGCGGCCAGCTCAAGCGCCAGCTCGGTTTGTGCCCATGGCAGGTTGAGGTCATCGATATTGCCCACATTCTCGGTATAGGAGAGCTCACCCAAACACAATACAATGGCATCGGCGCTTTTAGCGGCTTTCACCGCATCGTTTACATTTTGCAGGCTGTCATAAGTAGCGCCGGGCTGGTAGGTAACATTATCCTTCCCTATTTCTATTTGGATGGCCTTCAGGATGGTATTCTTGTTCGCGGCAAAACTATCGGATTGTTCCCCTTGCCAGGTATAGCTCCAGCCGCCGTCAAGGGCGCGCATGGTATTTGCGGTTGGGCCGGTTACCAGCACTTTCATAGTTTTTTTTAGCGGAAGCACGTTATTGTTATTTTTTAGCAGCGTTATGGATTCAGTAGCAGCCTGCAGGCTCACTTTCCTAAACTCCTCCGATCCGAATTTAGGGTAGTCATCGGGGTTTCCCACGGGATGGTCGAACAAGCCCAACTCATATTTAACTTTCAATATGCGATGAACCGCCTGGTTAATACGTGCCATTGGCACTTTTCCTTCGTTTACCAACTCGATAAGATAGTTATAGAAGCTGTATTCGTAGGGAACCATGCTCATATCCACACCGGCGTTTACAGCGATCATAACCGCATCTTTTTGGGTTGCGGCAATATGGTGGCGATCATGCAGATACTCTATATCCCGCCAGTCGCTTACCACAACGCCTTCAAAATGAAGCTCTCCGCGCAAAACATCGGTGAGCATGTAATGACTTGCATGTAAAGGCACACCGTTGATCTCGCCCGAATTGACCATCAGGGTCTTCGCTCCTTCTTTAACCGCTTCAATAAAAGGAGGCAGGAAATATTCGCGCATGTAGCGGTCGGGTATCCAGGCCGGCGTGCGGTCTTTGCCATCTAATGGGTCGCCATAGCCAAGGTAATGCTTCATGCAAGCAGCCACATGGTACTTGTCGCCCACATCGCTGCCCTGGTAGCCGTGAATGATGGATGCGCCCATGGTCTTCACCAGGTAAGGATCTTCGCCGAATGTTTCATAGATGCGCGGCCACAGCGGCATTTTGCCCAAATCCAAAACCGGCGAATAATTCCAGGGGATACAGCTGGCCCGGGTTTCGTAGGCTGTGATAGTACCCGCTTTATAGGCCAGCAAGCGGTTAAAAGTAGCTGCCATCCCAATCTCCTGAGGAAACAGCGTACTGCCAACGGTATAGGTTACGCCGTGTATAGCATCAATTCCATATATCACCGGGATCTTAAGGCGGTCTTGGGCAGCTTCCGCTTGTATGGCGGATATCACCTCGTACCAGTGCTTACGGTCGTAGGCATGGCCGCTCACGTTTAAGATAGAACCGACGTGGTATTTCAGGATGGCTTCTTTGATCTTGTCGGCATCGATCTGGTGAACACCGTTGGTCGTGGTAGAAACAACGTCAGAGGTGACTTCGGTCATTTGGCCCACTTTTTCCTCGAGGGTCATTTTTGCGATGAGCGAATCTACCTTTTGGTCTAATGCACTGGCGGGTTTAGTACCCTGTGCCGATGCGGACAATGCGCCCAAGGACGCGAGCACAATTAGGCTGAATAAATTTTTGATCATGACAATTTGGTATACAGGTTGAGTTTTATTTGGTAATGCTATTTATAAATTCTCATCAATGAGAATATTTTTTTATCAATTTATTTTTTTTTAAATGCCTTTAACTTAATCTTTTATACCGGCTTCTCCATGGATTTAAACTATTCTTTTCGCAACCCGGTAGAAGCGTCTTCCGGACTTTCCGACTTCCGGACTTTCGGACTTCCCGACTAATTTACAATTTTAATTTGTCCTGCAAAGCCTCCATCGCATTTGCAAGGTAAGCCAGCGGCGCGTTCCAGTTAATGGCGATCTCGTTAACCGCGTAAGCCCGTTCATTGTCGATATAAGCCTCATCAGGAACAGTGGACGGTACCTTTACATGATCCTGCATGCCGGGATTCGGTCCGCCGACTAACAGCCCCGGAACAGGATCATCAACACCATCTGATGCCGATGGACGGTGATGCGGGTGCATGGGCGTTTTACTGCCATAACCCGTTACATAGGAATAGCCTGTGCCATTGCGACCCAACAAATAATCGAGGTTATCAAGCGCATAGTCAAGATAACGGGTATCATTGGTTAACTTATAAGCCTGCACCAGAGCTACCCCCTCGTTGGCTGCCACGGAATTACTTCCCCAATTAAAATTCCGCGCTGATTTATCCATTACCGTTTTATAGGCCGTTTCATGAGCGCCGCTTACCAGGCTATCGGCAAAAGAGACCAATCGTTTTTTCAATTCGGGTACCTGCGGCGGGCACTTGCTACCCAGTAAATCGCAATTTTTTATGAGGGTGTAATAACCCAAAAGCCGCACCTGGCTCCAGGTGGGCAATGGCATCAAACCATCCGGAATGAGGTTTACGGCATTTAGATATTTTGCATCCGTGGTGGTTACGTACAATTCCGAGGCTGCCCAAATGAACTCGTCGTCAAATCTCCGGTCGCCATAATCGCCGGTGGTTACTTTGGGGCTGAATTGCCGGTTCATGGTCGTTTGGTTGTAAACCACCTTTGGATTTTGCTGGGCCCAACTCCAGGCCTGTTCAGCCGCGTTTAAACAGGAGTCGGCTAAACCGGGAACCTCGGTCGGAAATTTGCGGAATATCCGCGATGCCTGCGCCATCACCGCAGCGAAGTCCAGCGTTGCAGCAGTCCCTTTTTGAACGACGTAACGGAGGGAGTCGGCCTTGTCAGGCATTTCAAATTTATCGAAGGCTGCGTTTGTCAGTTTATGATAAACCCCGCCATCATTCGGATCCTGCATGGTAAGCATCCAGCGCAGGTTCCATAAAACCTCGTTCAAGATGTCGGGAATGTGGTTCCCGCTTTCGGGAATGTTCAGTTTTACGGTTTTCATATAAGCCGGAAAATCCTCGTACAAGGAAAGCAAAGTACTGGTGCTGATGCCGCTGTTGACGATGTATTTGTTATAGTCGCCCGCGTCATACCAGCCACGGGGCGATGAAATGACAGTTCCCGCCGGCCTTTTGCCGCTTGCCGCCGAAGGATGCACCAGCACCGCCGTATCCGGATGTCCCTCTGCTCTATGCCATTTACCGGCATATTTTTCATCAAGCGCTGTAGAGGCGCGCATAAAGTAATAAGCTTTGATGGAAGCATCTGCCACTGGCCGCAAAACAGCTTTTTTTATTTCAAACGGCCAGGAATCGCCCAGGCCCGGAACATGAACCAGGTATTTGCCCGATTTACTGTAAGCGGAAAATTCTGCTATCTGCGTGTAATTGCCTGAGAAAGCAGGCTTAGACGATCTTTTGAGTGTACCTGTAAATACGATATGATGGCTTAAGGTTTCGAGGTAAAACACACTGTCACGGCCTTCAACAACGATAGCAATCTTGGGCGCGGCCGGATAAAAGCCTGATTGGTTGAGGCGGATAGCGGGCGAACCCGGGGCTTGAGCATAAACACATTGCCCCGCTGTCAACGCCGCCGCCAATCCAAAAACAAGTTTTAATAACCTGCGAAAGACAATTTTGGAACAAATAAGTTGAAGATTAAACATTTCAGACAGAAAACCTGCTGATAAAGATAGGTGTAAGTTATACAATAAGCATAATACTAATTTGACGTACGGAGGCGGAATTGTAATACTTTATAAACAGTGTTTGCTTTGGCCAATCACTCTTATATTCAAAGGCAAAATAAAAGTGGCAGGAGTAACCTCGCCGCTTTTATTTTATTAAAAGTGTAAAATAAGGACCTGATGTTTTGGCTAAAATAACTGGTCGGGACCAATCTATTTTTTAACCGCTGAGCTAAAGAAAAACACTCCTCCCCTAAATTTAGGGGAGGTTGGGAGGGGTAAAGGGACAGATGCCTGTGCTCACCCGTTAAATTTGGCGCACTTAAGTTATATGGAATAGTCCACAACTACCAGAAAAAAGTATACAACGCCGTTAAGATAACAGCAATAATTATAGCTCCAATCGCGAAGCCCCTGTTGGTTTTAAACATATTCACATCTACCTCTAAACCGTTCGTGCGCAAACCTTTCGCGTTTTCAATCATCGATATCACGTACATGCCAACAATACAAATGATAAATACAAAGCCCATTCTATCTAAAAAAGGAATTTCATATACGCCATCGGCATTTAGTTTTGAAAAACCAAAGGGCTGCAAAAAGGAAAGGTTTGTCCAATACGGCAAAAACTTGAACACAATAGCGAATGCCAGGCCGCCTATGGTTGCGAATAATGCGGCATTTGAAGTTGCCTTTTTCCAAAAGAAACCTAAAATGAACATGGCAAATATACCCGGCGAAACAAAACCTGTGTACTCCTGTATGTACTGGAAGCCTTGTTTGCCTTCGCCCATCAACATATCGCCAATAACAAACGACAATAAAACGCCTAATACCATTGCCACCACCACTGCTATTTTACCGGTATTCACCAGGTTCTTTTCCGAAGCTTTGGAATTGATGGCCTTTTTATAAATATCCAGCGTAAATATAGTGGCTATACTATTTGCTTTACCTGCTAAAGACGCCACGATGGCCGCGGTTAACGCTGCAAATGAAAGCCCTTTCAGGTAATTTGGCAATAGGTTAAGGATGGAAGGATAGGCCTTATTGACATCTAAAACCCCTTTTGAGCTTAACATTTCACGGTGAAACATTCCCTTTTGATAAAGAACGTAAGCCGCTATACCTGGCAGAACTACAATTACCGGCATCAGTAACTTCAGGAAAGCTGCGAAAAGGATACCCGACCTGGCTGTTTTAAGATCGGCCCCAAGAGCCCTTTGGGTAATATATTGATTACAGCCCCAATAATTTAAATTGGTGATCCACATACCGCCAATAAGTACCGAAATGCCCGGCAGATCAAGGTAATTGGGGTTACCCTTTTTGAATATCATCTGGAAGTGGTCGCTGGCATCTGTCCGCAATAATTTAAAACCGTTCCAAAGGCCGGTTGTACCGGACTTCTCGCTTATCAAATGTAATGCAATATAGGTAGCAGCCAGTCCGCCCAATACAAGAAAGAATACTTGTACAACATCGGTATAACCGATCACCTTCATACCGCCCAAAGTGATAATGATAGCAATAACAGCTAATAAAGTAATAACTAATTTAAGGTCTAACCCGGAAATGCCTGCTATTGCAACCCCGCCTAAATAGAGTATCGACATTAAGTTCACAACAATATAAAGCATCAGCCAGAATATTGCCATAATCATGGCTACCGTGCCATTATACCGCTGATGGAGAAACTGCGGCATAGTGGCTATTTTGTTTTTGAGGTAAACCGGGATAAAAAATACAGCTACGATAACAAGCGTCGCGGCGGCCATCCATTCGTAAGTACTAATGGCAAGCCCCATCTTAAACCCCGAACCGCTCATGCCCACCATCTGCTCGGCTGAGATATTCGAAGCTATTAAAGATGCGCCTATTGCCCACCATGTTAACGACCCTTCAGCTAAAAAATAACCTTTGGAGGTACCGTCACTTTTATTTTTACGTTGATATACCCACCAGCCGTAAAGAGACACTACTGCAAAATAGAAAAGAAATACGGCCCAGTCGGCGCCAGAGAGGGTTTTTAAGCTCATTTTTGGGTGTGTGTTTTGACTTAAATTGTTGGTTTGACAATTATAAAATATATAAATCGGTTTTTCAAATTTATGCGCGGCTATTCAGGACGTAATGTTCAACTATCAAAAGTTTTACCGAACGGGACTGAAAAGCAAAAAACAGGAAACTGCCTATTTTGAAATAACTGGCCGGAACGAATGTAAATGTTTTTGGCGAAAAGAGAAGAAAAAAGAAAAGGGGCCAGGATAAACCCATTAAAAATAACCCCTCGTTAAATTTTTAGTCAAAAGGGGCCGGAGTCTTACATATCGTTGTCGTCGTCTGCAAACAGGCGACTACAGCGGTAAGCAAAGTCAAAAGCGATTTTTTTGGCTCCAGCGGAGCCCCCTGTTTATAGAAAAAAAACAGAAAAGTTTAGGGCTCCAGCGGAGCCTCCTATAAGCGGACTATTTTGATCCAGGTTATGTAGTGGAAATTTTATGCTTCGGTTCAAACAAAGGAGACACAAAATATTGCGTCTCCGGGCATTTTTTTGCAGAAACATTGCTTCCTTAGCATCGGAAGCAATGCTTCGTTTTACGAATGCGAATCAAGACGCAAATAGCAGAAACAGTCTGTCCATCTTGTCCGTTTTTTTCTTAACTCTTGGTTCTCGGGTTCTTGAACCTTGACTTTCCTCGGCCGTTCCCTTTTTATCCCAACCGTTTTCCTACTACTGCTACTGCCACTGCAACTGCCACTTTCTCCCTGACTCTTGATTCTTACTCGTAATTAATGGTGGTGGTGGCCGTCCGCGCCGTGAGCGTGCCCGTGCGATAACTCCTCCGGTGTTGCCGGCCGTACGTTCAAAATATTTCCTTTAAAATGCAGCGCCTGGCCGGCCATAGGGTGATTCAAATCGACAATAATACCATCTTCTGCGACAGAAACTACCTGCCCCTGGAAACGGTTGCCATGGTTGTCCTGCAAGGGCAATACGGTACCGATCTCCGGCTTGTCCTGGCCGTTAAACATGTCTATCGGCAGGTTGGCAACTGCCTCGTCATCGTATTCGCCGTAAGCATCTTCGGCTGACAAATGAAAATCGTAGCTGTCGCCGGTTGAAAGGCCGCTCAAATTTTCTTCGAATTTCGGCAGCATCTGGTCTGCCCCGTATAAAAAGGTAAGCGGCTGTTCTTCTGTGGCGCTTTCTTCCAATACTTCTGTACCGTTTTCGTCATTCACATACAGATCGTATGTTACCGATACTACGTGCTTTGGTTTGATTTCCATACTTGTTCTTTTGTTGACCTGGAACGTTGTGTATTGTTAGGCGATCGCGCTGGCCTGAAACTAACCAGCGAAATTGACCTCCCCTATCCATCAGCGTTTCAAGCGGTTATTTGTTTTAATGCATCATTTACCGTCGAAACAGGTAAACCACAGGTTTTGTTGCGACAAACAAAAATCTGTGTTTCAATGCCAAACTTTTGCTGCAGCAAAGGTAAAATTCCTGCTGTACCTCCAAGCATTATTTTATTGGGTATGTAATTTTTTTCCATTTCGCGGCGCCGCTCTTCAAAATGCGGGCCGGTAATGGCTACTTCATAAGTGCCCGCCACTTCTTCGAGCAATAACATGATCCAATTGGAATAAGATGATGGATACCGTGCTATATGCGGCATTATATTCCTTAAAAGTTGCGCCGAAATGGCCAGGTACGGCTCCTCATCAAACAGTAAACCTAATTTTTTCAGGTTTCGGGCCATTACTGAATTTGAGGATGGGATGACGCCATCCATTACCTCCGACTTCCTGGCTATCAGGTGGGCGTCATCGCTCGCGGCAAAATAAAAAATACCGTTTTCGTCGTCATGATAATGGCTGATCGCGATATCCGTTAGCTGTTTGGCGCGCAAAAGCCAGGTTTCGTTAAAAGTAACTTCATACAGCGCTATGAAGGCGTCCGCTATATTGGCGTAGTCATCCAGGAAGGCCGGGGCTGGTTCACCTTTTTCGGTGGCTGGCGTTCTCGTTATGCGTCCATTGGCAGTAACAAAGTTATCCCAGGTAAACCCGGCATTTTTTAACGCCATATCGAGAAGCGCTGCATTATGAAACGCCCGGTAGGCATCGCACAGCCCTTTCAGCATTAAGCCGTTCCAGGAGGCGAGCATCTTGTTATCCAGGCCCGGGCGCACGCGCTGCGAACGGTATTGAAAAACCTTATCCCGGCAGACTTCGATCTTTGCTAACAACTCATCCACCGGCAGGCCCAGTTTTGCCGCCAACTCCGCGTCATTCAGTTTCCTAAACAGCACATTCGAGCTTTCTTCTTCCCAGTTCCCGTCATCAGTAATGTTATAGTAAATGCAGAACACTTCAGCATCATCACCAAGCACCTGCTCCACTTCAGATTTTGTGAAAATATAAAATTTACCTTCCTTACCCTCGCTGTCGGCATCGAGCGCGGAGTAAAAACCAAAACCGGGAGAAGTCAGTTCACGCTGTACAAAGCTGACAATCTCAGCTGTGGTCTTTTCATAAAGGGGATCCTCTTGCCACGTGTAAGCTTCTGCATAAAGCGTGAGCAGCTGCGCATTGTCGTACAGCATCTTTTCAAAATGTGGCACATGCCAGCGTTCGTCCACCGAATACCGGGCAAAGCCGCCACCGATATGATCATAAATGCCTCCGTAGGCCATCTTTTGCAGCGTAACTTTTACCTGTGCTGCTATGCTCTCATCGCGGAACAAATGAGCATACCGCATCAGGCATTGCCAGTTGTTCGCCATGGGAAACTTGGGTGCATAGCCGAGGCCGCCGCCTGTTTTATCAAAGTATTTTCTCCAGTTTTCTATAACCGGACTCAAATCATCCGGCGAATATTCCGGTTGTACAGCGACAAAATCAACCGTTTCGTAATTTTTTATACCGTCAGTAAGCCGGTTTGCGTATTCTTTCGCTTCATCCGGCTTGTTTTTGAAAAAATCATTCAAATTAAACAGCAGCGCCACCCAATCATTTTTCTTAAAATAGGTGCCCCCATAAATTGGTCGCTGGTCGGGCAGGCAAATACAGTTGAGGGGCCACCCTCCCCTGCCGGTCATCAGTTGTACGGCGCTCATGTACACCTGGTCAACGTCGGGGCGTTCCTCGCGGTCGACTTTGATGCATACAAAATATTCGTTCATCACAGCCGCCACCTTTTCGTCTTCAAAACTCTCATGCTCCATCACGTGGCACCAATGGCAGGCCGAATAACCGATGCTGACCAGTATCAGTTTATCTTCGTCTTTTGCCCTTTGCAGGGCTTCCGGTCCCCATGGATACCAATCAACCGGGTTGTTGGCATGTTGCAGCAAGTAGGGCGAGGTAGAATTAGCGAGACGATTCATCGGAAAATGTATTAAAGGTTAAAGTGCAATATTAAGTACACTTTAAAAAATATCTATTGCAGGTTAGGGGTGTTTAAATGTGGGATTTAATCAACAAGAATGGGATAAGAAAAACTTTGATTTACTCCCCTGCATAAGAGTAGTCTACGGTTAATTAATAATGTCCTTTAAGAGAGTAAACATTAATGATATTGTCAGTGACGCTGTAAACAATCCGATGTTCGTAATTTATACGCCGCGACCATTTTCCGGTAAGTTCATACCTTAAAGGTTCTGGCTTACCTATACCTTCAAAAGGATGTTTTTTCATATCTGAAAAAAGTTCCTGTATCTTTTTTTGAATAGCCTTATTACCCGATTTTTGCCAGTAAACCAAATCCTCCTTGGCATCTTTGTACAATTCTATTTCCACAGGTTTTCAACATCTACGCGAAGACCCTTTTCGCCATCGTTTTTTGCCTTTTCTCCGGCTAATATCTTGGCCACGAATGCCGGATCATAAGGGGAGTTTTTGTCTGTTTCAAAAGTAACTTTCAATGCCTTGGCAACAGCTTTTAGTGCAGCTAATTGCTCTTTGTTTTGCGGGTGCATTATCACTGTTTCCATACTACAAAAATATAAATTAGTTCTATGAATGGCTTTTTATTTACAATTATTCTGCTTCCGGCAGATGTATACAAGACATTTTGATTCATCGGTTGACTCTTTCTTGGCTCTTGGTTCTTGGCTCTTGACTCTTTGTTCCTCCTGCTCCTGCTACTGCCACTTCCTTCTTGGCTCTTAACTCCCACCTTTCGCCTTTCACATCTTCTCCCTGGCTCTTGATTCTCATAACCTCATCCATTTACTTTATTTCCGCACGTTTGTATCATCCTGTATACAAATTATCAAATTCGTAATTTATTTGGTTAATTTGCCGCGCCGTAATTAAACGGCATCATTATCAGGATACAAAACAAATCAATATGATAAAAATTCGACGTTCTGCATTACGGAACATTTTAACAACGGGATGCCTGTGTTTAGCAGCCGCCGGTTGCTCTTTCGCACAGGCCCCGGCTCAACAACCCGACTCCATCCAGTACAACCACCTGGACGTTTTCGGCCCCATTACCTGGCCTACCACCACCGGCGATGACCGCTCGGCAAGCGGGCAGCCGGGACAGCATTACTGGCAGAACCGCGCCGATTACCAGATCAGGGCTACGCTGACCGAAGGCGCCCAGGATACCACGATCACCGGGGATGTGAACATTACTTATACCAACAACAGCCCCGATAACCTGGATTATTTGTGGCTGCAGCTGGACCAGAACCTTTTCAGGCCTGATTCCCGCGGGGCGGCCGCGACCCCAATCGGCGGCGACCGTTTTGATGTGAAAGGGTTCACCAAAGGCGGCGACCGCATCGAATCGGTTACCATCACCTACAAAGGAGAAACCTATACCGTTGATCCCGTTATCACCGATGCCCGCATGCAACTGCGCCTGCACAAACCGATGGAGGGAAAAGGCGAAAAAATACAAGTTAAGGTCAACTATAGTTTTGCCATACCATTTTACGGCGCCGACCGCATGGGCCGCAAAAAGTTTAAACAAGGCTGGGTTTATGAGCTTGCGCAATGGTACCCGCGCATGTGCGTGTACGACGATGTAGAAGGCTGGAATACCCTGCCTTATATGGGCCTTGGCGAGTTTTATTGCGACTATGGCGATTACGACTATTATATCACTGCACCTGCTAACATGACGGTTGCGGGATCGGGCGATTTGCAAAACCCGAAAGAAGTACTGACTGAAACCCAGCAAAAGCGCCTCGAAGAAGCGCGCGGCAGCGACAAAACCGTGATGATCGTTACGCCGGAAGAAGTTGGACAGGCATCGGCCCATGTGGGTAAGGATGTGTTAACCTGGCATTTTAAAATGCTAAACACCCGCGATGTTTCATGGGCCGCGTCCACCGCTTTTATATGGGATGCCGCCAAAGTTAACCTGCCCTCCGGGCGTAAATGTATTGCCCAAAGCACCTACCCTGTTGAAAGCTCGGGCAACGACTCCTGGAGCCGGTCGACCGAATACCTGAAATACAGTATCGAAATTTATTCCGACAAATATTTTGAATACCCCTGGAACTCGGCTGTAAGCGTCTCGGGTGTGGCTTTGGGTATGGAGTACCCCGGCATCATTTTCTGCTTAAGTAATTTGAAGAATGGCCAGCTCTGGGGCGACATTACCCACGAGATAGGCCACAACTGGTTCCCGATGATCGTGGGCACCAACGAGCGCAAGTATATGTGGATGGACGAAGGCTTTAACACCTTCATCAACGAATATTCAACCCTGAAATTCAACAATGGCGAATATTTTAACAGCAAATCCCGACAGGCCATTGGCATTGCACGGGCGATGACAAGGCTAAAAGACCCGTTAATGACCGCTCCGGAAGCTATGGGCATGAACGATTACGGCCAGTATTATAATAAGACCGCGCTTGGACTCGATATCCTGCGTAATGAAGTCCTTGGCCCCGACCGTTTTGATTATGCATTCAATGAATACATCAAACATTGGGCATTTAAACACCCGCTGCCTTACGACTTTTTCAGGGCGATGAACGATGCATCGGGCGAAGATCTGAACTGGTTTTTCCAGCCCTGGTTTTTTACAACCTGGAAACTGGACCAGGCCGTCCAAAGTGTTAAGTACCTGAAAGACGATCCCGCAAACGGCGCCCGTATCACGCTTGTCAACAAGGAAAAGCTGGCTATGCCCGTTGATTTAAAGATTACCCAGGCAAACGGCAAAACCGAGGTACTGCACCTGCCGGTAAACATTTGGCAGCGCGGCGGCGGTGTGTGGGTATTTGATTATCCTTCTACCTCGGCCATACAATCATTGGAAATTGATCCTGACCACCAGCTGCCTGACGTGGACAGGAAGAATAATTTGTGGAACGGGAAATGATTTTTTGATGTGCGGATGTGCAGATGCGAGAATGTGCGGATGTCTTAAATTTCGGATTTCGGTCCCGATAGCTATCGGGTTCGGATTTGTAGATGTGCAGACTTAAAGATCGGGCGTAATAAACTCGAAATAGAAAGCCCTGGTTTGATGAAAACCGGGGCTTTTTTTATGTTTATATTTCAATGGACGACACCCCCAAACACGTTAAAAAACTCCAGCTGGAGATCTGGCTGGCCAAACCTCCTGAAGAATGGATACGTCTGACCTTGCAGATGAACGATGACCTGTTTACACTTTGGGATGAAGTAAAGAAGAACATGGCTGAATCTAAAAAAAGCGATTCCTGATAAACACCGGCAAATTCCTATCGACCAGAGGTTGTTTTTTGGCGTTTAGCTCGACAGGCATCACTTTTGCCCTATAAGCAATGTTAATAAAATACATAGCCATGGTTTTAACCTATTTAATCCGCGTTTTATCGCTCATTTTAGCGGTTTCGGGAATTATTGTACTGGGGTACTACTTTTATCTAACATTTCCAAATGTGAATTCCACAACAATATTGTGGATAACTTTTCCCGACCTGTTGCTTTTTTACCTCGTTTACAAAACCAATCCGCGTCAGGTAAGGCACGGGAAGCGGGTTTCTCATTAATAATCCGTTGGAGCCACCGGGTATAACTACTTAGTTTTCAGCAATAAATATTGAGCCATCGGTCTTAAGCCATCCTTCTATTTTTAAATGTCAAGCGTGATTTTTAGCTAAGTTCTGAATAGTAAAATTTATCAACATTGCTTTGATATATTTGCTCCCTGGGAATTGTTAACAACTAATGGCTGCCATTCTCATCAAGCGTATTTATCTTCTTGCTGAAAGATCTGACGGGGTCCGCATCCTCGTGGATAGGCTCTGGCCGCGCGGCGTTAGCAAGGCGGCTGCAAAACTGGATTTATGGTTAAAGGAAATTGCACCCTCGACAGGGCTGCGGCGATGGTTCCATAACACAGATGATACCGACAGATGGGAACAGTTTAAAGCAAAATACCTGCTCGAATTGACTCAAAACCCCTCCGTCGCGGAGTTGAAGGATATTATCGGCCATAATGATACGGTTACCTTGCTTTACGCCGTAAACGACGAACACCATAACCATGCACTTATCCTGAAGGAATTTATTGCAGGATAATTGCCTCTTCAGCAATGCGATCGTCAGCCTTCCCCTGGATCGTTTCCTTAAAAGCTAAAACCTCGTTTCCACGCATATTCCGCAATGCCCGAAGCTGCTTCCGCATCCAGTAGTATCTCGCAATTAGGATGTAATTGTACTACCGATGCCGGGATGTCTGTCGTAACCGGGCCCAGGATTGCTTGTTTAATGATATCGGCTTTATGCGCACCCTTGGCAATCAGGATAAGCTTGCGCGTATGCATGATGTTTTTAATGCCGCGGGTCAGCCCCCCTAATACCGTTTCGGCAGGCACCTGCGTTTCCCGGCGTACCCGGGCTTCAAAATCGGGATCCATTGGCGATACCCATGTCTCGCTTTCGAAAGGCGTACCGGGTTGGTTTATACCGATATGACCGTTGCTGCCTATGCCCAGCATTTGCAGATCAGCGCCGCCACGTTCCGCAAGGCGTTGCTCAAACAATAAAGCCTCCGCTTCAAAATCGGCCGACATTGTAGGCGGCATAATAAAGTTTTCTTCGGGAATGCCAAGCAGGCCAGCAATTTGGTTAAGGATCATGGTATAGCAGCTACCGGCATATTCGCGTGGGAGATTGGTAAGCTCATCCACATTAAAAAGGGTTATGCGCGACACGTCAAAGGGATACTGCCGGTGGATATTCGATACAACACCGTGCATGCCGATCGTGGTTTGTCCTGTCGAAAGGCCTATCACAGCATTCGGTTTTTCAAGCATCTGGGCTATGATCCGCCAGGCTGCGGTTGTGTCAAACTCCTTTTCTGTTTTGGTTATGGTGATTTTCATTTATCAAATTTTTTCCGAGGCCTAAAATAAAAGGCTTTACATTTCCGCTAAAATAACTCTTAGAAGTGCATCTTAACCACAGATCGCAAAGAATGTACAAGCAAAAATGGACAAACTATTAACACTCTGTGGCCTCTGTGCCTCCTCCGTGCCCTCCGTGGTTAAACTTTTATACTTTAGTTAGACGGAATACTTTACAAACCTTTCAATTCTTCCTTAAAAAACCGGTCAATGGCAGTAGCGGCGGCCATTTCGTCCTCTCCCTCAATCACGATCGAAACAATTTCGCCGCCTTTCAGCGCGAGTGAAAGCAGGTTCAGCAGGCTATTCAACCGAACTTCTTTTTCGCCTTTTTTGAGGCTGATAGCCGATTTGTAGGTTTTGGCCAGCTTCACCAGCGCTGTTGCCGGGCGGGCGTGCAAACCCTGGGCAGCCAAAATTGTATAATTGTTTACGATCATAAGCCCCGCAAATATGCTTTTATAGTTTCTGAATTGTCCATCTGTTTCACATTTTCGTATACATGCCGCGCATCGTCTAAACCGGTAGCGATGATAATCTTTTTTATTGCCGGAATTGCAGCCGCGCTCATGGAAAAGTCCTTTAGCCCCATGCCCAATAATAACTTCGTGGCAAGCGGGTCGCCGGCGAGCTCGCCGCACATGCCGGCGGAGATGCCGTGTTTTGCAGCCTGGTCGAGCACGAAGCCGATCAGCCGGAGCACGGCCGGGTCAAAGGGATCATACAAATAACTTATCTTGCTGTTCATGCGGTCAACAGCGAGGGTGTACTGGCACAGGTCGTTGGTGCCGATGCTAAAAAAATCCACTTCTTTCGCCAGGATATCGGCAATTATCGCCGCCGACGGGACCTCGATCATGATACCCGTTTTTATTTGCGCGTTGAAAGGAATGCCGCTTAATGACAGCTGGCGCTTCGCTTCTTCAAGGACGGATTTAGCTGCCCTTAATTCGGGTACGCCCGAGATCATGGGGAACATGATGCGGACATCGCCAAACACCGAAGCACGTAAAATGGCCCTTAGCTGGGTGAGAAAAACATCCGGCCGGTCCAGGCATATCCGGATGGCGCGGTATCCTAAAAATGGGTTTTGCTCAACCGGCAAATCAAAATAGGGCAAATCTTTATCACCGCCGACGTCCATTGTTCGAATAACGAGCGGCCGGCCTTTTGACCGCAATGCTGCCTGTTTATAAAGCTCGAACTGCTCCCCTTCCGTAGGGAAAGAAGCACGTTCCATAAAAAGCAATTCCGTACGGAACAGGCCCACCCCTTCACCCCCATTATCGTTGATGGCATCTAAATCATCAACGCCCGCTATGTTGCCTGACAAAGTGATCTTTACGCCGTCGGTTGTGTTTGCGGGGATATTTTTTAGCTGTTTAAGCTCTCCGTTTATCTGGATGAAGCGGTTGCGCTTTTCCCCGAATGTTTCAATTAAATTATCATCGGGATTGCAGTAAATCTCACCGGCTTGTCCGTCGAGGACTATTAGATCGCCCTCGTTCACGTCGTTTAAAGCAACACCGCAGCCCACTACCGCAGGTATACCTTTTGTCCGTGCAATGATGGCGGTGTGCGCAGCGCTGCTGCCTGCCTGTGTGGCAAAGCCTGCGATATACCTGAGATCCATACTAATGGTATCCGAAGGCGTCAGTTCCTGCGCTATGATGATGGTATCGGACTCATAATGCTGAGCGTTGTTTTGGTATTGATGCAGATTTTTCCAAATCCGGTCGCCGGCATCTTTCATATCAGCCGATCTTGCCCGCATGTATTCATCCTCCATGTTTTCAAACAGTTCAACCAGGTTCGTAACCACTTCCAGCAAGGCATCGTTTGTATTTTTCTTATCGACCCTGATCAACGCGAGCACGTCGTCGTTTAGCTGCGGATCCGTTATCAGCTCCACCTGCGTTTCCAGAATGGCCGTTTCTTCTTCAGTCAGCGAGGCTTCTCTTTCTTTCAGCAGCGCCTCAATTTCTTCCACAGAAAGTCTCACGGCCGCTTCAAAAAGAGCAATGGCCGCTAAAATATCTTCTTCGTTTTTCAGCAGCCCACCGGTAGCAACAGCCTTTGTCTTGTTCAACCACCGGGCTTTTCCTATAGAAATACCTGGCGAAACACCAATGCCGTTTATTGCTTTCATCGGTCAGGCAAAAATATTGAGTGAGCTGCCAATAAAACCTAAAGCCAACAGGCCCAGCAGCAGCCAGGTAGTTTTGGCGCCCTGTTTTACAAAATAAAACACTAAAAAGGTAAGCCCAAGCGGAATGATAAAAGGCACTACCTGGTTGAGCACACCCTGCACACGTACTGCGGAATCGCCTCCCCCAATCTTTAGCGGCGTTACAACCGACATCAGCGTGGCAGGCATGGCGCCAACCACCATCAGCCCTAATATCGCCGACCCTTTTGTAAGTTTATCCATCACCTTATTTTTGGCCAGGTCTTGTAGAAATTTGGTCCCGGTTTTATAGCCTGTAAAAGTAAGCTGGTACCGCAGTAGCAGGTGCGGTACGTTAAAAATGAGCAGGAACAGCACAGG
Source organism: Bacteroidota bacterium (assembly GCA_013286235.1). Taxonomy (GTDB): domain Bacteria; phylum Bacteroidota; class Bacteroidia; order Sphingobacteriales; family Sphingobacteriaceae; genus Mucilaginibacter. Next base: position 74,653 of record JABDGE010000001.1, read on the forward strand.
CCCCAAAAGATTGCCTTTTAATGCCAGCGAGGCCCCCACCCCTGCCGCAATCACTTTAAAAGTGCCCCAGAACAATGAATCGAACACACCGGCCAGCGGCCCCATCAGCCCTGCCTTAACCGAGCTGATCGTTTCTTCATCGAAATCTTCATCAACTCTATTCCGTTCTTCCATAGCGGCTGTGATGCCGATGATCAGAGTTGAACCATAGGGACTGGTATTAAAAAATTGCAGGTGGCGTTTTAGCGCCGCCGCCATTTGCTGCCGTGTGGTGTACAAACGCTTCAGGGCTGGAATGATTGCAAAAGCAAAGCCCGTGTTTTGCCAGGTCTCGAAATTGAAATTAGCCTCGAGCGCCAGGGATCTTAAAAACATCGACCTTATATCGGCCCGGGTAAGCAGGTTTTCGCGCGGGCTTTCAGGGATAGTTTCTTCGCCGAAGTCATCATCGTCAACAGCCTCTTCGGTCTTGTTTTGGGTGATGATAAAAGCGATTACCACCGCAATACCGCCGATCGCTATAACCGGGAGCCTGAGATAAGCCGCCAAAATAAACCCAAGAAAATAGTAAGGGGCCATGTTTTTTGTAAACATGAGGTTCATGAGCAGGGCGAAGCCGAGTGCGGGCAGCATGTTGCCGGCCACCTGCAGGCCCGACTGCACCCATGCAGGGATCATGTCCAGGAAGGATTTCATAGCGGCCGCGCCCAATTGCAGGGCCAGCCAAACAATAATGCCCATCAGTACCGGTTTTAATAAGCCGGAAAGGATGTGCAGCCATTGCAGCTTTTTATAGTCGCCGGCATCGGCATATTGGTTGAATTTTTTATTGAGCACGGAGCGAAAGACAAACAAGCCACTCACCACCAGCTCGGCCAGGATTGAAACGGGTACCGCAATGGCCAGCGCAATAGCGGGACCTTTGCCGGATAGGATGGCGAAAGCCGTTCCCAGCACACCACCGCTAATGACATCTGGTGGTATGGCCGCGCCGACTTTTATGTTCCCCATAAATATCAGCTCCAGCGTGCCGCCGATGATGATGCCCTGCGTTAAATCGCCCAATACCAGCCCCACCAGCGGGGCGAGTACCAATGGCCTGCTCAATAACGTCGTTCCCAGAAAATCCTCCGAATGACCAAAAAAGGCGATCAGCGCTATTAAGATATAAGTTAGTATCAAGTTTATAAATAATGTCGTTTATATAAAAGCTAAAAGCGCAAAGCTGAAAGCCAAAAGCTGAAAGCGCCAAGCTGAAAGCAGAAAGCAGAAAGCAGAAAGCAGAAAGCTAAGAGATTTATGACCAGCACAAATTATTCAATTTATATAAAATTAAATAACAACCCTCATCTTCCGCTCTTCCCGACTTCCGGACTTTCGGACTTTCGGACTTCTCACATCTCACATCTCAACCTTTCACCTCCGGCCATGAACTATGAACCCTGCTACTGCTACTGCTACTGCTACTCCCTCTCACATCTCACAAAAGCTCCTTCACCAATTGTTTACTCTCCGTCGGCACCTGGCGTATTTCCAGTTCTATTCCTTTTTCCAGCATTTCTTTCATCAGGCTGATGTCCTCATCCGTCACGGCGACCGCTTTCGAAATGAGCCTCGCTCCCTCGCGGGTGCGGATACCGCCAAAGTTTACCGACGTGATCGCGGGCACAGCCACTGCCAATGTATAAGCATCTTTCACGCTGTTGACGAGCACCAGTATCTTCAGGCTGGTACTTTTAATATCGCATAAAAGATCGGCGGCATCCTTTAGCGATTTTATCAGCAACCGGGCGCTTGCAGGCTTGGCGAGGCCCACGGTCATCTTCATAAATTCGTCTTTGGCTACTTTGTCGTTGGCGATGAGCAGGGTGTCGACGCCTAACGAGGGCACCCAGGTAAAGGCAACCTGCCCATGGACCAGCCTGTCATCAATTCGTGTTAGTTTAATCATGCTGCTCCTTGTCGTTTGCGGCGGCGACCAGCTTATTCACAAAAACCATTTGCTTTGCCGCGCTTTCGATGGCCTGTTCAATTACTTCATCGAGTGGGGTATCAGTATCGGCGAGCATAATTTCCATCACCAGGGGCAGGTTAAAGCCTGAAACAATGTAAATACCCGGTTTTAACGCTTGCTGTAAAAGCTGGTTGGTTACGCTTCCGCCTAAAATATCCGAAAATATAACCAGTTCTTCACTATCAGTGAGTTGATCAACAATCGCTTTTATATCAGCCTCGACCGGGCGGTTCTCATCGGTATAAGCCTCAATCAGAAAAAGGTTGTCCGTAACGCCGATGATAAGGTCCAGCGAGGATTTTATGCCCGACGCTAACCTGCCATGTGTGGCGATCAGGAATTTACGCTTTTTTTCGCCTGGATTCATTGGTAAAAAATTGCTAAGGGCCGGTTTAATATTGGCCCCACAAGGTAGTAAAATATTGACCGTCGATGAAAACGATTTTTCACGGCATGTCTATTTTTTTGCGTTCAAGAGGGGCTTTGTTGCTCCAGACTTTCGGACTTTCGGACTTTCGGACTTCCCGACTTCCGGACTTCCGGACTTCCGGACTTTCCGACTTTCCGACTTTCCGACTTTCCGACTTCCGGACTTCCGGACTTTCCGACTTTCCGACTTCCAAACTTCCGGACTTCCCGACTTCCGGACTTCCCGACTTCCGGACTTCCGGACTAATAAATAATACTCACCCACCCACTCAACTTTTGCGTATTATTTTTCGCCGTTATAACATAGTAATAAACACCCTGCGGCAATTTCTTCCCGTCATATTCGCCATTCCAGGGGACAGGATAGCCAACGCTTTGATAAATTTGCTTTCCCCAGCGGGTGAAAACCTGTACGGTTGCGGTTGCGTCCAGGCCTTCAACAACCCAGGTATCATTAACGCCATCGCCGTTTGGCGTGAACGTATTGGGGATGTACACCGCGGCGCAAACATCAGCCACTTTTATTTGCTGGGTAGCCTGGCAGCCGTCGGCGCCCGTAATGGTTAAGCTCACGGTGCCGGGCTGGGTTACCGTGTAGGTTTGGCCGCCGGTTTGGCCATTCCAGCTATAGGCTGCAAAACCGGCAGGGGCCGTAAGGGTAACAGGCTGCCTTTTATATTCGCATATCGAGGTATCGCTCACCGTAAAAACCGGGCTGGCCAAAAATGTTACCGTAATGCTGGTATCAGCCTGGCAGCCTGCGGCGGATGTGACGGTTACTTTATAGGCGCCCGATTGTGTTACTTTTATCGAACCGGAAGTTTCGCCGGTGGACCATAGCAGGCTCCCGCTGTTAAAGCTGGCTACCAATTCAACCGTTTGACCATCGCAAAAAGAATTCTCCGGGATCGCGGCTATTGATACCGTCGGCGCAGGATTGATCGTAATTACCTGGGTGGCTGATTTCTCGGAGCAGGCGCTGCCGTCTGATGACTGAACGTTGCTTACTACTTCAACGGAATAACTGCCAGAAACATTGGTGATAATGGATGTTTGATTGGTGTTTGCCGTGAGCAGGGTACTACCCTGGTACCAGTTGATGGTATACGAAGGATCAACGGGTACATTTTCTGTCAGGACCGCATTTTCTCCGGAGCAATAAACGGCCTTATCGGCTGTGATCGAGGGGCTGGGCAGATTGATTACCGTGATTTGGACTGAGTTAGATGAAACCCAGGCGCCTGGACAGTTGCTTGCTTGCACGTAATAGGTGCCGTTTTGTTCAGCGGTGAAAGTAGCGGTGGTATCGCCGTTCAATACGCCGTTGGTGTACCATCGGAAGTGCTCGCCGGCGGGCCCTTGCACCTGGAAGGATACCGGTCCGCATGAAGTGTAAGTAGGCGGAGGCTGTGATTGAAAAACCGGACCCGGCACAAAAGTCAGGTCAAATGGCGCGGATGTTTGCGTGCAGCCTGCCAGGTGGCTGGTAACCATAACGGTATAGGTTCCGGCAGTCAGGGTCTTAAGGGTCGGCAGCCCGTTACCGGCAACAACGAGGGTATCATTTCGGAACCAACTGATGGTGTATGATGTATCCGCGGGAATGTTGGCCGAGAGCGTTGCTGTATCTTCCGCGCAGTAGCTGGGCTGTCCGGGCGTTATATTTGGTGTTGGCAGCGTGATCATATCAACCCGGACGGTAGAAGATGGCACCCAACTGTTGGTACATGCGCTTACCTCCACATAATACTGGCCCGACTGGGTGGCGATGAAGGTGGAGGTGGTATCGCCGTTCAGGGCGCCGTTGGTGTACCATCGGTAGTGGTAAGCAGAATTATACGTTACGTTAAGTGTGTATGGACTCGTACCGCATTGCGCGACGACGGGCGGATAGTTAAAACTAAAAACGGGGCTCGAGACCGAATTTACCCGGAGTTTATTGGTGCGTATGTGCACATTTTCGCAGGGATCGAAGATAATCACGTAATATTCGCCGGGGCTGTTAATTACAAGGCTGTCCTGCGTTGCGCCAACTATATCCTGCCCATTTTTTTCCCACTGGAAACTGTTGTTGTTTACATCATAAGAATTTATTCGCGGGGTTATGGACGAGCCCTGGCAAAGGCCGACATTTGTTACTGAATCGAAAATAGGGTTGCCAGTCTGTAACACATTTGCCGTAGTCGTGTCGCTTAAGTATGCACCGTAGTCCGGCGCGAGCAAGTAAACCCCATCGGAAGTTGCCAGCCAAACGCCGTTTTCGCAGCCGGATGATATATTGAAGGCACTGGTCGCTGTCGCATTTACGCAAACATCGTACACCGGTAAATTGCCCAATGCGCTAAAATAGGTTAAGGAAAAGCTGGATATTAGCCCACCCAAACTCAGGTTTGCAAACAGCGAGTTGCTGAAATAAAAGCCCTGGTCGGTACCGATTAATAAATTATCTTTTGCCAGGTACGGGTTCGTGGGGCCTGGCAAACTGGCAAGTCCCAGGATATCGGTTACTTTGTTAACGTTTATACCATTCAAATATTGGTAGGCGGTGGAGGGGTCGCCGAGATTCTGTTCGTCCAACCATTCCTGCCATAGGCCGTTTTTATTCCCCCAAAAGAAACTTGCCTGAAAAATATTCGGATTTGCCACTCCAATCGGCACATAATAGGCGGTATTAACCTGGCTGCCGCTTTTAACATAGCCGACGATATCGTGATCGTATCCACCATAACCAATTTCGGTAAAAACCGTTGGATAATAAGACGGATCATCATTGTAATCCCCGGTTAACAATTCACTCCGGTAAGTTTCGGTAAACACCTCCGCAGGTCCCGCCAGGTACGAGGTGAATTTATTGTATGCCAAGCTATTACTAACCACATTGTAGCTTCCCAACCCATGCGTGGTGGCAATATGCAGGGTTAAGGGTGAATAAAACCCGTTCTCATCAGCCATCCCCAGCGACGTGACCGTATCGGCCAGCCCCACCGCGGCATTTATGTCGCTTAATGCGCCCTGGTTATATTCTATAACGTCGGGAGAATTGGCTGCAACAAAAACCGTGTCCTGGCTGCGCCCCGCTATGTCGATAAATTGCAAATTATTATAAGCGGAAAATGAAGCTGTATAATTGTCGACAGCCAAAGTGAGGCTATTGATACGGTACACCCCGTTATTTTGGGCCAGCACCCAAACGTAAGGATCGTAATAATCGCGTTTTACCTTTAGTATTTTTGTACCGGGCAGCAGGTGGGACGTGATACTGAAAGTAACATCCTGCTGGCTATACGCCACAGTCGCAATCGACAAGAAAAATAAAATGAATAGTTTACGCAACAACATGCCAATGGCGAACGGGGCCGTCCGAAGATAGAAATTAATCTAAATTATTATGGCGGGCAGTGTAAATTTAACGGATTGATTTTTGTCAGCACCCGTTTTTACACCCCCATTCAGGCGCGGGAATGAGGAGTAAAGGCCAAATGCGGCGGCTGCTCGTGCCCCGTCGACATGCATTGAGCCGCGAACGCCCCCGCTGGCAGGTAGCAAACTATGCAATCAGTGCACCATCGATTCAACCAAATTTATCCCCTGGCACGTCCACCTCCATTTCTCTGCGCAACTCGCACCTGAATGACAGGCAGCTTTGCATCCGAAGCACAGGACAGGAATAACTTGTTCTCGGGCACGAGAAGCCAGCGCTTTTGGCTTTTGCCCGACATTCTCGCGCTTGAGGAGGATAAAAATTAATCCTCCGACAACTAAATTGTTCATGGGATGTTTTTATCAAATCTCCATATTTTCGTGTGATTGGTGTGTGTTTTTCGTGTGATTGGTGTGTGTTTTTCGTGTGATTTTTTTTGGGATTTCACATTTGGTTGTTTTTTTCAGCGGCGTTCATGAGTTGCTGCGCTTAGTTTCACCGATTTTTTATTGCGGGGTTAATGCTGGGTTAATGCTGCCTTTTTTGCTGAATTTATAGTCATTATCGCCGGGTGATGCGAAGTTAATGCTACTTTTTTTGCGGGGTTATTGCCTCCTGCATCTTGTCGATAAATGCGGGACATGCTGACAAAACCAAGCAAGCCTGGCAGTTGCATTTTCACATAAGTAACCGGTTTACAGGTTGGTGGTGGTAACACTATGGATGTTCGTAACGTTTCTAAGCATTCACACGAACGTGTTAATCGACCTGGTTTGGCGGCGAAACCCCTCCCCGCCACTTCACAGCCAGCCGCACCCCTCCCGAGGGAGGGAGCTTTCGCTATTGTGTATTTCTTCCGGACTTCCGTGGTGATAACACGAACGATGTCCGATTATTGGTGGCAACACCAATACCTGCGGAAATTAGGTTATTGTCAAAGAACGGTATTGAAAACGGGTCGCGCGTTTTCTGATTAATTATCCGGGCCCCCGGTTCAGGAAGCTATCGGGATTGCAGCTTACCTTTTGGTTCACTTCTTTTTATCCCGGGAATCCGGCGTAAATATGTTTTGTTTTTATGGCGAAATCAAATTGGGATTTACCAAGTATACACCAGGTGTATACTTAGCTGACACTATGTGTATACTCCCTAAAATTTAATAACCTGTGGGCCTGTGAGATATTTGATTTTAGATATGAGATTTGAGATATGAGATTTGAGATTTGAGGTATGAGATATGAGAGGGTTCAAAGGTGATGATTCATGGCGGGAGAAGGAATGAATTTATTACAGTTGCCTGTCAGTGCGGCATGGCGGGCGATGTCTGAACAAAGATTTTTAGGATGTAAGGATTTTAAGATCAGTTTGGCCAGGAGTGGTTAATCGTTGGCTCGACGCAGATCGTTAAAGTACAAGCCAAATGTCCAGGATTTTGCTCATTTTATCTGGAGAAAATTAATGGCGTGGCGGGTGTGCATGCGAAGCACAGGACAGAAATAATTCGTCATTGTCACGAGAACCCCGCCTCTTTTGGCCTTTGCCCGGATTGTCGCGCCTGAATGGGGCTCGAGGCGGATCGGAAAGCACAGCCGTCATGTGCCCACTTTGTATTCATATCTATGCCTAAAAATAAATGGCGTGTCGGCTGTGCATGCTAGGCGCGGGGCAGAAATAACTTGTCCCCTGGCACGAGCAGCCCACCTCTTTTTCCCTACGCGGATACTCACACCTGAATGGGGATAAAAGAGAACCGACAACCAATACTGGGCGGTTACCATTAACATAGTATCAATATTTTTATATTTCTGCTATTTATCGGATACTTTTAGCAAGCGGTATTTTTGGAGTTTTCCCGATTTGCCTCTCGGTGCAATTTCATTTCCATCAACATTCCAGGCTTCATTCTCAAATACGCGGTGCGTCTCAAATAATACATGAAAAACATTTGACCGGGTGCCCTCTATAGTGTATATTGGCGAGGTGGTTCCTCCCGCATCTACGATATAGAATGCTTTAGCAATATGTTCAAGCTTTGAGAATAACCACTGATATCGCAACGCGATCGTGTCGTTAGAGGCTGTAGTATAATATAGGGAGTAACTTATAGGCTCTTTTTGTTTATTGCAAACAAAAACCAATGGGCTTTTTGTTTTTTTTTGAAAAGACTCGTAGACAATTATTCTGTCTCGTTGAGGGTAGCTGTCTAAGATTATAGTGCCGTCCCGCAACTGCCAGTTGCCTGTCACATTCGCCTTCGTAAATTCATCGCCGCTGGTATATGAAAATTGTCCATTGCGCTTCAATATTATGGACTCAAAATAAAATCCACTTCTATAAATATATTCGCCTGAACAGTCCCTAACTTGACAATATCCTGTATCAATGATATTTAATATCATTTGAATACTTCCCATAGCAATAAGTAAGATTCTCATGTTTATTGACTTTGTTTCACTCCCTTTGCGTAATCCTTTTCCCAACCTTTATACGCTTCATGCACCTTTTGGCCATTACGACCTGCTTCTATAGTCTTTTGTCTTAGTGCTTTACCTGCAGGTGAATTTATATCAATTGCACCCGGTGGCAGATCTTGATAAGCCGGTGGATTAACAGAGAGTCCTTTCGCTCTAATATCGGCGTCGGTATAAGGGTGTACTTTGCCATTAAAGTAGTTTGAGGCATTATCCAGCATACTTTGCCTATTGTAAGCTGCAGTTTCATCACCTATGTCATCTAACGCCCCGGGGCTGTTATCATCTCTGAGCGAGACTTGTCCCTTCTCGTATTGATACGCATGTTTAAACTCATGGCCAGACAATCCCAGATGCATTCCCGCTACAATAAAAATTGTCACTTCTTTTGTATTAAAATTATAGCCCAATCCACCTTCAGATGTAGGGCCGACGTCTGGAGCTTTTTGGACGTTATAGACAACATCTGAATTACTCAGGCTTTTCAACTCGTCAAGAATATCACCCAAACCTTCGGAGAATTTTTGAAAAGCTGCTTTCTGATCATCACTCAAGTTCATATTTGCTAATATGTTGTCAACCGTCGATTTGTTTGTATTTACGTCTTGTTCGTACTGCGCCTCTAAACCAAACGGATCAACAAATGTCATTCCACTCGGATCAATAAAACGAATTGGGTTATCTGCGGCATAAGAATATTCTGAAATTGGAAAATAATTTTCCGCCAGCGGATCTACCGTCGTCCACCTCGGCACCACCGGGTCATAGAACCTTGCGCCATAATCGTATAACCCCAGCGACGTCTGCCATTCTTTTTTATTGTAAAGGTAATAGTTTTGAGGGTTTCCGACAGGTGGCGTTGAAATATCCATACCAAAGGGCATGTAATCGTCCTGCTGCTGTACCCTTGCAACGCCGGTTTCGGTATCGAAGGTTATGCGCGTATCGCCCAGGTGGTCGGCGAGATTGTACTCGTAATTATACGTGGAACCGGTCGGCAATATCCTGCCTTCCTCTGTTTGTATAAAGGTGATGGTTTCCGCGCCCGCGCTGCCATCGTACTCAATGCCATCAATATAATCCGTATAGGTTGTGGCGCTACCCACAGTAACCGCTCTTCGCAGCTTTTCGCCATCCGCACTATATGTGTATGTAACTCCCTTTGCTGAAATAGCCTGGGGAAGGTTCAGGATATTGTAAGTAATGCCGGTTGAGCCGGTCATTCCCTTGCTGTTATCGGTAACCATATTGCCGTTGGCATCGTACGCGTAAGTAAAGGTACCCGATGGATATCCATTAGGAGCGGTATTGCCCGAGACATCGGTAGCGCTTTGCAATTGATCGGTATAGTTGCCGCTATTGGTATAGTTAAAAGACAGGCTGTCGATAAGGGTGCCGCTGAATATGCGCGACAGGGTAGCAATATTACCGGCCGCGTCATAACTGATCCCGCGCTCGATGTTGACCCCTCCAGGCGTGACGCCGGAAAGCAGCCTGTTGAGCGGATCGTACTGGTAAACAAAGTTGCTGTAGGTGGTAGCTGTGTTGCTCTCCCAGCTTTGAACAGCGATATTGCCGTTATACTGCGGGGTGGGTGCGCATTTACTAGAAGCTGTAAAAAACTGGCTCTTGCTGCGGCGGGATAACGATAGCTGTACTAAGATTAGGCATTACCGTTCGTATTGCTGACATGTTTTTATTGGAAGTATCCATAAACAACCAATACTTTCCGCCGTCCCCCGATATGCCAATCAACGTTGAAGTAGCAACGGCTCTACCATTTGCAAGCTTAATCGTTGTATGCTGCTGCAAAGTACACTGCAGTTCGTTGTGGCTTGTTACGATCTTTGAAGGGCTGTCAACGTTGATGCTTGCAAAAGACATTCCTTTAGTTTTCATATCACTGACTGTTTGAACAAGAGTCGCTTTCCCGGCATGATCGAAATGCCCCATCCCGTTGATGTCAATATTTTTGACCGGATTATTCTGCACGTAGCTATAAGGTGACCATTGCTCATAATCCTCAGCCCATGAGAAAATATCGGCTGTTCACCACCATCATGACTGTGAAATGAATTTCATCAGGCATTCGTTAATATCTTTAGGAATTGCAATACTGTTATTTTCTACAATTTGCTCGTTCATAAAGAAATATTTTTCTCTGGATAACTTTAATTGGATTCCAATTGACTCGATAAGGCTATAAGTTTTAGTGTCAATCTTAATTTCATATTCATACATCTGAGTAATTAATGTGTCAAAGCTTAGTTCAAATTCATTATAGTGAATAAATTCTCTAGCGTGACATACGTCCTCTTTTCTGGCCTGGTATACTTCGGCAAGGTCGCATAGTAGATTTAACTTTTTTTCAATATTTTTCATTTTATGGGAAAAGCTGTAATTATTGCATTCGCTGTAGCTACCACACGGATTTTGACGCCCTCATATACACCTTCAATTATATATCTTACAGGTTGTCCGCTTTTTGTCCCCCATTCAGGCGCGAGAATGAGGAGTAAAGGCCAAATGCGGCTGCTTCTCGTGCCCCGTCGACAGGTAATAAACTGTGAACGCCCCCGCTGATAGGTAATGAACTATCAGTCCCTGTATCATCGGGTCAGCCAAAATTACGTCAATTAACCTCGGCAAACCGAAGTAATTTTTTGCGCTGCTGTATAAAATAGCATTTCGGATACTGCAAAAGTACTGCAATTTGAAATGGTTTTTCCTCGAAGCACGACGGGCTATCTGTCCCAGAGCACGAGAAGCCAGCGCTTTTCGCCTTTGCCCGACATTCTCGCGCTTGAATGGGGACCCGGAAGGTACGCTAAACGTGGGCGTCATAGCAATGCTGCCGGTCGCCATAAAGGTGTTTGTTCCGCTGTAGGTGGTATTCAGGCTGACCGTGGCCGGAACTGTGCCCGTAGCAACCTGGCCGAGATTTTTTTGGATGACCTGGCCTATTTCATTATAACTGTAGGCAGCGACTACACTTGCCGTTGTATTGCTGGCTGATGGCCGTTACCCTTTTATCCATTTGATGTGACTTAAATCAGGAGGACCACTACTTTCGTCTAAAGTATCCAATGACTCCTTTGCATACTTACGAATTTCACCCCATCTTACATTGGTCCTTAATGCATCAGTTGTACATAAACTTTCATCTTTGGATGTTAAATTTATCCAGGTAAATAATTTAATTAAAGACGCTGTAGCTTCTTTCGAAACATAATTATTTATTATTAATTCCGGGAGTAAATAAAAAGCTTCTTCATAAGTATTTACTACTTCGTCTACAATATTCACGTAGCTTGGCATATTCGAAATCTGCATACTATAAGGAGCTGCTGCAAGTTTTATACTTTCAATCAATGCACGATATTGTTCTTCTAAATTCATATACTATGGATTATTTACCTGCTGAAAAACGTTGGGCAGCCACCTGAGGTGTACCTGAAACTTTCCAATATGCTCCTAACTCTGGATGTCTTGGGGTACCGGGATGATATTGAATTCTCCGGCCGGTAAGATTTCCCGCTGCGTTTTTTTCTCTTAACACCCATCCTTCTGCTTTAGTACTCTTACTCATGGTTGTTACTTCCCAATCGCCCCCACTCTTTGCAAGTGCTTGTTGTACCTCTTCTAAAGTTTTTCCTTCAAGTATATTGGGATTAGCCATAATAGCTTCAACAGTTAATGTTGTTTCCACTTCTGCATCTTTCAGAAATGCTGCAGCTAATCCTTTATATCCCGCTGTCAAACCGCCCGCTACGAAATCTATAGGGTCAATTATTGGACTTTCAATTGCTTCTCCGCCTGGTGCAAATGCATTTTTTCCGCGCGGCCTACCATTAAATGGATCACTGGCCGACATAATCAAATTCACTTGATCGGCAGATAAATCGTCATGTGTATTATTTTGAACCGAGTAAACCCCTCCATCAAATTGGATTATGCCCGCTTGTAGGAATTGTGACTCTACCGCATAAGTGTTAGCCATTGACCCTGTTAAGTCGCCATATCCTATTTGACTATTTATACCGTTAGCATCTGATTGATAAAAGCGGTCATCACCTTCTTGCTGAACAATATAACTGAGATTGCCTTTTGCGTCATAATAATAATCATCTCTTCCATCTATATCAACATTAGAAATTGGATTATTTTTTACATAAGCATATAACGTATAATCTTCGCCATCTTCCTCTTCAGGATCGACTGTTCCGAAGCGTCCAATCACCGGGTCATAGAACCGTGCGCCATAATCGTATAGCCCCAACGACGTCTGCCACTCTTTTTTATTGTAAAGGTAATAGTTTTGAGGGCTACCGACAGGTGGCGTTGAAATATCCATACCAAAGGGCATGTAATCGTCCTGCTGCTGTACCCTTGCAACGCCGGTTTCGGTATCGAAGGTTATGCGCGTATCGCCCAGGTGGTCGGCGAGATTGTACTCGTAATTATACGTGGAACCGGTCGGCAATATCCTGCCTTCCTCTGTTTGTATAAAGGTGATGGTTTCCGCGCCCGCGCTGCCATCGTACTCAATGCCATCAATATAATCCGTATAGGTTGTGGCGCTACCCACAGTAACCGCTCTTCGCAGCTTTTCGCCATCCGCACTATATGTGTATGTAACTCCCTTTGCTGAAATAGCCTGGGGAAGGTTCAGGATATTGTAAGTAATGCCGGTTG
>JABDGE010000001.1:87782-98625 GCA_013286235.1 Bacteroidota bacterium
TCGCAGCTTTTCGCCATCCGCACTATATGTGTATGTAACTCCCTTTGCTGAAATAGCCTGGGGAAGGTTCAGGATATTGTAAGTAATGCCGGTTGCACCCGTTATCCCTTTGCTGTTGTCGGTAACCATGTTGCCATTGGCATCGTAGGCGTAAGTAAACGTGCCGTACGGATAGCCGTTAGAAGCGGTATTGCCCGAGGCATCAGTAGCGCTTTGCAACTGATCGGTATAGTTGCCGCCGTTGGTGTAGTTAAAGGACAGGCTGTCGATAAGCGTGCCGCTGAATACCCGTGAAAGTGTAGCAATATTACCCGCGGCGTCATAGCTGATGCCGCGCTCGATATTAACCCCTCCCGGCGTAGCGCCCGAAAGCAGCCTGTTTAGCGGATCGTACTGGTAAACGAAGTTACTGTAAGTGGTAGCGGTGTTGCTCTGCCAGCTTTGAACCGCGATATTGCCGTTGTACTGCGGCGTGGGGTATATCCCGGTTATATTCGCGGTATTGCTGTTATACATTAATATTTCCTGGAACAAAGCCGCCGCATTGCTCAGCATCCATCCCCGCTCGTTATAGCCATAGTTTATATTTTGATAGAAATTGATGCCATCTGTCGAGTGCAGCGACTTTGACCCCAATTGATCAATTTCATTGTAATTCTCCTGTGCTATGAGGATATTGGGGCCAGGCGTTCCGGTCCCATTCGTCAGCTGCTCAAAGTTTTGTACGCGTTTGGCCGTATGGTCGTAAACGTAGGTATTGGCAATGGTAACTAAAGGACTGGTGGTGCTGGAAGTATTGTAATGTTTATGGGTAGTGGAAGTTACCTGGTTGTTGAAATTATAGGTATTGGTAATATAATCGTAATTGTTAACATTAGCCGTTCCGCCACCTAAGTAATGCTGCTTATAAACATTGGTGAGCCTTCCCAGGTCATCATAATAATTAACCGTCCACAAAGCGTTAGTATAGGCATCAGCGGGATCTATCACCGTCGTCAGGCTGGCCGTTAACAAGCCCTCGGTCATTTTGCTTGCGGATGCATTGGCATAAGCCGCGGGCAGGTTTGGTATATTGGTGTAATTGTCATAGTAATTGATGGTTAATATGCTGTTCAGGGTTTGCGGGTAGCTAACGATATTGTAACCGGTACTGCTTGCGGGATTGGGGGTGTCCCACTGCGGAGCGGCGTAAATGGCAGCTTCAAGGTTCGCAGGAGTTATCGCGGTGTTGCCGTTGTTCCATAAGCCCTCGATGATCACCCTGCCCAAAGCATCGTATTTGGTTATCGTCCATTGGTTGTTGGCCCGCTGGTTGGCGTCCTGGGTAGCTGCCAACTGGTCGGCATTATTATAAACCATATATTCCCAGCCTTTGCCCGGCAGTTCTTTTGCGCTCATGCGGTCCCTTGCATCGTACTGGTACTGGTAGCATAAATTGTTCAGAACGGTTTGGGTAACGCCCGAAGGAACATCCGGATTTGCGACCGGCGGAAGGACAAAGGCCAGCTGGTTGTCGTTATCATATACATAATAGGTGGAAAACTGCTGAAGCGTCCCTGAAACGCTGTTGTAAGCGCGTTTCAGGACCACGCGATTTAATTGATCCCTGTATTCCTCTGTGGTGCCTGCCCTCCCCGAAACCCAGTTTTCATCCTCGATCACCTTAACACTTAACAAATTTGCGTAGTAGGTACCGTTGTTAACCAATGTACGGGAGCCGTCGCTGTTAACAGTGGCCGTATAGAGTATCACGTCCATGCTCGTGGTTGGGTTGCTGCTCCATGTGACGGTATTGTTAAACAGGTAATTTAATTTATCGGTATGGCCGCCGCCCGTAACGCCGCTGGTGCTTAGCTGCCAGGCCTGGCCGGCATAGCCTTGTTCCAAAGGCCGGTTAAGGGGCGAGGATTCGAGGTTTACCTGTGCATAAGGATAAGGCGTGGGTATATAGCCCTGGCCTGTTTGCTGGTAAAAAAACGATAAGCCGCTGTTAGCGGTTAAGGCGTTGGAACGAAAAGAACCGGGTGGCCCTATTGAGGTTGTGTATGGGAGGTAATTGAAAACGTGGCGGCCCATGGCGTCATAAGCTACCGGTTCGATTAGGTCGTTCCCGGCAGGGCTGCCTCCTGCCTCCACGGTTTGTATCAGCCTGCCGAGACCGTCAAAATACCGGATGCCGGCCATCACCTGGCATGATGTATTGCTTGTGCTTGCATAATTGGTAAGCCCCGCCACCTGCGGCGTATAGGTAATTATATAATTTAGATTGATGCTGGGGACAGTTAGAAGACTTTTACAGTCGGCCTGTATATAAGCGCTGAAAGTTCCGTTTGCGGCCGTGGAAAAACCGGGCCCCAGCAAAACCTGGCTTGGGCTGTAATATGCGCCGGTAGTGTTTGGCTGGGTAAGCGGGGCCGAAACATGGCTTTGCGCCCGCACGCCCGCCGCCAAAGCAACTATGAGCACCAGAGCAAACGGAGTTGCCTGCAGTAATTTTTTGATATATTGGATAAGCACATACATACTTAAGGCTTTAGTTTAGTTTGCAAAAAATTACCCTACGGTATAACAAATGTTGCCGGCAGCGATGTCACCGCCGACGGGTAGTTGGTACTGTTGCAGGTTATGGTTAACGTATAATTGCCGGCGGTTAAATTGTTTATACCTATCGTTGTCGGCTCACAGCCGCCGGTGCTGGATGATGGCTGACCGGTAGTCGTATTTGTATAGTTGATAGTAGTATTTGTGCAGCCGTCAAGAGGTGTATAATTGATGGTTACGCTATAGCCTACCGTACTGTTACCTGTAACCGTGGCGCTGTTGATAACAGGGACACTGACAATGGGGGTTGCAAAATTGTAGGCGTAAGCTTTGACCGGGTTGCTGTATTGATCGCTGGAAAGCGTTAACCGCTGGAGGCCGTCGTAGGCGAAATTGCTGATCTCCTGCTTTTGGTCAATAACGGTTTTTACTCCTACGAGGGGTTCATACGTATAAGTGCTCATCAGGCTGCCCAAGGGATACAACCTCAATTCGTCAATGCTGCCGGTTCCGCTTACCGTGATAGCTGTTACCCCGGTGACGATGTGTTTAAAAAATGTCCAGGCCCCTAAAGTAATGCCCTGGGTATAAGACTGTGAGCCCGTGACTGAATAAACCCCGTTCTGGCTCCAGTAGCTTACCACATAGGTTTCGGCAGAATTAAGGGTTAAACTGGTAAGCGGTGTGCCTGTTAGCGTATAATAATTGTGCCCGGAGATCGCCGTGCCTGTTGTCACTACATTATTTATATTGATGCCGGTCCAGTTCCCGGTGCCATAGCTTAATTCGTTTACCAGGGTATTCGATGCGTTATACTCGAACGACGTGTAGGCAACGTCGTTTTTGGCGGTGTTAGTTACGTACTGCGAAACAGGATACTGAAGGCTGATGTTATACCCATAATAATTTTGGAATCCGTTCATGGTTTCCAGGGTCAGGGTTAGGGTATATGTTCCGGCGGGAACATTTAACGTAGCTGTGGAACCGGTTGATCCGCATGTACTTGTTCCTCCCGGTGTAGAGGCGCACAAGGTTCCGGTCTGGTTAACCCCGGTACCGGTGAGCTGGTATCCAAGTGTTGATGTATTATTGCCCGGTATGCTTGTATTGGCATAAGCGAAAGAAAGACCGACAGTGCCGGCAGCTACCGTGATGGTAGAAGTATTAGGGGTATACAGCGTACCGCCTATATGTACAACGGCTGAATTGGTGATGATCGGATTACTTGCAGGCGGAAGGCCCGGGTAAACGTTACTTGCATTTTTTATACTTGCTACGGGTTTGCTTCCGTTAAAATCCCACACGTAAGCAGATGTGCGGCCGCTATTGTCTAAGACTGAATTGATGTTGCCATAAGGATCATAGAAAAAAGATTCCCGTAAAACATAATGACTGTCAAGCGCGAGTTGCCCAAAAGTTGCCAATCCTTCATAAGAGCTTGGGGTTTTGCTGGCATATAAAACCGGTGGCACCGCCTCGAAATTATAGACGGCATCGTTTTGTAAGATATACATTTGGTCGTCGCCGGATATTTGATCTGATCCATAAGCCTGGTAAGTATGTACAGTACCCCCGATTACATATTCAACACCGTTTACAACAACATCATTCATTTGTTCTATTACCGTGTTGTTCATGTTTTGGGCAACCATTATATTATAAGGGTTATTGGCATTAGTGGAAGTAAAATTATAAGGATAGAAATACCTGGTTATCTGTATTGTCCCATCGCTGTTGGTAACCGAACGTTCTATAATATTTTTATATTGGTCGTAGGTGTCACTCACAGTAGTAGACAAACTGTTTCCGGAACCTGTGAGGTTCAGATCATAAGTAGTATTAACCCGGGCGATGGGCACGAAGGGAAAGTATTCCATCAGATAAGCTGTTCGGGAAGCGGCATTGCCGGCAGCGGTGTTGCTGCATGCGTAAAGCAGGTTATTATATACCGCGTTTGCGGCTAAAGTTGGCGCAGGGCTTGTATAGTAGGTGACATTTGACGAGTAGGTGGTAACGTTTTGCGAAACAGGATAGCCATTGCTGTTGTAATCCGTTTTTTGAAAAAGCTTTCCGCGCTCAAACGCCAAAGATGTAGCCAGTACATAGTCGTTAAAACCGGGATTAAGCACAGTTCCTGTGGGAGGCATAATGTCGTTATAGCCATTGTCGCTGTTGGTGTACTGGTAAGTGGTGTAACTCCCGTCGGAACGTTGCTCCACCACGTTTGAGTAACCGATATGCGTGCCGGTACTATTTGTCGTTAAAGGGATAATAGGATTGGAGGAAAACGATTGAAAAGTAACGGGTGTATTCGAAAATGACTCTCCGGTTATGGAAAACTGGTACGTTGGCTGGCTATCCAGCACTCCGCTGGAAGGCAGTGATGAAACGTTAGCGCCGGGTGTATAACCGGTAACGTAATAATAGTTTTTCGACAAACTGTTTCCGTTGTTATCTACGCTGGTAATATTGCTGATACGCAATCCACCTGCAACTCCTGTTGCAGGCGACGGCGATACGCCTGTTGCCCTGTTAATAGCTGCATAATAGGTGTTGGGCTGATAAGTAAAGGTGGTAGTTCCGCCGGTGGGATATTGTATGCCGGTTAATATTTCTGCCTGTGTTTGTACGCCTGTTGGATCAGGCGCGCGGACCGTGGCCAATGTAGCGGGGTTGCTGGTTACAAAAGGCGTTGTATTGTTATTGTTAAATCCCCAGCTATCGGTGTTGGTGCTTAAATACGAGGGCAGGGGCGTCGAATTATAGGTGAAGTTGTAGTTTTCGGACGACACGCCGTCACTGCCCACGATATTTACCGCATTGAGGCGTAAGCGTTGCAGGGGATTGTTATTATAAAAAAGACTGATCGTCCGGTCGGTTTTATTGCCGGAGGTATTTTGAATAGTGATCTGGTTAAGTTCCAGCCAGATCAAGCGGTTTGCATAGTCGTCCGGAGACACGGGGCCGGGAGGAGGATTTGAGGCAAAATACGGAATAAATTGAGCGGTAGAATAATAATACAGGTATTGGCTCGGAAAATAAGAACTCGGTGTAGGATTGTACGGTGGCGATCCGGGCGGAGTGTAGACCTGGTAATAAGGGTCGCTTAGGGGACTGCCATAAAGCATGCTGATAGGGGGAGTCAGGTAATTGAGCTCGGTACTTGCGCTGGTTGTAAAATTGATCTGGATGTCTTCTGCAGGCATAGTGATCGAGGACAAATAAACAGGAAAAATTATGTTGCCTGAATAAAGGGAGGTTCCGGCGTTTGTATTGTAACAAGTGACGGTTGTGGGGACAAAAAAGGGACCGCCCATTGTATATTGACCGGTGCTTTGCGATGCGTTAAAGCCATAGCCAACGTAGCTGGTAAGCGGCCCGCGCACATAATTTAAATTGATGGTTTCCGACGCATCGGCGGAGATAATTTCGGACAGATACCAGGTAGTAGCGGTGATGGACGATCCAAGGGTGCCGCTCGGGACCATAACATCGCTGAATTCTATGGCCGAGTTATAGATATCCATACTGCCGAAAACGTATTGATCGCCTGCTTCATCCGTAATGGTAAACTTTCCAAAAGTATTTGAAACATATCCGCTATTAACCGGATTCGGGTTGAATCCAGGATTCAGCGTAACAAATGGAGCGACAAAATCGCTGGAATTAAAGCTTACTGTAAGGTTTTGGTCGCACTGAACCTGCCATTTGCCTGTTTGGTCCAAAAAGAATTTGCCCGAATATCCCAAAAAGTTAAAGTCGAATTCATCCGGCTCAACATCCCCATCAGATACGGTATTATTGGGGTTAGTGTAAATTGGATCTGTATTTTGCACTGCGGTCGATACCCAATTTGAATTGTTAAGCAGGCTATGGGTAAAATAATATCCCTGTTGAACCCCTCCGGACTGCGCCGATCTATTATACTCATCAATGAGCCCTTTGGCTTTTCGCGTAATGCCGCCGCCGGCCAAAAGCGTCCAGCCATTGCCCACCCATCCCGGGTGAACTTCAGGTCTCAAACCGGATGCATTGTAGCTCAATGAAATCGGCAGGCTTATCTTTTTTCCTTTTACCGTATATAATGGAACGGATATATCGGGAACCCCGGTGAAATAAGATACCGGCAGTTCACCATATAAACCCAGACTTGAAGCGTTCGGGCTGGGAATAGTTTGGGAATAGGGCACCCACTGAGCCTTTACCGAAGTACAGGCAAAAACTATAATGAAAAAAAGTAAGTTTCTTCCGGAGATCATAACGAGTTTATTTTTTGAACGCGGTTGTGGTCGGGTATCTTTCCTATTACTGCTTTTTGTTTTTCAGTATTGAATCCATCTCTGTCTCCAGTTTTTTAATTCGTGCTTCCTGTTCTTCATTCTTTTGTTTTTCTTCTGTGAGCTGCTTATCCTTTTCTATTAAGTATAAGGTAAGCTCCTCTACCTTTTGAAGCAGCAATGTTTGATTTTCGCCCAGGTTTAAGCCCTGGGCCCGCATTTGTTCGGCAGGCGCAATCCCGGGCAAATGATGATTTTGGGATAAATACCTGCCAAGGTCGGCAAGCGGTAACAATTTATACTTTGGTTCAAATACAAAGTCTGCTCCGGTGGTGTTTACCGTTACCGCTTTCATACGCGCGGTTCCTGCGACATTCAGCATGTAAGCCGTGTTTAATCCAGGTGAAGTTGTTGTTTGTCCAATAAGTACACTCCCTGCTGAAGTTATAACCATTCGCATTACATTTGATGTTCCGTCAAATACGAACCAGGAATTTGGCACGCCATAGGTCGTTTCAGAAGCATTGCCGACTCCGGAGTAGAAGGTTCGGCCGGTACCGGTGTACGCCAATTGCGAGTACGAAGTAATTGTTGTATTTTGAATATTAATCAAAGGGCTTGAGGCCGCTGCATGCACATGCAAATACGTGGACGGAGTAGTGGTACCAATACCAAAATACCCTGCATTTGTAACGCGTATTTTTTCTCCCCCAGCAACTCCAAACGCTAAGTTTGTAGATGTAGAAGGAGCAATCATGGCATATTTGCTGGTTGCTCCGGGTGCGCTGAGCGAAAATACCAAGTCCTGGTCTGATTGATTTGAGAGTTGTTGCACGTTTCCGGAACCGATTATAACCAAGGGAAGGGCAGGTGCAGAATAGCCAATGCCAACATTGCCGGAAGTGATATAATAATTTCCGGTTCCGCTTTGATTAATCCATTGGGCATAAGAACAGTTAATGGCAAGCAAAAAAATAATTGAGGGAATGATGGCCTTTTTCATTACTTTGTTTTGTTAAGGTTAACGGTATTCAGATTGTAAATTTTTCGTTTTTTGTTCAGTTTAATTTCCGTTTTTTAATCCCAATAGACTAAAAATCGATCGATTAATTAAAAAAGCGCAACTTTTTTTCTTGAAGGCTATCGCATAACATTCCATAGCCCCTAAAAGGAGACAAAAAAATATTTATTATTTTTTAATGATTTCTAAGAATCGGAATATCCTTGATTTTTCATACTTCGTGAGTAGGTTAACGGTAAAAAAGAGCACATTGGATTAGAAATCAATTGTATTGAGAAAAATTGACTTTTCCTAATAAAAATTAAAATATTTTAAAAAATTTTAATCCGAGGGATTCCCTTTACCTATTCATGGACGGTTTTAATGCCAACAATTTAAGAGGGGCTTGAAAATGCGAGGGGGCCGCACATTGCGCAAACTATTCTTCGCCATTTCTACATCTTACAATGTCCCTCACACACAATAGCGCACAGCCTCCATTATCACCTCGCAAGCACTTTCAATCTCTTCAACAGTAATAATCAACGGTGGCGCAATCCGCATGGAATTGCTGCAATGCAGGAACCAATCTACGATAACCCCATTGGCAATGC
The DNA here is from genome assembly GCA_013286235.1 of Bacteroidota bacterium. GTDB lineage: Bacteria > Bacteroidota > Bacteroidia > Sphingobacteriales > Sphingobacteriaceae > Mucilaginibacter. The sequence goes on from JABDGE010000001.1 coordinate 96,215, forward strand.
AGCGGTCGATTATTTTTTTGTTGAGCTCGAAGCTGTCAAACTCAATGGCCAACATAAGCCCTTTGCCACGAATCTGCCTGATGGCCGGGTGAACAAGTAGTTTCCGGAACAGCTTTTCCTTTTGATCAACCTTCCCTATCAGGTTTTCATTGAGCAGCGCTTCCAGTCCGGCAAGACCGGCTGCACAGCAAACCGGGTGACCGCCAAATGTGGTAATGTGCCCTAAAATCGGGTTCTCCTTTAAAGCATCCATAATTTGGTGCGATGCGATGAAGGCGCCCAGCGGCATTCCACCACCCATGGCTTTGGCTAACAAAAGGATGTCAGGCTGTATACCAAAATGTTCAAAGGCGAACAAACGCCCCGTGCGGCCAAAAGCGGCTTGTATCTCGTCCAATATTAGCAGCGCTCCTGTGTCCGTGCAGCGCTGCCGCAGGGCCTGCATATAGGCCACATCGGGCACTCTTACGCCGGCTTCCCCCTGGATGGTTTCCACGATAACGGCAGCCGTTATCGTGGTTATATGGTCAAGGTGGCTTGAATCATTAAAGCTGATAAAACTTATTCCGGGCAGCAACGGGCGGTAAGCTTGCTTAAATTCTTCATTTCCCATTACACTTAAGGCGCCATGGGTGCTGCCATGATAGGCATTTTTAAATGCGATGATCTGTGCCCTGCCGGTAAACCTTTTTGCCAATTTTAATGCGCCTTCCACCGCTTCGGCTCCCGAATTGGTAAAATATACCGATTGCAGGTTTTCGGGCAGCAGGGACAGTAGTTTTTCAGCGAACCGGACCTGCGGGGTTTGCACGTACTCGCCATAAACCATCAGGTGCATATACTTATCCACCTGGTTTTTTAAAGCTGCGATCACCTGCGGGTGGCTGTGGCCCAGGTTGCTTACGCCGATGCCTGATATCAGGTCGATATAGGCACGACCCTGGCTGTCATACATATAAACGCCGGCAGCCCGTTCAAACTCGAGTAACAGGGGGAAGTCAGTGGTTTGTGCGTTATTGAGCAGGAATAATTCGCGCAGTGTCATGACTAAGATTTATAGGATACGAGGATTGCAGGATTTGATCGCGTAGCGGGAAGCTCTAAACATGCACAAAGTTAGCACGATTTATAGGATTTTATTGATTGCAGAATTTGCCCCGCAATCTTAAAATCCTTAAATCCTAAAAATCTTAGTTCAGACAACTGATCAATTTGCCGGAGCGACGCCGCGTTCACTTAGCTGCCTTACTACTTCGTCGTTAAAATCGCGTTCGCTTTTGTACAGCAAGCTTACCTTTTCGGGCGGCAATATTTTCATAAACTCGCTTAGGTACTGTTTCCGGATGTTTACCAACTCGGTTTCGTACTGCAATTCGTTTACCGCCTGCTGCGACCCGTTTGGTGTGGGCATAGACAGATTTTCGCGTTTTGCTATTCTGACAGCGGTCTGGTCCTGCACATATCGCCTGTACAAGGGCCAGAAGGCCCTTGACTGTTCAGGCGTCAGGTTAAGACGCCTGGCTATAAATGACTCCTTGATCATTTCGAGCCGCCTGGTCGGGGGCTGTACAATGACCCGGCGCTCAACAGGTACCCCGCCGACAGGTCCAAAGGACTCCTTATGGAGTAATAAACTGTGCAAGCCCCGCTGGCAGGTAACAAACTATCCAATCACTGCACCATCGGTTCAACCAAAATTACGTCAATTAACCCCGGCAAACCGAAGTAATTCCCTGCGCTTCCATATAACCAAGTCTTTATAGTCTGTCAATTTATCTTTGGCTGCTGCGCTCTTTGTGCATTCTCCAAGCTCTCTGTGGTTAAAATTAATTGATTTTCTCTTCGTTATTTTAGCCGAAACATAAGCCTCTCTGTGTTCTCTGTGCATTCTCAGTGCTCTCCTGTGGTTAAAATGCACTTCTAAGAGCTGCTTTAGTCGAAACATAAAGCCTTTTATTTTAGCCTTCCCAAAGAACTATTTTTTGCTCCACGTTTTTTTTATCGGGTCAAAATAATAAGTAAAGGCAATGGGCTTGCTCCGGCGGGGTTTCCGGTCTAACCGGCCTGAATTCTCCCCGCCATTGCAATAATAGTTGGCTATCCCATGAAAGTATAAGTCAAGGTAGCCATCGGCGTTCCGGTCGGTATTTTCAAATTTAAGGTCGTCGTGCCGGTAGGTGATACAGTCTAACGATGAGTTGCTGACAAAATCAGGCGACTGAAAGATATTTGTTAAAGCCTTGCCCGACCAGTTAAATATTTTAAAAACGCCGTATCCCCTCCTTTTATAAATTCCGGCGAGGAAGTACGCATGGTCGCTTGCTTTCACTTTAACGGGTTTCAGCTCCGACAAGGTGATCAAAAAATAATGATGCGCCCGGTTATCCACAAATAAGAATCCATCCCGGTCA
>JABDGE010000002.1 GCA_013286235.1 Bacteroidota bacterium
AAAACAGAGGCTGCCGACATTAAGCACAAGGCCGGCGATAAGGTAAAAGCCATGGAGGCCAAAGCCAAATCAACCCCAACTGCCAAAAAAACCACTACTGCCGCTAAGCCTGCCGCGAAAAAAGCGCAGGCACCATCAAAAACAAAAACAGCATCCGCCCGCTAAAAATGAAAAAAGGCGCCCGTTAACCGGGCGCCTTTTTTTATCAATGCTTTATCAGCCTTCAAATTTGTAACCTACGCCTTTGACGGTGGCCACCACGTCATCGCCCAACTTTTCGCGCAGCTTGCGGATGTGCACGTCGATCGTACGGTTGGTCACCACTACAGAGTCTTCCCAAATATTTTTGAGGATCACCTCGCGGGTGTAAACCTTCCCGGGCTTTGACGCCAGCAGGTATAAAAGCTCAAATTCTTTTTTCGCCAATACTACCTTAACATCTTTTTGGTAAACGAGATAGGCCTCGCGGTCAATCACCAGGTCGCCAATTTCCAGCTTGTTTTCGGTAAGATCTTCGGCAGGGGCATTGCGGCGTAAAATGGCGTTGATCCGGCTTACCAGGGCGCGGGGCTTTATCGGTTTGGCAATATAATCGTCGGCGCCCACGTTAAATCCCGCAATTTCGCTGTATTCCTCGCTTCTGGCCGTTAAAAATACCATAAAGGTATTCTTAAATTCGGGCATGGTGCGCATAATGCGGCAGGCTTCTATGCCATCCATTTTTGGCATCATAATGTCCAGTACGATCAGGTCGGGGAGGGATTTTTTGGCTTCGGCAACGGCTTCCTGGCCGTTTTTTGCCAAAAAAACCTGGTAGCCTTCTTTCTTTAAGTTATACTCGATCAACTCTAAAATATCCGGTTCATCGTCAACAATAAGGATTTTCTGTTTACTGGTGTTGCTCATGCAGGTTGAATTTTGGCATAAAAGTAGAACAGAAATAGAACGAAATGGTAAATTTAATATTAATAAATTGTTAAATATTACCTTATGTTAACGATTTATTGAGACTTACTAAATGTTTTGTTTAAAAAATCTTCAAGATCGCTGCCTGTAATGTTTTTGGCAACGATGACGCCTTGCGGATTTAGGATAAAATTAGAGGGTATTTGTTCGATATGGTAGAGCCGTTCTGTCGGGCCCTCAAAGTTCTTGAGGTCTGACCCATGTGTCCAGGAAAGTTTATCGTGATCTATGGCCTGCTGCCATGCCCCTTTATCCACATCCAGCGATATACCTAAAATATTAAGCCCCAGTGGCTTGAATTTGGCATATTGCTTAACCACGTTGGGGTTTTCCTGGCGACACGGACCGCACCAGGACGCCCAAAAATCAAGCATTACGTACTTGCCGCGGTAATCCGACAATTTGATCGGCTTGCCATCCAGGCCGCCAATGGTAAAGTCAGGAGCTGTTTGCCCTACCGAAGTTGGCTTTGCCGCCATCTTGCTATCGATAAAACGCTGAACGGTTGGGTTGCCTTTAAAGGAGTTTTTAATTTCTTCGGCGTAAGCGATCAACTCGGATTCGTACGTGATCGAGTCAAGCGAGGAGGCGGCATAAAAGCTGGCCAGCGACGTTTTATTGTCGTTCATAAACTTCAGCGCGGCTACGCTATAGTCCGCAAAATTCTTTTTCAATAAGGGCCGGAATATTTTTACCAGGGAATCAACTTTCCTGGCCGAATCCGGACCTTTTTTAATCTCCTGTGCCTTGCTTATATATTCATTGCCGATATGCGTGTTGATGTTGACATAATAATTACTCAGCTTGTTAAATTCCTGGATCTTTCCCGATTCGTCGGACCCGGTGATCTGGTAGATATGCGCGGTGTCGGTTAAATTAGTGCTGAAAGTGATATCATCGCCGTTTTTGGCGATCAAATCAAACATGTTTCCACCGGCCCGGATGCGGTACAGGTTGGTGTAAGGCGCCTTGCGCTTAAACGCAAATTTTCCCTGGTCGCTTAGATTGGTCGAGTCGACAACCGAAATGCCTGCGGTATCTTCCTCAATCAGGAAAACCTTCTTCAGGCTGCCCTGGTTGGTGATCGTTCCCGAAATGGTGAATGCGGTTTTGTCTTTGCACGAAAACAGGCAAAACACAAGCCCGATGATGCTGGAATATATTAAGTTTCTTTTCATACAATTAAATAGACACGAATTTCACGAATTAAGTCGAATTTCACGAATTGGCCCTCGGTCAAACTCCTGAGATCCGGCCCGATAGCTATCGATATCATATCTCAAATCTCTACCGTCTGATCACTAACCTCTGACCACTAATCTCTCCCCTCCAACTCCTTAATCAACAACTCATTTGTCTTCTGCGGATCTATCCGGCCTTTTGAGCTTTTCATGATCTCGCCCATAAATAACCCGATCACGCCCTTTTTCCCTTTTTGGTATTCTATTACCTTGTCCGGGTATTTCGCCAGGGCCGCCCTGATAAACTCATCCAAGCCGTCCCCATCGGCGCTGATCAGTAAATTTAATTGAGCAGCCAATTCCTCGACGTTTTTGCCCTTATGCCGAATCAGCGCGGGGAAAAGTTTCTGCGTGGCCAATGAATGGTTGATCTTTCCGCAATCGATCAGTTTGATCAGGCTCGCTAACGTTGCCGGCTCAATTTCAAATTCACCAATAGATGCTCCCGATTCGTTCAGGTACGATTTTACCGGACCCATCAGCCAGTTAGCTGCTGCCTTGTAATTATCGGTGTTTTTTATCAATTCCTCAAAATATTGGGCGAGCTCTTTTTCGGCCGTGATCACGCCCGCGTCGTAGTCTGACAGGCCTAAAACCTCCGTGTATTTTTTATGCAATGCCGCAGGAAGCACCGGAAGTCTGCTCCTTATTTCCTCGAGATATTCTTTAGTCAATACTAATGGAACTAAGTCCGGCTCGGGGAAATAGCGGTAATCGTTCGCCATTTCTTTTGACCGCAGCACGGATGTTTCGCCTGTTTCGGCATTAAAGTTAAGCGTGTTTTGTTCTATAAAACCACCACCTTCCATAATTCCCACCTGCCGTTCAAACTCATGCTCAATAGCGCGTTGCAGGTTCCGTATCGAGTTCAGGTTTTTCACCTCGCAACGGTCATTGTAAATAGTTTGTCCTTTTAACCGGACAGATATATTAGCATCGCAGCGCATGCTCCCTTCTTCCATGTTTCCGTCGCAGATGCCGAGATAACGTACCAACTTCCGCAACTCCGTCAAAAACTGCCCGGCTTCCTCGCTGCTGCGCATATCAGGTTCGGTAACAACTTCTATCAGCGGCACCCCCGCCCTGTTCAGGTCTATCAGCGAATCGGCGTGGTGTTGGTCGTGCATGCTTTTGCCGGCATCCTCCTCCATATGGATGTGATGCAACGTGATATTCTTAGTCAACCCATCGCCAAGCCTTACCGGGACAAAACCACCCAAACAAACCGGTTCATGATCCTGTGTTATTTGGTAGCCTTTGGGTAAATCCGCGTAAAAATAGTTTTTGCGGGCAAAGCTGTTTTTGAGGTTGATGGTACAATTACAGGCGAGGCCCATTTTAACCGCATATTCCACCATTTTTTTGTTGATGCGGGGCAGCGTGCCGGGGTGTCCCAGCGACACCGGGCTCACATGTTGATTAGGTCCGCCGCCAAATGCAGCCGAATCCGACGAAAAAGACTTGCTTAAAGTAGATAGTTGGACGTGTACCTCTAAGCCTACAATCAACTCATATCGATCACTTATTCCGGCGGCAGTTGTGGTCATTTTATTATTCCAGCCCCGCAAAAAGGGCTTTTTTGGAGGCCAAATATAAGGTTAATTTCGAGTTACGAATGACGATTTACGAATTACGATTTTTCCGACGTTTAATTTTGTCACGATGTTCAAGAGGGCATAGTTTGCAGGCAGGGCGTATAAGAGCCCGCCCATAGTGAAAGAGGACAAAAAACGGTTGGAAGGATGAAATAATTTGTCATGCCATCTATAATTTTCCGAAAGTTTACCTGAGGTACATTATACAAATCCCTTCGCCTTTTCCAATGCCTTATCCAAACCGGATAGGTCACTTCCGCCGGCGGTTGCAAAAAATGGCTGGCCGCCTCCTCCGCCTTTTATCTCTTTTGCCAGCTCGCGCACGATGGTACCGGCATTCAGGCCTTTTTCTTTTACCAGGTTTTCGGATATCATTACGGTTAAGGACGGTTTATCCCCTATTTCGGCGCCCAGTACCAGGAACAGGTTGGGAACAATATCCTTCAGCTGGTAGGCCAGGTTTTTAACCGCATCAGCGTTGGGCAGCTGCACTTTTTGAGCAATGAAGCTAATGCCGTTTATCTCTTCAGCTGTTTTAGCCAACTCTGTTTTCAAGCCAGACGATTTTTCCAGCACCGATTTTTCTATTTCCTTTTTGAGGCGCGTGTTTTCCCCGATCAGGCTTTCGACGCTTTTCGAGATATCCTTTGGGTTTTTGAGCAATTCGCGCAGCTGGTGCAACTGCCTAGTTTGCGCGTTGATAAAATTCTCCGCGCCAATGCCCGTAATGGCCTCGATACGGCGTACACCCGCAGCAACCGCACTTTCGGACACGATCTTAAAGAAACCGATCTGCCCGGTAGCTTTGATGTGCGTACCGCCGCAAAGCTCTTTGGAATAGGCATCGTCGAATGTGATCACCCGCACAAAATCACCGTATTTTTCGCCAAAAAGCGCGGTTACCCCGCTGCTGATGGCCCGCTGGTAAGGCACATTGCGCTCTTCTTTCAAATATATATTTTCCCGGACTTTCTCATTTACAATCGCCTCAACCTCGGCCAATTCATCATCCGTTACTTTGGAAAAATGCGAAAAATCGAAGCGCAGGTAATCGGCATTCACCAGCGAACCTTTTTGATTTACGTGGGCGCCTAATACCTGTTTCAATGCAGCATGTAGTAAATGGGTAGCGCTGTGATTGTTTTCTGTGCTGTTTCTTAGATCGGCATTCACAATTGCCGTTAGCGCATCCTCCGGCGTGGTGGGCAGTTCATCGGTAAAATGAACGATCAGGCCGTTTTCCTTTTTGGTGTCCGTAACTTCTATCACTTCACCATTTGGGAATACTAGCTCGCCCTTATCTCCTACCTGTCCGCCGCTTTCGGCATAAAAAGGTGTTTTATCCAAAACGATTTGATATTGCTCTTTTCCCTTGGCTGTTACCTTGCGGTATTTAACAATATGGGCGATCGTTTCCAATTCATCATAGCCGGTAAATTCGACGATGTCATCGTCTTTTAGGACTACCCAGTCGCCGGTATCAATTGCTGTGGCGGCACGGGAACGGATTTTTTGTTCTGCAAGAGCTTGGTTAAAGCCTTCCATATCTACTGTCAAGCCATTTTCTCTAGCAATGAGTTCGGTTAAATCTATTGGGAATCCATAGGTATCCGAAAGCTCGAATGCTACAGAGCCGAATATTCGATGTGACCCTGGGTCCGTTGCCGACTTTTTAGCAACTTCAATCGTTGCGATTTGTTCGTTGATTAAATTAAGGCCGTTTTGAAGTGTTCTTAAAAACGATGCCTCCTCCTCAAAAACTACCTTCTGCACAAAATCCTTTTGGTTGTACAACTCATCAAATACCCCTCTAAACTGTTCGGCCAACAACGGAACCAATTGATTGATAAAAGGCTCCTTAAATCCCAAATATTGATAAGCATACCTGACACCCCGGCGCAAAATCCGGCGGATCACATAGCCGGCTTTATTGTTTGATGGCAATTGCCCGTCGGCGATGGTAAAGCTCACGGCGCGCACGTGGTCGGCTAATACGCGCATGGCAACGGCTTCATTCCAATCGGCATCGCCGGGTTTGGCACTGCTGTTGTATTTTTTACCGCTCTTTTCAGCAATAAATTGGATCAATGGCTGGAAAACATCGGTGTCGTAATTGGATTTTTTGCCCTGCAGCGAACGAACCAGCCGCTCAAAACCCATCCCGGTATCCACGTGCCTGGCAGGCAACGGTTGCAGCGACCCGTCCTTCAGGCGGTTAAACTGGATAAATACATCGTTCCAAATCTCGATAACCTGGTCATCGTCGTTATTAACAAGCCTTTCACCTTTCACCTTTAACCTTTCACCTTCTTCCCGGTTATCATAGTGCACCTCGGAACAAGGCCCGCAGGGACCGGTTTCGCCCATTTCCCAGAAATTGTCTTTCTTGCTGCCGGGTAAAACATGGCTTTCGGGCAGGAATTGCCGCCACAGGTCATGGGCTTCGGTATCGGCGGGCAGCCCCTCTTTTTCGTCTCCTTCAAAATAGGTTACATAAAGGCGATCCTTGTCCAACTTATAAACGTCAGTAAGCAGTTCCCAGCTCCAGGCGATGGCTTCTTTTTTAAAGTAGTCGCCAAAGCTCCAGTTGCCCAGCATCTCGAACATGGTATGGTGATAGGTATCGATACCCACCTCTTCCAGGTCGTTATGCTTTCCCGAAACGCGCAGCACGCGCTGCGTATCGGCCACACGTGGATATTTGGCCACTTCCTCACCTAAAAAAATGGATTTAAACTGATTCATCCCCGCATTGGTGAACATCAGGGTGGGGTCGTTTTTTATTACAATGGGTGCAGATGGCACAATCACATGGCCCTTCGATATAAAAAAATCAAAGAAAGCCTGGCGTATTTCGGGAGCGGTCATAGGGTGCAAAGGTAAGTATTAGTCGGAAAGTCGGAAAGTCCGGAAGTTGGAAAGTCGGAAAGTCCGAAAGTCCGAAAGTCGGAAAGTCCGGAAGTTGGGAAGTTGGAAGCCAAGAAGCGAAATAATTATAGTTTGTCATTCCGACCGAGGGACGAGAGAGAAACTATCTCTCGAGCGAAGCGAAAAATCTTATACGCCTGATAGTACCGCGAGCATAGTCCGCCTGTATGGTGTATAAGATCTCTCCTACGTCGAGATGACAAAGCAGTTGGAGGGATAAAAAGATGTCATTCTATCTTTAGAGTTCCTGAACTATACCATTCGCAATGACAGACGGGCGCCGATCCGCTAGCCAGCGGACGGTATGACTTGAGGAGTAAATTACCGACTTTCCCGACTAAAGAAAAAAACAATCTTTCGGACTTTCCGACTTGCGGACTTGCGGACTTCCCGACTAAAGTATTACATTTGCGTATGCCATATAAAGAACGGGAAGTCAACAAGATGTATTATACCATGGGCGAGGTTGCCATCCTATTTGATGTAAACCAATCGCTTATACGGTTCTACGAAAAAGAGTTTGATATTCTGCATCCCAAAAAGAATAAAAAAGGCAATCGTTACTTCACCCCTGAAGACATTGAAAACCTAAAGCTGATCTTCCACCTCATCAAAGAAAAAGGCTATACGTTAAATGGCGCAAAGGAGTACCTGAAAGCCAATAAAAATACCAGCAAGGATACGATGAGGGTTATCAGCGCGCTGGAAAACCTCAAAAAATTTCTCGTTGAGGTGGGCGAGCAATTGTAATTGTGAGTCGGAGACGCGGAGACGCAAAGTATTGCGTCTCTACGTAAAACCATTGAATTGTAATTGGAGGTAAAAAACTTACCTTTAGTGCGGGGCATAACCTATGTCCTTTCACCCGTCGATGATACCTGCCCATAAAGGCGAAATACCCGCAGTTACCTTATTTGTGCCCTTTGCATTGGGCATAGTTGCCGCGTTGAACCTGTTTCCGGATCGCGATATCAATTTGGTATTGATCGCATTCCTCATCACAAGCCTCGTTTTTATCATCCTCAATATAGCCTACCGGCGTTTGCATTTGTACAAATACCAGTGGGTTGGTGGCGCACTAATGCATCTGCTGTTATTTTTATTTGGGTGTATATCAGCTATTAATCATAGGGAAGTTAATCAGAAAGATCATTTCTCTAAAGCGAAAGCACAATACCTTGGCATACGCATTGGTAATGAGCCGGTTCTTAAAAACGGCTTTCTGAGGTTTACGGCAAATGTTGAAGCCGCCATCGACAGCAGTAAAAAATTACCGGTAGGCGGAACGCTGATGGTGATGCTAAAGGACACGTCCGCCAAAAACCTGTATTACGGCGACGAGCTACTGATCCCGGCAAAATATAGCCCGGTCGATCCGCCGTTTAATCCCGCGGAATTTAATTATAAAGCTTATTTGGCCGGTAAAAATATTTATTACCAGGAGTTCCTCTATCCCAAACAATACGCTGTAGTTGACCAGGGTAATGGCAATCCCTTGATCTATCATTCGTTGCGCCTGAGGCAGCAACTGATTGCGAAGCTAAAAACGAACGTCCGCGATACAACTGCCCTCGAAGTCGTTTCTTCCCTCCTGCTTGGCTACAGGGCTGGTTTGAGTGAGGATGTCAGGGATACTTACGCAAGGACAGGGGCCCTGTACGTGCTTTCCGTTTCCGGCTCGCAAGTCGCCATTATCTACCTGCTACTATCTTTCGCACTGTCGTTTTTAGAAAGGCGCAAATACGGGAAGCTTGTAAGGGCCGTGATTATTATCGCCGTGCTTTGGTATTACGCCCTGCTGACAGGCTTTTCCATGTCGGTTTGCCGGGCATCACTGATGGTGAGCCTCGTTGTGATCGGCAAAACGTTCAGCCGGTATATCAATTCCCTTAATATTTTGGCCATAGCAGCATTTTTGCTGTTGATCTATGACCCATTTTCCATTGCGGAGCCAGGATTCCAGCTTTCCTTTATCGCGGTTTCGGGCCTTATTTTATTTCAGCCGATGGTTTACCGTTGGTTCCGGTTTAAAAATAAATGGGCGGATAAGCTTTGGGCCTTGTGTTCGCTGTCTATCGCAGCGCAGCTGATCATCTTGCCGCTTTGCGCGTTTTACTTTCACCAGCTGCCCATTTATTTTTTATTGAGTAACCTGTTGATCATTGTACCGGCTGCTGTCCTCATGTATACCGGTATTCTTTACCTGTTATTGCCGCAAATACCGGTGATTTCGGTTTCCCTTGCTTTCATCCTCGAAAAAACGGCGTTCGTGATGACCAATGGGCTTGCTCTTATCAACCGCCTGCCGATAGGGAGCATTAACAAAGTTTGGATCACCATGCCCGAATGTTTATTGTTGTTTATAGGAATCTTAGGTCTTTTCTTTTTTTCGCATTACAAAAAAAGCTGGCAGCTCATCCTGTGCTTATCAGCCTGCCTTCTGCTTTGCAGCAGTGTCAGCATAAAACGAATAAACCAGGCAAATACCAAAAGTATCGCCTGGCTTAATTTAAAAAAACATACCGGCATCGTATTTAAAAATGGAAATGAAGCGATTGTCCTGTCAGACCTAAAGCAAACCGACCGGGATTACCTGTATTCCATTCAGCCTTACCTGGATAGCTGCCAGGTAAACCAAACCATGGTTTATAACCCCGGGCAGGGAATAAGCTCACCCTGGCTTAAAAAGAGATATGGCCTGGTAAGCTTTCTGTGCACTCCGGTTTTTATATTTAATGGAACATTGCAGCAAAATGCGCTGGTTCCAAAACCTCAGTTTAGTTATCTTTACCTTACCGGAAACCCGGATGTCGGGCTTGACGTGCTTGCCAGCAATTTTAATTATCAAAACTTGATCATCGATGGCACTAACTCCGATAAATCTATTGAAAACTGGCAGAAACAATTGCCAAAAAATATATATTGCAAAATATTAAAACGTAACAAATCATTTGTTTGGGTATCTAATTAAAAATGATAAAATTTGTGTACAGCTAACAAAAACCAATTTTTGTATACTATAAACTCAATTTATGAATATTAAATTCTTAAATGTTGCGCTGGGCATAGTGCTTGCAGCAACCACTTTTAGTGCCAGTGCACAAAAATCCTTCACTTCGGGAACTATCACCATGAGCGGTGAAATGCGGGGTCAGGCAGTTGAAATGAAGGATTATTTTACACCCGACTCATCGGCCGTTAGTTTTACGGCGGGCCCTGCTACGATCAAGGTTCTGCGGAACAATCAATTCAGCTATATGGTGGTGCTTGTTGATGTGCCGGTTGCCTCGATGAAAAAAGCCGGCCTTGCCAGCCCCGATGATATAGAACAGGCGAAAAATGAGATACCAAAATTTACCTATGCGCCAGCTGCAGATACCAAGGTGATATCGGGCTTTAACTGCAAAAAGGTAGTTGCTACTGATACAAAGACCAACAAAAGTTATGATGTGTGGATAACCAGCGATGTTACCTTGCCTGCGGGCGTCGCCGATGAATATTACCCCGGCATCGGTGGTATACCTATCCAGTACACCTCGTTCAACCAGGGACAGGAATCAACCATTACCATAACGGCAATAACCGATACCAAGGCACCGGCAGGAACATTCGCAGTTTCAGCCGACTATGACAAAATGACGCTGGACGACCTGAAGGCGATGAGCGGCGGGGGAAATTGAGTTGGCAGTGAGCGGTTTGCAGTGGGCAGTAGGCAGTGAGAATTGCTTACTGCATGCTTTCACATAAAGCACCCGACAGTTTGCAGTAAGCGGTATGCAGTTTGCTTACTGCAAACTTTCATATAAAGCGCCGATCCAATCTGAGAATAAATAGCTTTCAAATTCCACTGCTTTTTTTGCATAGGTTTCCCAATCGGGCGAAAACGTTTTAAGCTGGTTCAGCATTTCCTCCAGGTGTCCTTCCTCCTCTAAAATAATCGATTTTACATTCACCCTGCTTCCTGCATTTTCCAATGCTTGCTGGTAAACCGGGTACAGCTCGTCTGCCCGCATTTCAATCGCGTAGGTTACCAGCAGATATGCGGCAAATCTCAGCTCCTTGCCCGTTAATCCAAGCTCACGTTTCAAATAACGGCATACGTCAATATCCAGTTGGTTGAGGTAATGCCTGCTTGCCTGTGATGCCAGCAAATAAGACGGCTCATAAGTGGGACAGTCTTCGCTCGTTTTTTCTATTTGCTTCTTCAGGTAAAAGGCGTGCCGATGTTCCTCGGCGGCGTGCTTCAGGACAATATAAGTAACGGTTAGGGGATCCTCGCAAGCGGAAATTTTTCTCGCGCCGGTATTTTCCATTAAGCTCAACGTGTTTAAAAACCTGGCATGCAAACGGTTATCTTCTATAAGCAGCGGTAGTATATCAGTAATGTCCATCAGTCAACAATAAAACAATAGCATACAATACAGCAATCACACAATACAAGCATCAAATAACATTCAACGCTTCTTCAATTTTGCCGTAAATGTAGTCCAGCTGTTCGTTGCTAATGCAATATGGGGGTAAAATGTAAATTATGTTTCCCAGCGGCCTCAAAATAATGCCGGCTGCCAAAAAATATTTGTAAAGGGTGTCGCGTAGCGAATTAAAATAGGAAGTGTCGCTTTCTGTTTCCCATTCCAGTGCGAATATGGTACCGGTCTGGCGGGTTGTTTTAACTTTGGGATGATGTTTGATCCGCTCGCCAAATGCCCGGTGCTTATTCGCGATCCTGGTGATATTGTTCGCCGTTGAAGGCTCGAGGAAAATATCGAGGCTGGCGAGCGCCGCCGCGCAGGCAACCGGGTTGGCTGTGAACGAATGCCCGTGGAAAAGCGTCTTCAAACGATCATCGGATAAAAAGGCGTCGTAAATGGCTTTTGTGCAGGTAGTAAGGCCAAGGGCCATGGTTCCTCCTGTAAGGCCTTTCGAAAAGCACATTACGTCCGGCTGCTCCTGTACATGGTAACAAGCGAAAGGTTTTCCTGTTCGGCCGAAGCCGGTGAACACTTCGTCAGCGATCATTAAAATACCTTCCCCGCAACAGTGGGCCATCAGCTCGTTTAAATATTCGGCCTCATACATCAGCATACCGCTTGCGCCCTGGACCAAAGGCTCAAAAATGAAACAAGCAGGCTTAGATTTGAGATTTGAGATTTGAGATTTGAGATTTTGAATATTGCTTTCAGTGGGCAGGTCGACAAATTCGACTTCGAACAGCAACTGATCAAATGCCGCGGTGAAGGCACTCCGCCCGCTCACGGCCATTGCCCCGAAGGTATCGCCGTGGTAGGCATTCTTGAAGGCGATAATTTTTGTGCGGTTTTCGCCCTTATTGTGCCAGTACTGGAGGCACATTTTTATGGCGACCTCAACGGCGGTTGAACCATTATCTGAGTAGAATACCTTTCGCTGGTTAGCCGGAAGGATTTCAATCAATCGTTCACCCAACTCAACAGCGCCTTCGTGGGTAAAGCCGGCAAATATCACATGCTCCAGCTTAAATAATTGTTCTGAAACTTTTTTTGCGATGTATGGATGGGCATGCCCGTGAATGTTCACCCACCATGATGAAACGGCGTCGATATACTCCTTGCCGTCTTCGCCAAAAAGTAATGCTCCTTCGCCCCGGACAATGGGTACCGGCGGCAGGGCCGTTTTCATTTGGGTATACGGATGCCATATTACCTCCAAATCTCGCTCCGTCAGTCCCATTTATTATTCATTAAAAGTTTGGCAACATGCTGATCCGTCGGGAACAGTAATTCTTCGTGTTTAAGGTTATCAAGTTTCACCCACCTGAAGGATTGAAGTACATCTCCTTCGCCGTCAAAGTCAAAAACCATGGTTTTAAAATTAAGGTTCAAAGGTTGGATATTTTTTACCAGGTAGTAAACACTGATCACCTGTGAATCGTTAAAGGCCGATTTTACAAAAAAGTCCGTCGTGTAAAAATGGCTGATCACTTCAACAGCCGCATTGCATTCTTCCATAAATTCCCGCTTCAAGCCGTCGACCAGGCCTTCCCCATATTCGAGGCCGCCGCCGGGGAACTTGGTAAAACGGACGCCGTATTCCTGCTCATCGCTTATCAGCACTTCCTGGTGATCGTTTATCAGTAAACCGTAAACCCTTACGTTAAATGGATACATTATTCATAGTGTTTTTTATTGCGGATGATCTTTTCCAGCGTCCAGGCAATGTCTTCCGTTTTGGCTTCCGACCGTATGGGGCAATTGGGCATGCTGCAATAGTGGCAGCATTGCGGAATGCATGGGTCGGTATGGATAAAAAACTCCGTTTTAGTAACCTTGGCATTTACCAGCTGGTCAACTAACTTTACCTCTTCGTGCACCTTTACCAGGTCAAAGTAGTTGGGCAGAGTAAGGTGGCAATCGATGTGCAGATCATTCCCGTATTTCTGTGCCCTGAAGTTGTGGATATCGATCCAGGAATCACGCCGTTGTTTGTTCAGAATATCGATTACCTCGGTCACCACGTTAAAGTCCGCCTCGTCCATCAGCACTGATACCGACTTACGTATGAGCTTGTAACCGCTGTACAGGATATAAAGGCCCACAACGATGGATAGTGCACTGTCGAGCCAGACTATATTTGTCAGCACAATCAGCACCAGGCCGGCAACCAGGCCCACGCTGGTTATCATATCGGTTAACAGGTGACGGCCGTCTGCATCAATGGTGACCGATGGCAGGCTTTTCCCCTTTCGGATCATGTACCAGCCCATAATGCCGTTTGCAATGCCGGTAGCACCGATGATGGCTGCACCCACCAGCAGGTCGTGAATGGGGTTGGGATAAAATAAACTGTAAACCGATTTAACCAGGATGGTGAGTGCAGCAATGCCGATAAGCGCGCCTTCTATAAAGGCCGACAGGTATTCCACTTTGCCGTGGCCATAGGGGTGATTTTCGTCGCGGGGCATGGCGGCCAGGTAGATGCTAAAGAATGCGAATGAGCTTGCCAGCACGTTCACAATGCTTTCGGCGGCATCGGTTAAAACAAAATTGGATGAAGTGAGAAAGTATGCACCGAATTTGGCCAGCATCAGGACAAAGCCCATGATCAGCGCGAAAAGTATGATCCTTTTTTGTTCCTTCAAAATGCAGGTATTTGCGCCAAATTTATAAATAGTTGGGGAAATCAGTGCGGGTGTTGATAGTTATATCGACTTGATGCAAAAGGCTGCCGAAAAACGTATTTTTTGAATTGCGGGTAGTTTTTTTTCCTGATGATCGTATATTTAAATCCGAACCAATTCTTCACCCGAATTATACCTTGCTATGAAGAAAAAATATGCCTTTTCGTTGCTACTGGCTGTAACAACCATGTGCGCGTGCCGCAAGCCTTATAACCCACCGGCGATGGCAGCGCCGCAAAGCATTCTTGTTGTGGAAGGAGCGATCACGGGCTCCGATTCAACGTTCATCACCCTTAGCCGCGCCGTAAATCTTGCTGCACTAAATACAAACAACCCCGAATTGCATGCCTCGGTTGCCGTGGAGAGCAATCAAAGCATAAGTTATCCCCTAACCGAGCTTGGAAACGGTATTTATGCCTGCGGGCCGCTAAACCTGGATAATACGCATCAATACCGTTTAACAATCACTACCGCCGGCGGCCAGCTCTATGTATCAGATTATGTGAGCACGCTAAACGCCCCGCCAATTGACAGCGTTACGTGGGATACGAAAGGCACATTGCAGGGCGCCGGCTTAAACGTATATGTAAACACGCATGACCCCACAAATACTGTTAAATATTTCAGATGGGAGTACCAGGAAACATGGCTTTTTACCGCTCAATTTGGTTCGGACTACTATTCGAACGGTGATACGGTACTTGTCCGCAACCTGCAGACACAAAACATTACCAATTGCTGGGACAGCGATACATCCAGCACCATCTCGTTAGGCAGCACCGCCAAACTGTCTAAAGCGGTTATCAGCCGGCAACTGCTTACCTCGGTGCCTTCAACGTCTGAAAAGGTCTCGACTGAATACAGTGTACTGGTAAAACAATATGCATTGACAGCCGACGCTTACATTTTTTATCAAAACATGAAAACTAACACCGAGCAGCTTGGTAGTATATTCGATGCCCAGCCCTCTCAAATTAACGGCAATTTGCACTGCGTGACCAATCCTTCCCAAGCCGTTATTGGCTATGTATCCATAGGCGCTGTTACTACGCAAAGAATATTTGTAAGGAACCTGCCGGGATGGCAAACCACTCCTGACCCACCGGGGTGTGTGCTGGCATTTGATGGTGAAGCTTGCTGCACTTATATTAGTAAGTATGGAAACCAGGTAAATGAGTACATCAATTACCTTATTGGGGGCGATACGAACCCGCTAATCCCGATCAATGCAATAGGTCCGGTGAACCTGCCCCCCCTTGGCTACACAGCTACAACGAGAGCATGCGCGGATTGTACTTTGCGAGGAACGAATGTAGAGCCAGGTTTTTGGCATTACTGATGAAGCCGGAGCCGATAATTGAAGGTCGGCCGGCAGGTCGTGGATAGGGTTGGGATAAATAAGCTATAAGCAGATTTAACCGCGATGGTTAGCGCGGCAATGCCTGCGAGCACCCCCCTGTGTAACGGCCGACAAGTATTCCACTTTGCCACCGGTGTTGACAGTTACATCGACTTGAAGCAAAAGGCTCCCGAAAAACGTATTTTTTGTATTACGGGTAGCCTTTTTTATCCTGATGATCGTATATTTAAATCCGAACCAATTCTTCAACCGAATTATACCTTGCTATGAAGAAAAAATATGCCTTTTGGTGGCTGCTGGCTGTCATGACAGTGTGTGCATGCCGCAAGCCTTATAATCCACCGGCGATCGCGTCGCCGCAAAGCATTCTTGTTGTGGAAGGCGTGATCACCGGCTCCGATTCAACGTTCATCACCCTGAGCCGCACCGTAAATCTTGCAGCACTAAATACAAACAACCCCGAATTGCATGCCTCGGTTGCCGTGGAGAGCAATCAACAGGTAACCTATCCCCTAACAGAGCATGGAAACGGGGTTTATGCCTGCGGGCCGCTAAACCTGGATAATACCCATCAATGCCGCTTGACGATTACCACAGCCAACGGTCAGGTCTTTGCGTCCGACTATGTGAGTATACTGAATGCCCCGCCTATTGACAGCGTTACCTGGGATACCAAAGGCACGCTGGAAAGCGGCCCCGGCATGAATGTATATGTAAACACGCATGATCCGACAAACACTGTAAAATATTATAGATGGGAGTTTGACGAAACCTGGATTTTTGAATCGCAATTTGAGTCTAACTACTACTCTAACGGAGATACTGTGCTTGTACGCAACCAACAGACACAGAACATTTCCAGGTGCTGGGACAGCGATACGTCCAGCACCATCCTGTTAGGAAGCACTGCCAAACTGGCTAAAGCGGTCATCAATAAGCAACTGCTTACCTCGGTGGTGTCATCGTCAGAAAAAGTTTCTAATGAATACAGTGTACTGGTGAAACAGTATGCATTGACAGCTGATGCCTACACTTTTTATCAAAACATGAAAGAAAACTCAGAGGATCTGGGCAGTATATTCGATCCCCTGCCCTCTCAAATTAACGGCAACTTGCACTGTGTTACCAATCCATCCCAGGCGGTTATCGGCTATGTATCGGTAGGCGCTGTTACCACGCAAAGGATATTTATCAGCAGTCGTGTGTTGCCCGGATGGCAGGTTACTTATGACCCGCCGGGATGTGTGCTGGCATTTAACCCCAAACAACCCTGTTGCTATTATAATTTTGTTAATAACAACGGTTCCGTCACAAACCAGGTAAATGCTTATATCAACTACCTGATAGGGCACGATCAGGAACCGCTTATCCCGATCGATGCAATAGGTCCGGTGAACCTGCCGCCTCTTGGATATACTGCTACGACCAGGGCCTGCGCGGATTGTACTTTGCGCGGGACAAATGTGCAGCCAAGCTTTTGGCAGTACTAATCAGTGCGCACCCGATAATTTAGGGTCGGGGCCAATCCACCGCAAATATGGATGTGGTCCCTGGCGATTACCTTCAAACGTTGTTTGACATTTGAGAAATCAAAGTTAACTGACGTTGAAAAAATTTGATCGTACACACCTGGCGAAAAACAACTCACAGGCCAAGTCTTCAAATTATCCTAATTTAACCCCTTAAATACCATCCGTTTTTAGCATTTAATATCAATATAGGCTCCTTGTTAACAAATTCCTAAAAAATTGAAAATTCATTATTAATTCAACAACTGCATTTTGAACTTTTCTATATTTGCGCCGCAAATAAATCAAACAAAAAATGACAGTATTAAGCGACAGGATCAATAACCTTTCGGAATCGGCAACCATAAAAATGGCCAAACTTGGCCGCGAACTGGCTGCCAAAGGCGTCGACATGATCAGCCTGAGTTTTGGCGAACCCGATTTTCATACACCCGATCACATCAAGGAAGCTGCCAAACAGGCGATGGATAAAAATTTCACTTACTATACACCTGTTTCCGGTTATCCTGAACTCCGTAAAGCCGTTGCTGTCAAATTAAAAACCGAAAACAACCTGGATTATGATTTCAGCCAGGTCGTAGTTTCAACCGGCGCTAAGCAAGCTATCGCGAATGCTGTGCTTTGCCTGGTAAACCCCGGCGAGGAAGTGATCATTCCTACGCCCTACTGGGTATCCTACTCGGAAGTGGTTAAACTTGCAGAAGGTGTAAGCGTTTTTATCGACGCGCCTGTTAAGCAGGACTTTAAGATCACACCTCAACAGCTGGAAGCGGCCATTACGCCAAAAACCAAGCTGTTTATGTTCTCCTCGCCATGCAACCCGACCGGCAGCGTTTACAGCAAGGCAGAACTGGAGGGTTTGGCTAAAGTGTTCGAAAAACATCCAAATGTTTATATCCTGTCCGACGAAATATATGAGCACATCAACTTCGTGGACAAGCATGAATCAATTGCCCAGTTCGATAGTATCAAAGACCGCGTGATCATTATCAACGGCTTTTCAAAAGCCTTTGCAATGACCGGCTGGCGTATCGGATATACCGCGTCGAACAAAGAAATTGCTGCCGCGTGTGACAAAATGCAGGGACAGATCACTTCCGGCACTTGTTCAATTACACAAAAGGCCGGTGTTGCCGCACTGGAAGGTGGTTTGGATACCGTTTTGCAGATGCGTGCCGAATTTAAGAAACGCCGCGACCTGGTGTATGGTTTATTAAAAGAAATTCCCGGTGTAAAAGTTAACCTGCCCGAAGGCGCTTTTTACTTTTTCCCGGATGTAACCTCGTTTTTTGGCAAGAGTTATAATGGCGTAACTGTAAACGATGCTGATGAGTTGGCCATTTATTTGCTGGAGGAGGGCCACGTTGCAACCGTCGGCGGCGATTCGTTCGGCGACAGGAAGTCGATTCGCATTTCTTATGCGGCCGCTGAGGATAAACTGATTGAAGCCTGCAAGAGGATTGGGGAGGCGTTGGGTAAATTGGTATAGAGGGATTGTCCAGCGATTAGAGGTGGGAGATTAGTTAAGCAATGTAAAAATTGAGTGCATCCTGCCCCGGGTCCGGGCGCGTTATAAAAAACAACTAAATAAAAAATGCCGCATAAAGCGGCATTTTTTATTTAAATTATTCCTTCAAGCTTATTTACTTTCATCTGTACTGGTCCAGCCGTCACTCCAGCCATTGCTGGTGCCCCCCTTGTTTTCCTGTACCAGCTTGTCAAATTGGGTAACCTCAGCAGCGGTCAATATACTTTCAATCTTTTTAATTGTAGCAGTACGAAGTGGTCGCACTGCAACTATCATTTTATTCGTGTTGCCGTTCTCTTCCTTTTTTATTTTATCGAATTTTTCGGCCGACTCCTGGTAAACAGCAGTGATGTATCCTGTTTGGTAATCGGTGAGTTTCAAGTCTTTTTGTAACAATCTTGCTTTTGCAGCCGGATCGGCAGTAGCAGGATTTGAAGTTTGGCTATAGCCTGCTGTTGCAAACGCAGTAAGCAAACAGCATATTAACAGAACTCTTTTCATAATATTTTAATTAAATTGATTGTCTGATACAAAGGTAGTTAATTTATGTATTTAACCGAACTGAATAATAAAAACACAAAAAGATATCGGTTTTATTGTAAACAACACCGGTCTCTAAACATTGTTTTAATTTGTTCCCGTCATCATCGGCATACTCATCGGGGCTTTTGGTTTTTGTTTATAGGTTAATTTGGCCAGGTGAATAATCTCAGGCTGCTGGTTACCTTCAGTAATATGCAGAAACCGGTTCGGCGCAATGTTTTTGAAGTATTGAACAGTTCCGCTGCCCGCCCACTTTATTTCGATCTCGTCAATTGATTTTGCCTGGCCGATGCCTATTTCCTGCCGCAAGGGCGAAGACCCGAAACTGCCTCCCGAATTCACATCCTTGTAAACACTCCGTTGTACGCCATTTTCGGTAAACGTAACTTTTATCCGGCTGCCTATCGCAGCTTTGTTCGCTTTTACCCCTTCCAGCTTTAAACCTATCCAATTGTTATTTCCCTGCCCCGGGTTCACGTACAGCGAACTGGTATAGGAATCCCCCCTATATGCGCCGCCCATTTCAATAAATATGTCCTGGATACCGGTATTCCTTATGTCGGCAAAGGCCACGCCATGTCCTTTTTGCAAATTACCGGTACGGGAAGAGGTGGTTACATCGGCAAATCGTTTTCCGTCGATGTTCTTAAATAGTTTGTTGGGCACCAGCGACTTGAAATCGGGATTGCCCGTACCAAAATACATATCAGGCCAGCCATCGTTATCAATGTCCCCAAAATTGGCCCCCATACTATAAACTACCTTATCCAGCCCAGCTTCTTTGGTTACGTTGGTAAAAGTTCCATCACGGTTATTGCGGTAAAGGAATATATTTCCTGCGTTCGGCACCGGTCGTTTCATTCCTTCGGCGCCGGCGTAATACGCCAGTGACCTGCCGAAGTTATAATCCGCTACCATGATATCCGGCCACCCGTCGTTGTTATAATCAAAAAACCAGGTAGTGAATGTTCTTTCCCTGTTATTGTCGATTCCCGATTTGGCGGTAACATCTTCAAAATCAGGCGTAGCGCCGGGTTTAGCTTTGTTTTTTAATAGGTACTTTTTGCCGCTCATGGTGGATATAAAGATATCCGGCCAGCCGTCGTTATTATAGTCAGCGGAAGCTACCCCCTTTACAAAGTCAGTAATATCACAATGCGCCTCCACGGCAACATTGGTGAACGTGCCATCATGATTGTTCATGTACAACATGCAAGTGTGTGTACCGCCGGTATCGTGCCCCCCGGAGTCCTCTGTTCCGACAAATACATCCAACCATCCGTCGTTATTAAAATCGGCCCAAACCGCTGTTTGGGTAGGTTGAAAAAAAAGCAGGCCGCTTGGGATGGTTACGTCGGTAAAGGTGCCATCTCCATTGTTGCGTAACAGGGAACTGGGTTGGTTTCCGAAGCCATCCTGGTTCCATGCCCCTCGTAACACGAAGATATCAAGGTTGCCATCGTTATTATAGTCCACCTGCTGAATGTTTAAACCCCCGGTTATCCCATTCAGGCCACTTTGTTCCGTACGGTCGGTGAAGGTGCCGTCCTTGTTGTTTTGAAAATAATGCATGGGATCATCAAGGCCCCATCCCGACGTCACAATATCGAGGTAACCGTCATTGTTAAAATCGTCGACAATTACGCCGCCTGCCCTGCCATTAATGTCGAGGCCCAGGCCTGCAGCCATGTCGGTAAATGGTTTTACCTTATACGCGGTATCGGAATCCAAACCCGGTATCAGGAACTGCTGCGGGACACCTTTCGGATATTGCCCCAGGGTCATAAATGCGATGTTTAGGAGCCATTTTGACTCCAGGTCTTCAGGATGGGCCGTCAGTATGCCTTCATACACTTCGATCGCTTTTTTTGACCCTGTTTGAATTTTATGCACACCCCCATCTTTTATCGGGAATATGCAGGAAGAACCATTGTGATTGAGCATGCAATTGTTTCGTTCGCCCAAACGCATGTAGGCGATAGCCACGTCGGGCATGGTCCGCTCCATTGACATATAGTCGACCCGCGTGAGTAAATCCTTGTAAGTTGCTACGGACTCTTCCTCCTTACCTACTTTAAGGGACAAGGCTGCTTTCGCATTAAGGAGACCCGGATCATGCTCATTGTCTTTTATTTTAAGCAGCGAATCGACATGTGCCAGCTTCACCTCGGGGTTAAATCCGTTGCCCAGGCTGTTATTTCTTTTATTCATGTCGCTAAGTAACGCTATCATTGCTTCGTGGGATGACTGATGGTACTCGGCCACTAAGCCACACGTGAGCAGCAAAATAATTGCGCCTCCAATTATTAAGTATTGTCTTTTAAATTTCATTGGTATAAGTTTTAATTGTATTCCGGCAGTGTCACCACTTAAGTACCAGCCCAAATAGCCGACCTATTCCGGGCGCCACGCAGCGTCGCCGTTAATAAATTAGTCAATTGTAAATTTTCGCCATACGCTGCAAAACAACATGCCGGGTAAGCACGGTTAAGTGATTGCGAAACACGATCACCAACAGGATGATCCAACCCGCGTTCAGAAAGGCATTTGTTGAACCTCGTCCTCGAAAAATTAAATCAGGAAAGGCTATTTGATGCGTCCGGTGGTTGCGACGGACTGGGGATGGCGTATTTAATAACGCCGGTGACGGAACGACTAATGGCCAGTTTGAAAATAGCAGCCGGTGTAACGAACGTGTACTGCAATGCCTGATAATTGTAAATGCCTATATTGTTAGTTTTTGTAAACGGAACGTGCTCCTTTTTATTAAACGGAACATCTTTAAGACTGCGGGCATCTATAATGTTTTGCTGACACAGCTTCGTCGTCTTGTAATTAGGTATGCACATCAGGAAAATAGTATCCCGGGTCATTTTCAGTTTTACATAATTGTAGCTGCCGTTTTCCAATTGCAACTCCCCGCTGATAGATAGATAACCTTTCCAATCCTGGATGCCCGGCATTTTTTCCGGAAGTTTTACCTCTACCAGGTCGTCCAGTTTATATTTATCCTTGCTGATCTGCGCTTCAAAAAACCGGTCGGACTTGAAAACACAATAGGCGTACGCCACAAAGTTTCCGTACAGGCTAAACAAATGGAGCAGCAGCAGCGATATGGCGATTGTTCTTTTCACTATTTGGGACTCGGCATTTACTTAATATAATCGGTACTGCCCGGTTTCTTTCCCGGGCAGTATATCACGATGTTTGCAATTCTTTTGTCAGCGTAACATTGATTGATGATGGTTTATACCCTTCACGGACGCGTTGTGCGCCCATCTTATCATAAAATTCTTCATTATCAGGCTGCCAGGTATCCAATCCATCTACATAGCGGTTGTACATACAGAATGCAGCGGCAATAAGCACGGTATCGTGGATCTCAATATCTGTCGCGCCTTCCTTGCGTGCATCCTCGACTTCTTCGGCAGTTACATTCTTGCCGCCTAACTGCACGCTGGCGGCAATCCTTAGCAGCGCCCTGAGTTTTTCGCTGATCGGGGCTGATTCCGGATCGGCCAATACCTGCTTTACGAGCGAGAGATCGCTATTTAACTGATGTTTGGCGATGGCGCTGTGCGAGCGAGTGCAAAAATTACAGGTATTGAGGTTGGATACATAGGAAGCGATTAGCTCGCGGTCACCGGCACTTAATGTGGGGTGCGGGTTATGTAATAGCACCTGGGCCAGGTTGCAAAGCGGCGCGGCGGTTTCGGGGCGGAACACAAACAGGCTCCTGATGCCCGGGTATTCGGTAGGAAGTTCAATATGTGGCATAATCTTGTTATTTAATGTGTTTTTAATGGTCAATAATTATTTTTACTTGTAAACGCTTGATTGATAGCCATCCAAGGCGCGTTGAGGCGCCCGGTCGACATAAAATTGGCGATCGGCAGGCGCCCACGTCGCCAAACCGTCTACATAACGGTTGAACATGCAAAACGCGGCGGCTATCAAAACCGTGTCGTGGATCTCGGTATCGGTTGCGCCGTTTGCTCTCGCATGTTCTACCTGTTCGGGTGTAACGTTCTTCCCTCCTTTCTGAACACTGCCGGCAATGCTCAACAATGCCTTCATCTTTTCGGAAATAGGCGAAGCGGCGAAATTTTCTTTTATGTCGTCAATCTGCCTCACGTTACATTCCAAATAATGGCCCGCGAGGGCGCCATGTACGTTCTGACAAAAAAAGCAGTCGTTTAAATACGATACATAAGTGGCTATCAACTCCCGCTCTCCCCTGCTTAAGCTATTATCGTCGCTGCGTAAAAGGACTTCGGCTAAGGCATTTAACGGCGCCTCTGTTTCGGGGCGGTAGGCCATCAGCCCTCTTATTCCTGGTAATTCGTTATTTAGTTCAATATGTGCCATCGGTTTCCATTTGTTTTGTGTGCTGCGTGGCCGGTTGTATGTTTTTTATCAGCACCACGGCCAGCAGCCCTATTATAAATATCAGTGAGAAAATGAACAGCGCGTTGCTGTATCCGCCCAATGCTGTTACCAGCACACCAACCGTCAATACGGCCAGACCGGTAAACACCCGCCCGATGTTGAAGCAGAATCCAGTAGCCGAAGCTCGGATGCTTGTGTGAAAAAGCAAGGGGATATACAGTGATAAAACACCCTGGCTCACACCAAAAAATAGCGCAATAACTGCAATCTCGGGGTAAATGATCACAGAGAATGAACTGTTCGTTTTAAACAGCACGAAGGAGAGGGCGATGCACACGACAAAACTGGCGACAAGTGATCTCCTCAATCCCACAAGGTTAACCAGCCAGCCCGAAAAAAAACCACCAGTCAGACCACCCATCCCTAAAAACATCATGCTTATGCCCCCTTCTTTATGTGCATCAGTGGCTAACAGGCTTTGTATCCAGGTAGGCGTCCATGAAAATATGGCCCACATGCCAATAAGCATGGTCCCGAATATGACGGAGCCCGTGGCAAGCGCCGCAAGGTTTTCGGAGTGAAACAATCGGCTTTCGACCGTGGGCAAACTGGACCTGTCAGACCGGTCATTCAGCCACAGCTCCGATTCAGTTATGACCCAGTAGCCCGCAACGGCGATTGCTATGGGGATGATCCCTATCATAAATCCCTCACGCCATGAGGATACCAGGTAACTGATCATGCCGGCTGAAAAGATACCAACCGGGACAGAAATTGACAGTATCCCCGTAACGATGGCCCTGTTTTTTTCGGGCCAAACCTCGCTTATCAGCGTGAACGATACCACCAGCAGGCCACCTGTGCCGACGCCGCTCAGGAAGCGGCATACTACTACGCACCACCAGCTATTCATAAACCCGGTGAGCAATGTAAATATCCCGAAACAGGCAATAGACAATAAAAGGGATGCTTTCCGGCCGGTTTTATCGCTGATGACCCCCCAAAGGAAACCACCGGCCGCCCACCCGAAAATAAAGATGGAATTGATGTAGCCACTTATGTCATTGAGTTGGGCATCGCTTTGCCCTCCCCGTAATTCCTTCACCACGACCGGCAGGTAAACCGACATGAGCGTGGATACCACCCCACCGAACATGTTGCCTGCGAAACAGACGATAAATAAGGCCATCAGGTTAGTTGTGGTTGCCTTATCCTGTGTATTGATGCTTAATGTGCTTTTCATGTGCTCAGTACCATTATTTTTTTAGATGATCATAGCCTTGCGGCAGGCGTTGATAGCCATGGCTTACAATTCGTTCGGCCAATACAACATAGTACCCGGGCTCGGCGGGTAAGGCGGTGGCCAGGCCGTCGACGTACCGGTTGTACAGGCAAAACAGGGCCGCTATCAGCACCGTGTCGTGGATCTCAATGTCGCTGGCGCCTGCGTTTTTTGCACGGGTAATAACTTCGGCCGATACGGTTTTGGCATCCTTCCCGGTTAGTTTGGCAATGGTGAGTAAGGCTTTCATCTTTTCACTTACTGGCGCCGTCTCAATATCATGTTTAACAGCTGCTGCCGTTTCACTATCACCCATCAAAAGGTCCACTGCGGCTGTATGGGCCGTAGTGCAGAATTTGCAGCCGTTACCATGTGACACGACCGTCGCAAGGAGCTCGCGTTCGCCTTCGGTGAGCGTTGATGGCCCGCGTAACAATACCTGGGTTAAATCCCGTATAGGCTGCGCCGAATCCTTCCGGTATTCGAGCAAACCGGTTATACCCGGCAAATGGCCTTCAAGTGGAATGTATGGCATATGTTGTGACTAAATAGTAAAAGCTTAAGCTGTTTCTTGCTGTTCGTGAATAAGTTGTGCCTCGGCCAATTTGGTGCCGTCAACGCGCGCCTTAATTTTGGCAAATGCGGTTTCGCGCGTGGTTGAAACATCGTCGCAAAACGGCGAAAAGCCGCAGTCGTCCGTTGTGCCCAATTGGTCTACCGGAATGTAATGCGCTGCTTCCAGCACCCGGTCGCGCACTTCTTCTTTGGTTTCCACTTTTGGGTTAAGTACGTCGATCACGCCGATAAAGGCTTTTTGATTCGGTTTAAGGTATTGCTTTATCGTTTTTAAAACTTTTACGTGATCTGGTTCGCTCGCTAACTGCAGGTAAAAGCTGCCCACATTTAAATTGAAAAGCTGGGGTAAAAAGTCGGCATAATCAACATCAGCGCTATGGGTTGAGTCGTGGTCGCCGCCAGGGCATACATGCACCCCTAATTTCTCCCGGTCTGCTGCGCCAAAGCGATTAAAAACCTGGTTATTAACATCAATAAAATGTTTCAAAACGCCGCCCGAAGGATCAAGCTTCAGTGATAACCTGCCTTCGGTAAAATCCATTTGCACCTTGTAAGCGCCCTGTTCCAGGCATTGCCGGATGTCTTTTTCACACTCGTTCAACAAGTCGGTCATAAATTCAGCCTGGCTGTAGCCTTCTATGCCGCCTTGCGGATAGATCAAACTCAGCGCCGATGCGGAGATCACCGCTTGCTTAACCGGGAGCTTTGTTTGCTGTTGCGCTGCTTTCAAATACTTCACCGCGAAGTTACCGTACCTGAACGGGCCGCTGGTTATCAGGGGCAATTGCCGGGAATGGCCATCTTCGAAATTGATCGTCATACCTTCGGGGGACAAGTTGGTCAACCCTTCCAGCGGGTAGGTGGCAAAGCTCGACTTGGTTTGCTCGCCGTCTGTTATCACCGGGGATCCTGTTTGTTCAAACGCGCTTATAGTTTCACTGATGGCCTTTTCATAAAGGCTTCTTAAATCGGCTCCGTTGGCCGGTGCCGTAATGGCGGCTATTAGTTCCGGGGTGCGTGGGATGCTGCCGATGGGTTCTGTAGCTAATTTCATAAGATTTGTACTTTAGTGTTAGTTTATAATTTCTGTTAAATATGGTCTTTGGGTATAGTGTTGCTGATACCTGGCTGTATTTGGGTGGAAAGTGCTCCAGGAATGCCAGAACTCCTGGTACGATTGTATAGTATTCAGCCGCTGCCCCCTCAGGGTCCCGCCAACACAAAGGCCATCCATGTTCCACGTTGAATGGGTGTTTTCGTCGATGATGGTATCGTTCAGCCCCTCTTCAAAATAGAGCACCATGCCGTTCAACTGCCTGTTGTACACATGAAAGGATGCACTGTCTTTCTCAAGAGCAAGCACCACCGGCATATCTGCCACTGCATCATCAATTACACCTGCCTTTGCTATCTCGTTCCAGTCGTATGCTTTTGAGGCACGGTTGCGGATTACGCCGATTACCCAGGATTTACGTTTCCAGGACGCGGAATCTCTTTTTTCGAGGCTGCTTTTCACGGTCCCGTCGTCATAATCTGCAAGACCGGCATATTGCTTATTGAAGGTGGTATCCGGTTGCATCACAAAGGAGTTGGGATATTCCCGAAGCCAGGCCTGCAGGGTAAGCTGCTTACTTGGAAATTCTTTCAGGGCCGATCCTTTCAATTTGCCGGCTATTACTTTCCCTGTAGCCTGTTGCCACCAGCTTCCGGTTGCGGCGTCTTCAAACATGGCGTTGAAGTGATCCATGCCTACCAGGCGGAAAGATTCCTTCCTTCCGTTTACAATAGGGCTGTAAACGCGGCCCGTTCTGCACACAGTACAATACGTAACCATTACCGGCATGTTGCCGATGGTATCCATTACCTGGTGGTGGTAGCCGATAATCCGGATTGGATAAGCCTTCGCCTGCCCGTTGATCGCTACGCCGATCACCAGTTCATTTTTATCAGTGGTATCGGTATTCGAAGCCGCAAATCGCTTCTCTTTAGGCTGATGAAACATCTTATCCGCCTCAAAACGATAGTTGAAAAAGAAGAAAATAACAGCATATAAGATTAAAGGTAAACTGCAGGATATCTTCATCCATGTTTTCCCGTTTTTAAAAACATGCAGCACGGGGACAATGATCAATGCCAGTCCCAGCACTCTTATCCATACGATATTACCGCTTATCCAGTAAGCGGCTGTGATCGTGTTCCGATACTGGCTGCCGGGGAACGGCATGATAAAATACACGCGAAGTATTTCAACTGCAAATAAAACTAGCAGGCCCGAGATCAATAGAAGTCTTTTCATAAAGATTAATTAACGCGTAAATGATTTTTGGTAATTGGCTTAATATTTCAATCTGCCGTAGGCAAATGAAATTTAGTCTGCAGTCTTCCGGGGCGGTTCGTCAGCAATGCTTACTTATTCATTGTATTAAATCAATCCGCCTGGCTGTAAAACAAGGATTTGGATTTGAAAGGCATACGGTCGATTAAGCCGGATAAGTAATTGCTGGATGGGTGGGGCTGTTCTGATCGTAATTGCGCTTAACATTTGATTAAAGCTTTAACCCAATAACAGAGTTTGCCTTTAACAAATCGTTGATTCTTCGTTCCTACGACTGTAGTAAAGCCCTGGCCTGAACCAGGAAAACATTTAAGAAAGGGTTTACGCGATTTCGGGAGGTTGGCCCGGTACGCCGGGCAAAGAATCGGTAGTAGCTGATACAGCATATCTACCGGCTGGCTTCTTGATAGATGCAGGGATCCTTGCTAATTGATTTAACAAGGTATAATTTAATTCATTGTCGTTGAATTGTTTTGCAGTTGTATTATGCGATTTCTTATTTACCGGCACATCGGCAATTTGTTTATCAAGCACATTTTTAGATTGCACCAGCCGGGTTTTCTCGTTATTGGGAATGACATCTACATAGAGGGTGTCATTGGCAATTTTAAGCTTTACATAGTTGTAGCAATTGCCATTCACCTTAACCTGCCCGCTGATGGGCTGATAGTCGCCCGAACTCTCACTGTAGTAAAGTTGTGCGGGAATTTTTATTTCGACCAGATCGGAAGCTTTATAAAGGTTTTGATCGATATGCTCGGTCATTGCGGCATCCGTCTTGTTCATGAAGTATTGAAACAACAAAATGTATCCCCCCTGGTAAAACAGGAGGCATACAAGCATTGCTATTGCGAATAACTTTTTCAGCTTAAGAGGTTTTATTGGTAACCGGAAATAAAAGTATTTTAAATAAATGAATTTTGCAAATTATGTTTTTTGAAAGAGCCCGGGGCAAGTCGGATTGAAAAACCGGTGCATTTTAAAAATAGGTTCTTTTTTAGCTATCAAACGATCGTTTGAGATAGGGTAATACAACATTGAAAAGACTGATTGGCTGATAATTGTAAGATTTTCGAACGGCTATCTGAAACTTTTTTTTGAGGCGTTGGCTGATTTGCTATATTTGCAGTCCCGAAAAAAAGGGGTTTTATTGGATTACGGCCGCAAGGCAAAAATGGTGAGGTGCCTGAGAGGCCGAAAGGATCAGTTTGCTAAACTGACGTACGGGAAACTGTACCGAGGGTTCGAATCCCTCCCTCACCGCAAACCCGGTTAATGTCCCTGCCAAACGGCAGGGCATTTTTGTTTAGTGGCGTTTGCCAAACTTTGTTTGAGCAAAAAGCGGCTAAACAAAAACGTGAGTGAACGCAGCGAACGGCAATGAACGGGTTTAGCACCCCCTTCAAGGGATCAGCGAGCGCAGCGAGCTAATCCGTTAGAATTTGATCCTCTATTACCTGATTAGCGCTACAAAACCGGATAATGGAGGCGTGCCATTATTAAGGTTTATAATGTAATAGTAGGTGCCCGTAGGACACCGTTTACCCTTTAGGGTTCCGTCCCAGGCGTTATAATACCCTTTTGAGCTATATACCTGCCCTCCATACCGATCGAATATAAGCACCACGCAGTTCTGGTACTCTATTAAATTTTTAAGGTCCCACTTGTCATTAATTCCATCGCCATTTGGCGTAAAAGTATTGGGGATAATTATTCCATTTAACACCGTTACCGTTACTGAATCTGCAGCTATACAACCCGCTGCTGTTTGTACAGTTATGGTGTATAGTGTGGTCGATGAAGGGCTGGCATGGGGGTCTAAAATCTTATTATTATCTAAACCTGTTGTCGGGCTCCAAGTTATATCAGCGATATTTCCTGATGCTGTTGCTGTTGCTGTCAATGCCACACTACTACCCTGTTCAATGGTTTTATTTACTCCTCCGTTAACAACCGGCAACGGAAAAATATTCATAGTAATGCTGTTGCTGGCCATGTTTGCGGGTGTGGCGCACGCAACAGTACTCGTCATCACACAACTAACCACATCACCATTGGCAAGCGAACTGCTGCTGAATGTTGGGCTGTTTGTTCCGGCATCGTTGCCATTCAACAGCCATTGGTAAACTGGCGAGCTGCCGCCATTGGTTGGTGTTGCTGTGAAAGTTACCGGTGTACTAGCGCAAACGTTATTTACGGAAGCTGATATCACTAATGAAGCTGTGACGATCGGGTCGACCACCCCGGTTACCGATACAGTTTGGCTGGTAGCACCCGGCGATGAAAGCGTCACGTTAGCTGTTGTCGTACCATCGGGCAATGTAGGCGCTGACCGCACGTAAACCACGGTATTGCTTACTGTACCCGAGCTCTGGGAGATGGTAACGCTACTACCGTACCCGCTCCCTGCCGCAAGCGATACCTCAAAACCTGCCGGCGCCGTTGCTGCAATATTACCCGTTAATCCACTGCCCGAAACCGTAAACTGCTGTACATTCGGGCTTGCTGAGGCCGTACCTGCACAGGCAGAAATAGTGCCGGTTGCGGTTGATGCTGTGATGGTCGGTACCGGGGTTGGGTTTACGGTGATAGTAAAAATAACCGACATGCCATTGCAATCCGATCCATTTGTAACAAAATTGCCGAATGAATAGGGGTTAGAGCCCACTACAGTACTTGCGGAAACCGTGTTGGTGGTCGTATTGATCGTTGACATGCTATTTGTACCCCTTGTCACTACGTAAACACTTTTGCCATCCCGGCTTATGCAAATCCCGTAGGGCAAATTTGCTACAGGAATAGTGGAAATAATAGTATTTGAGGCAGTATTGATCACGGAAACCGTATTACTATTTAAGTCTGCTACGTATACATATTTTCCATCCGGGGTTGAACAGATACCATAGGGAGATTCGCCAGCGCCAACATTGGCAATAACATTGTTCGTAGCAGTATTTATTACAGCGACACTTTCAGCATCGTGAATTGCTACATAGGCCTTGCTGCCGTCCGGGCTAAAACATATGCCGAATGGATGAGTGCCAACTGCAATCGTTGCCGATACCGTATTGGTTGCGGTCTGGATAACAGAAACAGTAGTGGAATAACTATTGGCTACATACACCAAGGCGCCATCAGGGCTAACGGAAATGCCCAATGGTTCTGACCCTACAGCGACGGTTGAAATCACTGAATTCGTCAGGGTATTTATAACCGAAATTGTGTTGTCGCCGTAATTTGAAATATATGCGCGGGTGCCATCAGGGCTAACCGCCGCCCCACTGGGAGTCGACCCAACCGAGACGGTTGCAATCACGGTATTGTCTGCGGTATTGATAACTGAAACGCTTGCGGAAGACTGATTGGTAATGTATACCCGGCTCCCATCGGGACTGGCGGCAACGCCGAATGGAGATAAACCAACGTTTATAGTTGACCCGACGGCATTTGTCGCCACATTGACGACTGAAACTGTGCCGTCGCCGGAATTTGGAACATAAGCAAATCCGCCCCCTGTTGGTGTAACCGTGATTGTAGCTTCAACCGGGCTGCTCCCCACATTTACAGCCGTAAACGAAGCAATACTCCCGGTTCCGCTAGCCGCCAAACCAATACCTGGCGTATCATTAACCCAGGTAAATGTGTTGGCCGTACCCGTAAAATTGACGGCTGCTGTAGCTACCCCGTTATTAACAGTCTGATTAAAAACCGTATTTACTGTTGGCAACGCATTTACCGTTCCGGTTACAGCTACGGTTTGACTACTTGCACCAGCGGATGTTAGCATTACATTACCGGATATACTGCCGGTAGGTGTGCCTGCCGCCGACCGCACATAAACCACTACATTGCTTACCGTGCCACCTGTTTGGGAGAGTGTTACAGTGTTGCTATACCCGCTGCCCGCCGCAAGCGATACCTCAAATCCTGCCGGGGCAGTTGCTGTAATACTCCCCGTTAAATTACTCCCCGAAACCATAAACTGCTGAATTTGTGGGCTTGCCGATGCCGTGCCTGCGCATGCAGAAATACTGCCGGTAACTACTGATGCTGTGATAGTTGGTGACGATACACTGCTTGGATTTACGGTAATGGTATAGGTAACCAGTTCCGTGCAATTCATCCCGCCAGTAAAAAAACTGCCGAATGAATATGGAGTAGAACCAACCGGAATAGTGGCAATTATAGCATTTGTTGATGCATTTACTACTGATACATCATTAGAACCGCTGTTTGAAACATATATTTGAGTGCCGTCGGGCCGTACGGATACTCCCCAGGGACCCGAGCCAACGGGAATGGTTTTTATCACCGTATTAGTTGCCGTACTAATTACCGAAACACTATTTGAGCCCAGGTTTGCTATATACACGGTACTACCATCAGGGCTCACAGATCCGCCACCCGGGTTTACGCCAACTGGAATAATACCTGCCACCGTGTTTGTGGCGGTGTTGATCACATAAACATTGTTTGAACCAAAATCCGCCGAATACACTTTACTTCCGTCAGGGGTAATTAATATGGCCTGGGGCGCCGAACCTACGGGAATAGTCGCAACAACAGCCTGGGTTGTAGTATTGATCACCAACACGCTGTTCGCGCTGTTAACATAAAGAAGGCTTCCATTGGGGCTAACTGCCGAGGCATTGGGATTTGTACCCGCCGGGATATTGGCCACTATGGTGTTTGTAGTGGTATTGATCACCTCAACATTATTGTCGCCGCCATCAGATACAAAGGCCTGGCTGCCATCCTGGCTCACCGTAACCGACCACGGGGTGGGGCCTACCTGGATTGTGGTTGTTACTGTGTTGGTTAACGTATTAATTACCGACACGGTGTTCGATCCATTATTTACTACGTAAACCTCGTTGTAGTTAGGGTCAACGCAAATGCCATTGGGGTTTGAGCCCACAGGGATGGTGGCTACCACGGCGTTGGTTGCGGTGTTGATTACTGAAACATTATTTGAACCGGAGTTTACGATATAAGCAAACCCTGTTGTGCCTACCGGCGTACCAGTAATAGTAGCGGTAACCGGACTGCTCCCCGTATTTACCGCTTTAAACGAAGGAATATTGCCAGTTCCGCTGGCGGCTAAACCGATGCTGGTATTATTATTTGTCCAGGTGTACACACATGAGCCGGCAGGAAAGCTTATCGGTGTCGTATTTGCGCCGTTTGTAACAATATCCTGGGCGCGTCCTTTCTTGAATGGAATGAAAAAAAACAGTATTGACAATAAAATGAGTAAATATTTTTTCATGTGACAGGGTCAACGAACGGCTATTTATTAGTAAAGTACGCAAATATTAATTGAAAAAAGTAAAATGATATGAAAATGTACGCCAATTGGGTGAAGCATTTGGGACGGAACTTTAACTCGATGTGACATCAGAACACATAGGTAATTTCTTATCTGTTTTTCAGCAGTAATTTATGAAAAAAGGATTTAATAATGATGATTGGCAAATTTAGGCTTAGATCATTTAACCCGATTTGCTTTGGACCGCCGCCAACTGCCAGCAGAAAAAACTTCCCACCGCTCCGGTTTTATATGGATAACGCCCCTGCTTCCATCATATTGCGTGCGAAAAAATATAGTTAAAAAACGATGTTTTGATACACCATACTATATATTTTTGGCTTTGCACAGCTAAAAAAAGCCATCTATATGATAAAAAGGAGGAAAAATATTTACACATATGTGCTTGATTTCCATACTATTGACCGATCAAAGGTGATGCTTGCAGGCGGCAAAGGCGCTAACCTTGGCGAGCTGTGCAAAGTAAGGGGAATACGGGTGCCGGACGGTTTTTGCATTACCACCGAAGCGTATAAAAAAATAACCGCAAATAACCAGGAGCTTAATACTTTGCTGGATGAATTAGCGCATTTTAAGGCTGCAGATCGGGAAAATATCAGCGAGATCAGTGCAAGTATCCGTAGGATCATCGAAGGCACACCCATTCCTGCGGATATAGCCGGGGAAATTGCCGGCCACCTCGCAAAGTTCGATAAAAAAGATGCCTTTGCTGTGCGGTCCAGCGCTACGGCGGAAGACCTGCCGGCTGCATCCTTTGCCGGGCAGCAGGATACCTATTTGAACATTATCGGAAAGGATGCCATTTTAAAACACATCAGTAAGTGCTGGGCATCGCTGTTTACCGAACGGGCAGTAATTTACCGCATTCAAAATGGCTTCGACCACAGAAAAATCCAGTTGGGTGTGGTTGTTCAAAAGATGGTCTTTCCCAAATCGGCAGGCATTTTGTTTACTGCCGATCCTATCCAATGGTAACAGGAAAGTATTATCCATTGATGCCAGTTTTGGGCTTGGTGAGGCCATGGTCTCCGGCCTGGTCGATGCGGATAGCTATAAAGTGTGTAGGGGCGGGAATATCGATAAGAAGATATCCGTCAAGAAACTGGCTATCCATCCCTTAAAAGATGGCGGTACGGAAGAACAAGAAATTGAGGCTGATCAACAAAACCGGCAAACCCTGACGGATGAACAAATCTTTCAACTCGAACGCATCGGCAGAAAGATCGAAGAACACTTCGGCTACCCGCAGGATATTGAATGGTGTTTGGCTGATGATAGGTTTTATATTGTCCAGAGCCGGCCAATCACTACTTTATACCCGGTCCCTGAGCGCCCGGATAGCTATCAGGAAAGCCGGGGAAATCACGTCTATGTATCTGTTGGCCATCAGCAAATGATGACTGACGCTATTAAACCATTGGGATTGTCCTTATGGCAATTGATAGCTTTTCGCCCGATGTTTAAGGCAGGTGGAAGGTTATTTGTCGATGTCACACAACAATTGGCTTCACCCGCAAGCAGAAAAACGATCATAGATGTGATGGGAGAACACGATCCGCTCATAAAAGATGCACTCATGAACATCATAGAACGGGGAGATTTTATAAAATCGTTGCCAGATGACAAAGAAGGTTTGAGTCCTATCGGAAGCAGTAAAGGTAAATCGGCGGCGGATATCCAGGCACAAATCAAAAACGATCCGGCAATAGTTCTTGAATTGATCAGGCGTAGTGAAACATCGATAGCAACGTTAAAACAAAACATCCAAACGAAATCCGGATCGGATCTGCTTGATTTTATCCTGGACGATATCACGCAATTGAAGAAGATATTGTTTGACCCGCAAGGTTTTAGCGTGATCAAGGCTGCAACGGATGCTTCATCGTGGATTAACGAGAACATGATGAATTGGCTTGGCGAAAAAAACGCGGCAGACGTGCTTTCTCAATCCTTACCAAACAATATTACTTCGGAGATGGGCCTGGCGCTATTGGATGTTGCAGATGTGATCCGGCCCTATCCGCAGGTAATTGCGTATTTACAACAGGTAAAAGATGATAACTTTTTGAACGAACTCGCCACTTTTGAAGGTGGACAGGAAACCCGGGACGCCATGAACGCATATCTCAGCAAATACGGAATACGTTGCGCCGGTGAGATCGATATTACTAAAACGCGTTGGGCTGAGAACCCTGCTGCACTTGTCCCCTTGATCCTCGGCAACATCAAAAACTTTGAACCGAATGCCGGTAATCGGAGATTTGAGCATGGGCAACAAGGAGCTTTGAAAAAAGAGCAAGAGCTATTAGCCCGGTTGAAGCAGTTACCGGATGGCGAACAAAAAGCCCGGGAAACAAAAGAAATGATAAGCCTGCTCCGGAATTTCATCGGTTATCGGGAATATCCAAAATACGGCATCATTAATCGCTACTTCGTTTATAAGCAGGCTTTGCTCAAAGAGGCTGAACTGCATGTACAAGCCGGAGTTATTCGAGACAAAGAAGATATATACTATCTCACTTTTGAAGAACTTCGCCAGGCAGTACGGACACATGAAATTGATCAAAAGCTCATCAGCAAACGAAAAGACGAGCATAAATTGTATGAAAAACTGACCCCTCCACGTGTGATCACCTCTGATGGCGAGATCATTACCGGTAAGTACGATCGGGAGGGTCTCCCGGCCGGAACTATTGCAGGGCTGGCTGTTTCTTCGGGAGTTGTGGAGGGACGGGCGCGGGTGATCCTAAACATGGAAGATGCTGCCCTCGAAGACGGAGACATATTGGTCACCACATTTACCGACCCCAGCTGGACACCCTTGTTTGTATCCATCAAAGGCCTGGTGACCGAAGTTGGCGGGTTGATGACCCATGGGGCAGTTATCGCACGCGAATATGGTTTACCGGCAGTTGTGGGAGTGGAAAACGCCACGAAACTGATCAAAGAGGGACAGCGGATACGGGTGAATGGAACTGACGGGTATGTGGAAATAGTATAAATGTGAAACGCTACACACTAATACACAGATTCAATCAGTTTTAAACGCCAACCCATTTGCCGCCAGCGCTTCCCGCAATTTCGGTAATGAACCTTTTCCCATGCCATGAAATTGCATGATCTCCTTTTCCGAATATTCGGCCAGCTTTTTCAGAGTCGTAACGC
This sequence comes from Bacteroidota bacterium, assembly GCA_013286235.1. Lineage (GTDB taxonomy): Bacteria > Bacteroidota > Bacteroidia > Sphingobacteriales > Sphingobacteriaceae > Mucilaginibacter. Next base: position 35,923 of record JABDGE010000002.1, read on the forward strand.
CATAATTTTCCATTGCGCGCATGGCAGGGGCGGAAAGCTTCGGTAAAGACTCAGTCGAAGTTTGGTCTCTCTTTACTGCCATATTTTTTCTCCTTAGTCTGATATCTAAAGAAACATCCTCGCTAATAATCAATCCTTACATGATAAATGCTCATCAGCATACGTTTAAAAATGGTTTTGATCGTCTCGATCTCTTTTAAGGTGATGTTGCTATCCTTTAATTGGTTTTGGTCCAGCTTATATTTTACAATACGATCAACGAGGTCGTTGATTGATTTTTCATCAGGTTCTTTCAATGACCTTGATGCAGCTTCTACCGAATCGGCGAGCATGAGGACGCCGCCCTCCTTGGAGAACGGTATGGGGCCGGGGTACCGGAAAATATTTTCGTCGATTATCTTTTCGGGAAAGTTTTTGAGGAAGGAATGATAAAAATAATCCACGCGGGTATCACCATGGTGCGTGCGGATAAAGTCGATCACGATTTCGGGGATGTTGGCTTTTCGGGCCAGCTCCACCCCTTTTCGCACATGCCCGATGATGATCTGGGCGCTTTCCTGGTATTGCAGCTTATCATGCGGGTTAAAGCCAGTTTGGTTCTCGATAAAATACAAAGGGTTTTCCAGCTTGCCAATGTCGTGGTACAAAGCCCCTGCCCTAACCAGTAAGGAATTGCCGCCGATAGTATAAATGGCATTTTCGGCCAGGTTGGCCACCTGCAGGGAGTGTTGGAAGGTTCCTGGTGCTGAAAATGCCATTTCGCGCAGCAGCGGTGCGTTGGTATTGGTGAGTTCGATCAAAGTGATGTCAGACGTGATGGCAAACACCTTCTCAAATATATAAATAAGCGGATAGGCCAATAAAGTGAGCAGTACACTTACGATGAAGGGCACAAAATCCATCCAGTCGATGGTCTTCAGACTGCCATCGCGGATAAACGATATCCCTAAAAAAGCTACGAAATAGGTAAACGTTATTATCAAAGCCGATATCAGGAACTGTTCCCTGCGGATGAGGTTTTTGATGCTGTAGATAGAGACCATGCCGGCTGTAAGTTCAAAATAGGCAAATTCAAAGCTATTTGGCACAAAAAAGCCTGCTATCAATACTACCAGCAAATGAATGTTCAGCGCAAGGCGGGTATCAAACAGGATACGGATAATAATAGGTACTATACAGTACGGGATATAATACAGGTTGGGCAGCTGCAGTTTGATGGCCATTGATAAGGTGAAAACCATGGCCGTAACCACCAGCAATATCAGGCTTACCAGGCGGTTATCTTCATAAATATCCTTCCTGAAAAGATACAGGAACACCATGAGCAGTGTTATAGCGATTCCCACCAATAAAAACTGGCCAAGTAACACCAGCAGGGGGTCGCCGCTGATTCGGGCATTGTCTTCAAATGCTTTTTTGTAGGAAAGCAGCTTTTGATATACCTCGTCGCTGATCACCGAGCCTTTCAACACGATGGCTTCGCCCTTTTGCACCATCCCGCGGGTAGTCGACAGCCCGTCAACGGCCTCTTTCTCTAGCCTCGAGGTAAGCTTGTTATCGTAATTAAGATTTGGCTGTATGCGGCTGCTGATCAGGTCAAGCAAAAAGGCCTTGTCGAGATTTTTTTGCTGATTCAGGGCATTGTCGCAATAACTGATGGCCTTTTCTTTGGTAAACAGCTCGGCTGTATTTTTATCGGTCGCTACGTTTTTTTCTAAAATAGTTATGGGGTAATTCTCCGACGTTTGCTGGTATTTGGGATTGAGGTTTAAAATACCTCTGTCGTAAACTTCTTTTAATAATTGATCGCCGGTAGCCATGTATTCGGCTTTTTGCCGGTCCTTCAGCCCGGCGGTATGCCACTTAACATTCAGGTCGCCCTTGAAACCGTCCCGCTCCCGGTTGCCTATATCTGCGTCAAGCTGGTAAATAGGCGTTATGCTTGCAAGCGCTGTCTTTTCGTCGTTCTCAATTTCCTGCTGCGTTTTTAATATGGCAAAGTTATAGGGCGAGATGAGGTCCTTCTGGTTCCAGATGCGGCCTTTTTCAATGTCATAGCTAAATTTGGCTTGCTTGGGAAGGGTAAAAACGATAACGCAAATGCTGGCCAGCGTCATTAAAAATTTAATATTCCGGGAATATTTACGCAGCAATGCCTTTTGGCGTGTCGAAGAAATTTTTGCCATTTGCTTGATTAACGGTCAAAAATAAGACATTTTCCGCCATCTGTATTTTATTTGCTTTTTACAAAGCATTTATGATATCTTTGTGATATCATTTTAAAATCAAACAATATCATGAATACTGAAAAAACCATCAACCCTCCTTCCGGCTATGCCGCATTTGCGTTATTCCTGGTGTTACTCGTTGTAGCTATCGGAACGCTCGCCGTTGAACAAATTGCAGTGGGCGTTATAGCCGCTGTTGTCGACTTTGTTTTGGTGCTGCCCGGCCTGGTGATCGTAAACCCAAATGAATCAAAAGTGCTGACGCTTTTTGGAAAATATGTCGGTACGGTAAAGCAGGATGGCTTTTTTTGGGTGAATCCCTTCACGGTAAAAAAGAAGGTATCGTTAAGGGCATTTAACTTAAATGGCCAGCAGCTAAAAGTTAATGACAGCGTAGGTAACCCGATTGAAATTGCCGCAGTAATTGTTTGGCAGATAAAAGATACGGCCAATGCCATTTTTGCCGTTGAAAACTACCTGCAATACGTAAACATACAAAGCGAGGCTGCGGTAAGGCACCTGGCCAACTCCTTTCCATACGACAATATTGAAGATGAAACCGCTTCGATAACTTTACGCGGGGGCGCCGAACAAGTAAGCGTTCTGCTGGAGAAAGAACTTAATGAGCGACTTGACCGCGCAGGTATTGAAGTGTTGGAAGCACGCATTTCGCACCTGGCCTACTCGCCCGAAATCGCACATACCATGCTGCAAAGACAGCAGGCCTCGGCCATTATTTCCGCCCGCCGGCTGATCGTTGAGGGCGCCGTTGGTATGGTTGAAATGGCTTTGGCACGCTTATCCGAAAAGAAAATAGTTGACCTGGACGAGGAACGCAAGGCCGCGATGGTAAGCAACCTGCTGGTGGTATTATGCGGCGACCGGAGCGTTAACCCGGTTGTTAATACTGGCACTTTATACCATTAAGAGAAAATGGCCGAGAAAAAAGCGTTTATATTACGTATTAATCCCGAGGTATTGAAAGAGATAGAAACCTGGGCAGCCGATGAGTTTAGAAGCACGAACGGCCAGGTGGAATATCTGCTGCAACAGGCTTTGCTGGCCAGGAAGAAGAGCAAAAGCAAGAAAAAAGGGGAATAACCGCAGGGCGCTTTATTATGGTTGCGATACGATCTATTGCCAACGGAAAGTAAAACGTAACACCGGACGCATCACTAAAAAAGCTAACTTTGCCCCACCAATTTAAAGAATATTTCATGAAGGAAGTTGTTATAGTATCGGCGACCCGCACTCCGGTCGGAAGTTTTGGTGGCAGTCTGTCGGGATTTTCTGCTACACAGTTAGGCGCACTGGTGATTAAGTCTGCTATAGAAAAGGCCGGGCTAAAGCCTGAACATATCCAGGAAGTTTATATGGGCAATGTTTTATCGGCCAACCTCGGTCAGGCTCCTGCCACACAAGCGGCCATTTACGCCGGGCTGCCTCCCCTGCCTGCAACAACGGTTAACAAAGTATGTGCCTCGGGAACTAAAGCGATCATGCTCGGCGCGCAAAGTATTGCATTGGGTCAAAACGATATCGTGGTAGCAGGGGGTATGGAAAGTATGAGCAATGTACCATATTACCTCGATAAAGCGAGGAATGGCTACCGCCTCGGCAATGGCCAATTGACCGACGGGCTGATAAAAGACGGCCTTTGGGATGTTTATAATGATTATCACATGGGTTCGGCGGCAGAACTCTGCGCAACCGAATGTAGCGTAAGCCGTGAGGATCAGGACGCCTATGCCATTGAATCCTACAAAAGGGCACAGAAAGCACAAACTGAAGGCGGGTTTACTAACGAGATAACACCTGTTGAACTAAAAGATAAAAAAGGAGAGGTGACTTTTTTTGCGGCAGACGAGGAGCCCAATGCTGTTAAATTTGATAAGATACCCTCGTTAAAACCGGTATTTAAAAAAGATGGCACAGTCACCGCAGCTAATGCTTCCACACTGAACGACGGCGCCGCTGCGGTTGTATTGATGAGTGCGGAAAAAGCCGTCGTAATGGGCATAAAGCCGCTGGCAAGAATTCTTGCCTATGCCGATGCGCAGCAGGCGCCCGAATGGTTTACCACCACACCTTCAAAGGCTATTCCACTTGCCTTGCACAGGGCAGGTCTTTCGGCAAAACAGATAGATTATTTCGAAATCAACGAGGCTTTTTCGGTGGTTTCCATTGCCAATAACCGTTTGCTGGACCTCGACCCACGTAAGGTGAACGTAAACGGCGGCGCGGTGGCAATCGGGCACCCGCTTGGCGCTTCCGGCGCAAGGATCGTAGTGACCTTACTGCATGTGCTTCAGCAAAATAGCGCCCGGTACGGCGCGGCCGGAATTTGCAACGGCGGCGGCGGCGCCAGCGCGATAATTATTGAAAATTTGAGATAGCGTTTTGTCGAACCAGATGGGTTGCGCATGTCAGAAAATTATAAAACGATTGTATAGTCGCTGCATTTATAGTTATATTTGAAAAACGATGCTTGCATTATCAGCCAATTTACAATATAACGTCGAAGGAATATTCGAACAGATGATTCATTTTCAAGATGAGCATTTGGTTAATGACTTTAAAGAATTTCTCGTGCGTTTCTTAGAGGAAATTAAGCATATAGACACTTCCCTAACCAACATTAAAAATTTGGATAGAAATGATCTGCATACGTTATATGTGGATTTCAAACAGCTAAGTTCGGTCTTCGATAAGCTTCACCAAAGTTATTATGATAAGCGTTACATGGATGACGAAGAACTAAAATCACTTCTCAAGAGCACTGAAAAGCAATTGCATAAATTAGCCAATATATCCCATAAATACTATACAAAACACCTCCCAATCGAAAAGGCTCCGGATTACCTAAAGTCAGGACTTGTCCAATATTCACAAGAGGTTTTAAATAAAAAACTTTCCTAAACACAATGTCTTATGACAGAGGAGATGTTATCGAAATCTCTTTTAATATTCCGGGTGAAGGGATGAAACATCATCCTGCTATAATAATCTCGAACGAAGAGGTATATAATATAGACGGCATTTACATATGTGTAATGGTTACCCACTCAGATATGAGTAGCTATTTCGCATTTGATTTGGAAGCGGAAATGTTTGTTAATCCCAATAATATGCCCGAAGGTAAAGCAAAGGCTCATCTGATTGCTTATGTTGAGGATAGGCATGTCATTAAAAATGCCTATACAAAAAGGTGTAAAATGAAAAAAATATACGTGGATCGTCTTGTGGGCTTCATCGCATCAACAGCTTTGTCAGAAGATGAAATTTAGATACAACAGCTTCCGCATAGTGCATTGGTATTGTTGCTATAAGTCCAATATGACGGGGCGGTCTGCCGAGCCTCAAGCGATGCAAAGTCTCCAAAATAAAGTACCTTTACGAACGTTAAGGGGATTAGTAATAGATTAACCGTTGATTTGGCCGTGACAAAAAAAAGCCTTCTTTTTTTAATCTTATTTATTTCAGTATTTCTCAGATCATTTGCCCAGCACTCCGACGAAACTACCGACGAGGGTAAACTGCAGCGGTTTGAGGATTCGCTGACAACGCTGGGAAAGAATTTCATTAATGATTCGACCGGGACGAAGCGTCTCGATGCAAACTATGCGTTTATAAAAACGCTCGTCAACGCCTTGAAGATTCCGAACTCGTTTCTTTACCCCTTCGATTCGGTAAAATCCGTCAGCATCATTAACTCACCGGATAACCGTTTTCGCATATTCAGCTGGCCTGTACAGGCTGACGACGGGAGTTACCGGTTTTATGGCGCCATACAAATAAATACCGGCGGGAGCCTGCAGTTATACCCGCTGAACGACTATACGCCGTTTATCAAACATCCCGAAGATACGGTTACCGATAACCGCAAGTGGTACGGCGCCGAGTATTACCGCATTGTGCCTGTTTATTCGCCCGGGCTTTACTACGTTTTATTAGGCTGGAAGGGCAACAACATCCACACCAATAAGAAAGTGATTGAAGTGCTGTCCTTCAGGGATAATAAACCGGTGTTTGGCTATCCTGCTTTTATTGGCAACGGCAAAACGCGTAAGCGGGTGGTTTTTGAATATACAAGGCAGGCATCCATGCTTTTGCACTTTATCCCCGACCAGGATTTGATCGTGTTTGACCACCTTTCTCCGCCTGATCCTAAACAACAAGACCATTTCGACATGTACGGACCCGACCTGAGCTACGACGGTTATAAGCTAAAAGACGGAAAATGGATTTACGTGAACGATCTTGATATGCGAAATACACCCCAAAACAGGGATAATGATTTCGTCGACCCTAAAAAGCAAGCCCGCACCGACCGGGCGTCTATTGGCAACCAGTAGTCAGGGCAAAAGTCTTGAGTCCTAAATCTAAAGTCGGATTTTCAGTCCTTTTAATTCAAGGCCCCCGAAACTTCCCTTCACAACTCACACCTTTCACCTTTCGCCTTTCACCTTAAAATGCCTCATTCACAAAATTTTACTGTTTGGTCGCGAAGTATTACAGTATTTAATTTTGAATTACCGGAATTGTAGTATTTTAGTCAAATTATTTAACTGACCTCATTTATGGCGCAAGAAACTTTGGCAGCCGCGGCTGTTCCAACTAAATCCAAATACCCCAAAGCCGTACCTTACATTATAGGCAACGAAGCCGCCGAGCGGTTCAGCTATTACGGGCTGCGGTCTATCCTGGTAACCTTCCTGGTAGCTCAATTTTATAACGCGACGAAAAACCCCGCATTAACCACTACTGCCGAGGCCCATGCTAACGAAGTAACTCACTTGTTTGTCACGCTTTCCTATTTTATGCCGCTGGTTGGCGGTATCCTGGCCGACTGGTATCTTGGGAAATATAAGATAATCTTGTGGATATCGATCGTTTACTGCCTGGGTAACCTTTTCACCTCGTCTTTTACTACGAATTTACCCCTGTTTTCCACTGGTCTTATGCTTATCGCAGTTGGCGCAGGCGGTATTAAATCGTGCGTATCGGCAAATGTTGGCGACCAGTTCGATAAGTCAAACCAGGACTTGCTCTCAAAGGTCTACGGATGGTTTTACTTCAGCATCAATGCCGGTTCGATGATCTCTACCGTATTGATCCCCTGGGTCTATCAAAACTATGGCCCTCGCCTGGCCTTCGGCATCCCGGGGGTTTTGATGGCGCTGGCTACGATTATTTTCTTTTCGGGCCGTAAAATGTACGTACGGGTGCCCCCTTCGGGTGTTAACCGGAACAATTTTGTGTTTATATCAGTTTATGCGCTCACCCATATCGGCAAAAAACAAAAAGGGCAATCGTGGCTCGATGTCGCCAAAGGCCCCTACGATCCTGAAAAAGTAGATGGTATAAAAGCCGTTTATCGCGTCATGGCTGTTTTCTTTTTCGCCTTGCCATTTTGGGTTGTATGGGACCAAAACCTTTCGGAATGGGTACTGCAAGCTGCTAAAATGAACCGGACAATTGGCTTCGGGTCATGGCATTTCACTATGTTAGCCGGCCAGGTTCAGACCTTCAATCCTGTATTCCTACTCATTTTCATCCCGGTGTTCAGTTATTGGGTTTATCCGTTTTTTAATAAGATCGGCCTTAAGGCGACCCCTTTGCGCCGCCTGGGTACGGGCTTGGTCTTAACTGCCCTTTCGTTTGTCATCATAGCGATGGCTCAAACCCTGATCGATAATGGTCAAACACCATCCATATGGTGGCAGATACTCGCTTATGTTGTTTTATCGGCCGCCGAGGTACTTGTATCGATAACTGGCCTGGAATATGCCTACACACATTCTCCCAAATCGATGAAAAGCACGATGACCGCCATCTGGCTGATGGTGGTATCGATGGGTAACCTTATCACCGCTGGCGTTAACGCTAATATTGCGGGCAAAGGCGTTTTGGCTAAACATTTGGTAGGCGCTGACTATTACTGGAATTTTGATGTGGCGCTCATCGTTGTCTTTCTCGTCGTGTTTCTTTTTGTGGCGCCACGTCTTAAAGAGCATAACTATATCGAAAACCCTGAGCCAGCCGTAGAAAATAAGATAATAGCAGACACTAATAACTTATAGGAGCCTCGCAATCGCTCTTTTGTAACAGGAAAGTTAGCAAAGCTTTCCTGTTTTTTTGTTTAAATAATCTTAAATCGCCTATTTTTGCCCTCTTGATAAATCGACAAGCCTAAAATAGTGCCAGATAGCGTAGTTATTATTCCCACTTATAATGAGAAGGAAAATATCGAGCGGATGATCCGCAGGGTACTTTCCCTTCCCTATGATTTTCACCTGCTGATCATTGATGACGGATCGCCGGACGGCACGCAGAACATCGTTAAGCAACTGCAAAACGAGTATCCCGAACGCCTTTTTATAGAGGAACGGCCAGGCAAACAGGGATTGGGAACGGCCTATATCCATGGATTCCGCTGGGCAATTGCGAGACATTACGAATATATTTTCGAGATGGATGCCGATTTTTCTCATAATCCCGATGATCTTTTAAAATTGCACCAGGCCTGCATCGAAGGCGCTGATGCTGCCATTGGATCGCGTTATATCAACGGGGTTAACGTAGTAAACTGGCCCATGAGCCGTGTGTTGATGAGCTATTTTGCGTCAGTCTATGTCCGCTTTATAACCCGGGTAAAAATAAAGGACTTCACTGCAGGGTTTATGTGCTACAAACGCCATGTATTGGAAACCATTAATTTGGATAAAATAAAATTTGTGGGCTATGCTTTTCAGATCGAGATGAAATACACCGCCATCCGGCATGGCTTTAAAGTTGTGGAAGTGCCCATCATATTTACCGACCGTACAGCAGGAACTTCGAAAATGTCGACCCGTATATTTAGAGAGGCATTTTTGGGGGTAATCCAGATGCGCATCAATGCGATTTTTAGAAAGTACCCGGAAGGATGATTTTGATTTCGGATTTCGGTCCCGATAGCTATCGGGATTCAATTTCGGATTTATTTAATAGCGAAAAGGGTCTACCCCCATCCAAAAGCACTGTCATAGTCCGATGCTCTTAAAATCTTAATTCCGCATTCGACATTTTGCATTGCGACTTCATTACAACATTCCGCAATCGGCTCCCGATAGCTATCGGGACCGACTTCACTGCAACATTCCCAAATCCGAAATCGAACATTCGAAATCCGAAATTATCCTTAATTTCGTCACTAATGAATGAACATCTTGATCCCGCCTCCGAACGTCTCTCCCCTGCTGAACGCGACATTGAAAAAGTGCTGCGTCCGCAGGTATTTGAGGATTTTACGGGTCAGCATAAAATATTAGCCAACTTAAAAATATTTGTATTAGCCGCCCGGCAGCGTGGCGAAGCGCTGGATCATGTGCTGCTTCATGGCCCGCCGGGATTGGGTAAAACCACGCTTTCCTACATCATCGCCAATGAGATGGGCGTTGGGATAAAGATCACATCTGGACCGGTGCTGGACAAACCGGGCGATCTTGCCGGCCTGCTAACCAACCTCGAAACCGGCGATATTTTGTTTATAGATGAGATACACCGATTAAGCCCATTGGTCGAAGAGTACCTGTACTCGGCAATGGAGGACTTTAAGATCGACATCATGCTGGAAAGCGGCCCCAACGCCCGTTCGGTTCAAATTTCTCTTAACCCTTTTACGCTGGTCGGCGCTACTACACGCTCGGGCCTGCTAACAGCCCCGCTTCGTGCCCGCTTCGGTATCAACGCAAGGTTGGAGTACTATGATGCAAAATTGCTTACCACCATTTTGCTGCGCTCCGCGTCAATATTAAAAACACCGATAAGCGATGAAGGCGCGTTCGAAATAGCTCGCCGCAGCCGTGGCACACCGCGTATAGCCAACGCCTTGCTTCGCCGTACACGTGATTTTGCACAAATTAAGGGTGATGGTAATATCGATACCGCTATTGCAAAATATGCCTTGAACGCATTGAACGTAGATGAACATGGCCTTGATGAAATGGACAACAAGATATTGAGCACCATCATCGACAAGTTTAAAGGCGGTCCTGTCGGACTCAAAACGATAGCTACCGCCGTGGGCGAAGACGAAGGCACCATTGAAGAAGTTTATGAGCCCTTTTTGATACAGGAAGGTTTTTTAATGCGCACCGCCCGCGGACGCGAGGTAACTGACATGGCCTATAAGCATTTGGGCAAATTTAAAGCCGGGGGAAATCCGAGCTTGTTTTAAGCGCTCGATTGTTGCGGCGATGGTTGGTATTCATTATTATGCGAGTCAAGAAAAATACTGATGAGATGGACAATTTATTGAAAAGAGACAGAATTGGTCCGATTGAGTCTTTGTTTAGTTGCAAAACGAGCGGTATGTATTTTCCTATCTTGGTTCTTGGCTCTTGGTTCCTGGCTCTTGGCTCTTGCTTCACATTATCAAACGACAAATAAAATGAAAGCTGTTTTTTCCACTTTATTGCTGGTCCTGGCTGTTTTTGCAGCATCGGCCCAAAAGCCCATCCGGGTTTGCGTAGCGGGTTTGAATCATGATCATGCCCATGGCATTTTGCGGCGCTACAAGGATGGCACGGTTGATATTGTGGGCATTGCTGAACCGAACAAGGAATTGTGGGCCAAATACGGCAAGCTTTACCATATACCCGACTCATTGTTTTTTACTGATCTTAAACAAATGCTGCTGCTGAAAAAGCCTGATGCCGTTTTGGGCTATAATGCCGTAGCCAATCATGTGGATATTGTGGAGATATGTGCGCCATTGCATATCCCGGTGATGGTAGAAAAACCCCTGGCCGCTACATTGGCACAGGCCAAACGGATAGAAGCTTTGGCTAATCAGTACCATATCCAGGTGCTTACCAACTATGAAACAACCTGGTATCCCTCCAATTTGTACATCTATAATACGGTTGCGTCCGGCAAAATCGGTTCCATCAAAAAAATGGTGGCGCACGATGGCCACCAGGGGCCGAAAGAAATTGGCTGCAGTAAGGAGTTTCTGGCCTGGCTCACCGACCCGGTCTTGAACGGCGCCGGCCCCTTGAATGATTTTGGCTGCTACGGCGCGGACCTGATGACCTGGCTAATGCACGGTCAAAAACCAATAGCCGTTACCGCCATTACCCGGCACTACAAACCGGATGTGTATCCCAAAGTTGAGGATGACGCCACCATTCTTGTGGAATACCCCGGCGCTATGGGTCAGATCGAAGCTTCCTGGAACTGGCCTTTCGGTATCAAAGACTTTGAGGTTTTTGGCGAAACAGGTTACCTGCATGCCCTGGATACGGCCAACATCGTAACCCGGATGCGTGAAAACATAAAGGGAACCCTGAAAACCCCTCCCCTAACCGCTCCCATCAATGATGCCATCCTGTACCTCACGGCTGTACTTAACGGTTCCCTTTCCGGAACGGATGACCAATCTTCCTTAAATTACAACATGGTGGTGATGGAAATACTGGATGCTGCCAAGCGTTCGGCAAAAGAAGGAAAGCGGATTTTGATCACCGATTGAGCCGATTAATGTGATTAGAGGCAAGGTGCTTAGCGTATGAAAGTTCAAAAAACACTCCTCCGCTAAATTTAGGGGAGGTAAGGGACAAAACACTTTGCGTTCTCAGCGCCTCCTTTGAGTTCTCTGTGGTTAAATGCAACTGTCCCTAAACATGGTTAGCAATACGGGGAACTAATTTTCGTTTTTTGTGTTATTTATTTATCGAAAATAAAATAATACTACATTTGCCGCACATCATACTTTAATTCTCACTCATGTTAAAACGAATCATTCCCACTATTTTCCTGGGATTTTTAGCCACCGCGACATTCGGACAAGGTAACACCGCTGTTATTATGGCCCGCAAACAGGTGCCTATTGTTTGTTACCACCAGATACGCGACTGGCGTCCGACTGATAAGAAGGTCGACAAAGATTATATCATTCCAATTGCCGCTTTCAAAGAGCACATGAAAATGCTTTCCGACAGCGGCTATCATACTATTTTGCCCGATCAGTTGTATAATTATCTAACCAATGGTACGCCGCTGCCGGCAAAGCCGATCATGCTAACCTTTGACGACACCGATCTTGACCAATGGGAAGTTGCCCGGCCTGAAATGAAAAAATACGGCTTTAAAGGGGTATTTTTTATTATGACGGTGTCATTGGGCAGGCAGCATTATATGAGTATTGCACAGGTGAAACAACTTTCGGATGAGGGAAATGTTATTGAAAGCCATACCTGGGATCATCATCGTGTTGATAGATATAAGCATGACCCTAATCCTAAAAAAGATGACTGGGTAATACAAATCGACAAACCAACCAAAAAATTGGAAGAAATTACCGGCAAAAAAATAGATTACTTTGCTTATCCCTTCGGCGTTTGGAAAAGGCCTGTTTTATCGGAATTGAGAAAACATGGTTTTAAAATGGCCTTCCAACTGGCGGATAAGCGCGATGAAACCGACCCATTGATGACTGTCCGCCGCATTTTGGATAGCGGCTACTGGACAACCAAAACGTTCAGTAATAGTTTAAGACATAGTTTTTAGCCCCCCGGCCCCCTGAAAGGGGAGTGTCGTTGGGGGACTTAATGTCGAATATCGAACGCCGAATGTCAAATGATGAAGTAAAACTTCGAAATCTACATTCAAAATTCATTATTCGATATTGTCACCTGCATTTCTGTTTTAAATTAGCGTCATTAATTCTGTAATAGGGAACCTCTAACCTTAGTCGAAGTGTCTTCCGGACTTCCGGTCCCGATAGCTATCGGGATTCCGACTTTCGGACTAACCTACAAATTTTCACCTGCCGGCCCTTGCCCTTTATTGGGCGAGTTTTCCAATTCGGGCGCCAATTGATCATTATCGGATTGCGGCTCAATGGCCGTATTTGCCCTAATCTTATCTGAACTATCTTGCCCTGCCTGCCCCTTGCCTTTCTTAAGACCGTTACCGGGTTTCTTTGCTTCTGCCGTTTTCATTTTATTATTATATTATTCGTACGAATCAGGAGTCAAAATAAAATCGCCTATGTGCGGGAAGGACCTAGGATAAAGGAGTTAAATTCCGGCCACTTTGCAGCTAAACAAAGACCCAAACGGCCTGCTCTCTCTTTTCGACAATTTATCCATCTTATCCGTATTTATCTTGGCACCGGGTTCGTAACTCCCCTCGGGCTTTCTTCTTTTATCCTAACACTTCATCCTGCCACTGCTACTGCCACCGCCACCGCAACTTTCTCCCTGGCTCTTGGTTCTTGGCTCTTGATTCTTGTTAGTAGTATTTATTGCCTGGCTACCCAAATAAATGCCTGGTCGATAGCCGAAAGCCGGAAGTTTTTAAATTTTCCGGGAATGATGTATTTAAATAGATCGCTGTAGCCGCGTAAAAAACGTTGATCCGACACGATGGCCACTTTGTTCCACTTAAAAAAATGTTTCAGGCCTAACGCCACATTCCCGCACCACATACCCGACGTGAAGTTTTTTATATCCGTCTCCAGCACCAGGATGAAATTTATTCTTTTCGTCCGTTTGAGCTGGTCGTCAAGCAGGCTTGTCAATGTTTCAATATACTCCTGTTCGGTAACCTCATGGTGGGCGTGAATACCTGCAACATGAGGGGGTAACTCCGTAATTAGCCTTAACATGTGCAAATATTTAGTTATATCCTGCAATAATTACACCAAAAGTTTATTTTCGTTCTATTAATTTAAAATTGTGTCACATAAGTTAAATTTAAACAAAACTATCTTCCCGATTCACTTTACTGATAATGGTATATTTGCGATGTGACCCGGCACAGGAAAAACTATACCAAACTGATAAAGGACGAGGCGAAAAGACTCGGATTTCTATTCTGTGGTATTTCCCAAGCTGGTTTTTTAGCCGAAGAGGCGCCAAAGCTGGAGGCCTGGCTCAAAAACGGCATGCATGGCGAGATGCAATATATGGAAAATCATTTCGACAAACGCCTTGACCCCCGTTTGCTGGTCGACGGCGCAAAATCTGTTATATCACTGGGCTTAAATTACTATACCAACCAAATTCAAACCGATCCATTAAGCCCCAAAATATCAAAATATGCTTATGGCACTGACTATCACAGTGTTATTAAGGGAAAGCTAAAGGAGCTCCTGGCTGTCATCAATGAAAAGATCGGTAAAGTGAACGGCCGTGCATTCGTAGATTCGGCGCCGGTATTGGATAAAGCCTGGGCCAAAAAAGCAGGCCTGGGCTGGATCGGTAAAAATTCAAACCTGATCAATAAGAACGCCGGCTCTTTCTTTTTTTTGGCGGAGTTGATTATCGACCTGGAACTTGAATACGAAATTGCACCGGCGGCTGATCATTGCGGCACCTGCACGCGATGCATCGATGCCTGCCCTACTGAAGCGATCGCTGCGCCCTACCTCGTTGACGGCAGTAAATGTATATCCTACCTCACCATTGAGCTAAAGAACGCGATCCCGGATGAATTTAAGGGCAAAATGGACAACTGGATGTTCGGCTGTGACATTTGCCAGGATGTGTGCCCCTGGAACAAGTTTTCCGTTTTGCACAAGGAAGCAGCCTTTGATCCAAACCCTGAATTGCTGGAGATGAACAAAAAAGAATGGGAAGACATCACAGAAGACGTTTTTCAAAAGGTGTTTAAGAATTCCGCTGTAAAAAGAATCAAATTTAATGGCCTTAAAAGAAATATCGATTTTCTGAAAACGCAGGCGTAGCGCTTGCCATAACTCGTGATCCGCAATTATCCTTTTTTGAATTTGTCTGCCAGCATCTTCAGCATATCCTCATTTACGGGGACCGCCGGCTTGTCATCCCGCTTTTTAAAAGGCTCGCGCTGGTGGTTTGTATTTGGACTAACGGGCCTTTGATATTCTTTTGGAGCCTGGATCGTATTAACCGGCTGTTTTTGCGGTACCTGGGGACTTGGCGCCCCTGGATTCACGTCCTCCTTTGGCTTTGATCCGATAGCTATCGGATGCGTACTCCTGGCTATTTTTTCGGCTGTTTTCTTCGCGTTCCAGCGGTTATAGATCTCCTCGAGCCGGCGTTTAGTATAAAGTGGAAAATCCCCCTGCATCATCCAGGAGTAATAGCTGGGCTCGATCCGGAAAACTTCCTCAACCGGCTTTCCTTTATGCTTGCCAAAATTGAAAACCTCCTCTCCCTTTTCATTATAAACCATGCGGGCCGCAAAGTCAACCGGGCTGTTCAGGTTGGTGAACTGGTGTAAAGCAGCAATGTCGTTCGCTACAGGGAAACTGCGATTGCCTTTTTTGTCCTCCCACTCCTGTTTTTCGTACCTGGCTATTTGCGCTATTAAAACCTCCATTGTAGCGCGTGTATCTGCTTCGGCCGAGTGGGCATTCACTATTTCTTTATTGCAATAAAATTGATAGGCTGCTTTCAACGTACGCTGCTCCATCTGGTGGAAGATATTCTGAACATCCACAAAATGGCGGTTGCTTAAATCGAAGGAAACATCGGCCCGCAAAAACTCTTCCATCAGCATAGGGATGTCAAACTTGTTGGAATTAAAACCGGCAAGGTCGCTTTCACCGATGAACCCGGCAATAGCCGGGGCCAATTGCTTAAATAGCGGCTCATTTTTAATGTCTTCGTCATAAATTCCATGAATAAGCGACGACTCCAACGGTATAGGCACCCCCGGGTTAATACGCCAGGTTTTCACGTCCTCGGCGCCATCTGGAAAGAGTTTGATAACCGAAATTTCCACAATACGATCCGAGCCAACGTTGGTACCGGTAGCTTCCAGGTCAAAAAAGGCCAGGGGGCGTTTTAAATTCAGTTTTATCATTTGCATTAAAAACAGGAGTGGCGGCAAAGGTCATAAAAAGAATTTGCACTGGAAATTTTTAATTTCAATATTAATTTACCCGCCAATTGTTATATTTAGAAACCCTAATTAATAAATTAAATTATGAAGAGAACCTTACTCACAATTGCCTTATTTTTTGTAATCGCCGGTAGCGCCCGTGCCCAGGACTTTGATTACGGGCAGATTTCAGCTGAAGATTTAAAAATGACCTCGTACGCCAAAGATACGTCGGCGCATGCAGTGGTATTACAGGAATTTGGCAAGTCCAGGATAAACGTGGACAATAATGACGACCTTAAATTATTTTTTGAATACCACGTCAGGATAAAAATATTCGACAGCAAGGGCTTTGATGAGGCAACCGCCGAAATAAAACTTAGAAACTCCAGCGACAAACAGGAAACCGACGACGTTGATGGCATTACCGGCGCCACCTATTTTTTGGCTGCATCCGGTGAAATTAAACACGTTGATTTCGATCGGTCGAAAGTTTATACCACACGTGATTACAAGGAACAAAGCACCTTGAAGTTCACCATGCCCGCTTTAACAAACGGTTGTATTATCGAGTATAAATACACGCTTACGTCGCCGCTGGGCCTCAGTCTCGACCACTTTCATCCATGGAATTTTCAAAGTGATATTCCGAAAGTATACTCCGAATATGAAGCGCTGATTCCGGGCCATTTTACCTACAACGCAGCATTGCATGGCTATCTAAAACTTACTAAAACTGATGCACAGATCGACAAAGGCTGTTTTTCAACACATGGCGCCAGCAGCGATTGCTCCGACATTAAATATGGCATGAGCGATATACCGGCATTTACCGAGGAGGATTATATGACCTCGAGCAAAAACTACATTTCGTCCATCACTTTCGATATCGTCGAATTCACCAATCCTTATACAGGCGTGAAAGTGAAGGAGACAAAAGAATGGGGCGATATTGATAATTCGCTCAAAAGTGACGAGGACTTTGGCGGGCAACTAAAGCGAACGTCGGTATTCAAAGATCGGATGGTTCCGGTAATTGCGGGAGCGACTACAGACATAGATAAAGCGAAGGCTGTATACGCTTATATACAGCACAATTTTAAATGGGATGACTATATTGGCTTTAGCTGCTATTTGGGCGTAAAAAAGGCTTACGAAGGCCATACAGGAAGTATTGGCGATATTAACATCTCGCTGATAGACGCATTAAACAGCGCCGGGATTAATACGGAAGCCGTTTTGCTGTCAACCCGGGATAATGGGTTTGTAAACCCGCTATACCCGGCCATTAATGACTTTAACTATGTGATTGCCAAGGCTAATATTGGCGATAAGAGTTATTTTTTGGACGCCACCGATCCCTTGTTACCCTTTGGAATGCTGCCGTATAAATGTCTTAATGGCAAAGGCCGTGCTTATATGCCCGGTACTCCATCGTACTGGGTAGACTTAAACGTTCCTGAAAAGGAGATCAGCACCAGGAACCTCGACCTCACCTTGCAGGATGACGGGAAACTTAAAGGTACCCTCATAATTTACTCCATTGGATACCAGGCCTATGAAACAAGGGCCGCAATAAAAAAATTCAACTCCCTGGATGAATACGTCGAAGACTTTGGGTCGAGCCTTCCGAAGCTTAAAATATTGAAGTCGGAAATAACAAATTCAGATAGCCTCGACAGTCCCGTTGTCGAAAAATACGAGGTGGAGTTTAAAGTGATTGACAAAAGCGGGGCAGGTAAGTATTCGTTCAACCCATTCTTTTTCAGTAAGATCACCACCAATCCCTTGAAGGGGGCCGAACGTCATTACCCGGTAGATATGGGAATGCCCGGCGATTACCGTACCATTCTAACTATACACCTGCCCGCCGGTTATAAAGTTGATTCGCCGCCGCAAAATACAAGCCTTTTTTTAACAAATAATGGCGGAAGGTTTATAACAGACTACCAGGCCGATAACAATACATTCACCTTTTCGCATATTATTCAATTTTCAAAGGCTGTGTATGCCCCGGAAGAATACACTTCCGTCAAAGAATTTTTTAATAAGATCATCCAGTCGGAGAAATCAGAAATGGTAATCGAAAAGAAATGAAAAAGCGCTTTTTATTAGCAGCCCTGCTGGTTTCCTCTATTATCCATTTAAAGGCTCAGCAAAACTATGACGCCAGCCTTATCCCGAAGGAGCTTCTTCCATACGCCAGCTCGGTCGTGAGGAATGACGACGAAAGCATTGAAGTAAAAGACGTGGACAATGCTTTCCTGACGGTAAAAAAGGCGATAACCGTACTGAATAAAAACGGTGACGACAATGCCCGTATCATTATTTACTATGATAAAGACGACGTTGTAAAAAACATAAAAGGCGTTGTATATAATGAATTCGGCAAACAGATCGGAAAGTTTTCGCAAAGCGATTTTGCCGATGAAAGCGTTGCCGACGGATTCTCGCTGTTCGGGAGCGCCCGGATAAAACACTACCTCCCTGCCGTAACCGAATATCCCTACACCATCGCGTATGAATACGAGGTACGGTCAAAACAAACGCTTAATTTCGACCCATGGGAACCCATGGCCAATGAAGGCGAGGCGGTTGAACAAAGCAGTTTTGCTTTTACATGCAAGCCGGATTTTCCGATACGATTCCATGAGTTTAATTTAAATAGCAAGCCAACAGCAGGTGTTAATACCGGGAAGGAAAAAACCCTAACCTGGCACGTCAGTAACTTGAAGGCTGTCCGATATGAACCACTTAGCCCTTATTATAAAAAAGTTGCACCAGGTGTTGAACTGGCGCCGGAAAAGTTTTCCTATTACGGCATCGACGGCTCATTTTCAGATTGGAATACCCTCGGTAAATGGATTTATGATAAGTTGATCGCAAAACGGCAGCAGCTTTCGCCAGAGACCATTGATCATATAAAAGACCTAACGAAAGACATCAGCGAACCAAAACTTAAGGCGAAGAAAATATATGAATATATGCAAGGTAAAACACATTATGTGAGTGTGCAGATCGGGCTAGGGGGCTATCAGCCATTTTTGGCTGATGACGTGGACCACCAGAATTATGGCGACTGTAAAGCCCTTGTGAATTACACCCAGGCATTGTTGAAAGCGGTGAATATTGATTCCTGGTATTGCGTTGTAGAGGCCGGGCGGCGTTATAAAGTTGGTTTGCTGGACGATTTTGCCAGTATGGAGCAGGGAAATCATATTATTTTATGCATTCCTTTTAAAAACGACACAACCTGGGCCGATTGCACCAGCCAAACGATCCCATTCGGTTACCTGGGAGATTTTACCGACGACCGGAATGTATTAGCCTGCACGCCCGAAGGCGGCAAGCTGTTGCACACGCCGAAATATACGGTTAACGATGACCTTCAAAGCAGGCAAGCAGATTTTGTAGTAAGCCCGGAAGGCGCTATCTCCGGAACCATGACCACTTTATTTAAGGGCGTGGATTATGATAGCCGCGACGAATTGATTATTGAATCGACATCTGAACAAAATAAGATCTTGCAGAAAATATATCCTATTAATAATATGGTTGTTACCCATTACAGCTTAAAGCAGGATAAGAGTTTCAAACCTTCCACGACCGAAACGCTTAAGCTGCAGGCAAGGGACTATGCTTCGCTCACTAACGGGAAATACTTCTTTTTGCTGAACCCCGTTAACAGGATTGAGGAACCACCCCGGCAGGTGCTGCACCGCCAGAATGATGTGTATATCAACCGCGGCTACACCGAAATTGACGAGGTTACCTATACCCTGCCCGCCGGCTACCATTTGGAGAAAGATCCCCTTAACGTCTCCATCGATAAACCTTTTGCCAGGTTCTCCGCCACCATGGAACTAAAAGGCAACCAGCTTACCTTCAAAAGAAAATTCCAGCTGGTTGACGGAACATACCCGAAGGATACTTACCAGGATGTGGTAGATTTTTTTGAAAGCGTTGTGGATGCGGATGGGTACACCGTTAGCCTGGTGAAAAATTGATCGGCAGCAATTTATTTGTCGAATCAAGAGTCAATCCCGCACGTGCGGGAAAGAGTTAAGAAAAACACGGATGAAATAAACAAGTTGTCGAAAAGAGGCAGAATGGTATCGTCTGGGTCTTTATTTAGCTGCAATCGGCCGAAATTTACCCCGCTTAGCTTGGTTCTTGGCTCTTGGTTCTTGGCTCTCGACTCGCATTATTTACTGAAAATAATAATCCCCAGGATGATGCCGATGATCATGATCAGGTAGAGCAATAGTTCATTACCGGCAAAGCGTTTGTATTTGGTCCAAAAGCTATATTTGTCTTTATCGTTTGCCATGTTGGCACAAAGATACGAAACCCCTTGAGTTTATAGCGTTATGAACAGCCACCAGGACAATGAAATTAGAAAAGAGTTCCAGTTAGAGCGGATCATCTTTTTTAGCGATGCAGTTTTTGCAATTATCATCACCATCCTCGTGTTGGACATCCGGCTGCCGGAAGTAGTAAAATATGCTTCTGAAGCTGCAGCTAACACGGCATTTTTTAAGATCCTGCCCAAACTGCTTGGCTATATCATCACCTTTTATATCATCGGGGGCCTTTGGATGAAGCATTTACGCATGTTTAGCTTTTTGAAGGATTATAACATGCAATTGGTAGTTTTAAACCTGCTGTTTTTGTTGAGCGTATCCCTTTACCCTTTTGGCCAGTCGCTTTTCTTTAGCTCCGGAGATTTGATGCAATACCATTTGGGAGGCTACATTTATATCCTCATCGTCTATTTCAGCGTGTTTACCCAAACCCTCCTGGTTGGCTACCTCGTAATGAACAAAGCGGAACTTTGTGTTAAAATCGACAAGATTGAAACCGCCTTAAGATGGAAAACCATGAAAGTAAACTATTTCGCGATTCCTTTAATGTTCATTCTATTGTTTTGCACGGTGATGTTCAACTTCAGTAGCAGGGTTTTTTGGATAGCTGTGATAGTAAAGTTTGTGGTGATGAAAGTGCTGGATTTTATTTACTACCGGCACTATAAAGAAGACAAAGTGAGCATGCTATCGTTTTTCCGCCGCATCAACAAGACGAGGTGAGCGGTGGATAGTGAGTTGACCGCCTACTGCCACTTCCTTCTTCCTTCCTGGTTCTTGATTCTTGGTTCTTCCTCCTGCCACTGCCACTCCCCTATTCACACACTGCCTACTCACCACTCACTACTGCCTACTGGAAACTGCCCACTGCCCACTGCCTACTGCCAACTCACTACCTCCCCGTTTCAGCATCCGGCACTTCCACTATTGAACCGCAGCGCGAAAAGTATTTGTAAGTATAGGGGTCGTGAAGCTTTGTTATCGTGACGCCTTTGGTGGTACTGGCATGCACATAATACCCGTTTTGCAGGTAAACACCCACATGACTGAATTTTTTGCCATCATAGTCAAAAAACAACAGGTCGCCTTCAACCAGTTCTTCCTCGTATTTCCGTTTGATCACGTTGATCTGCTGGCTGGTAGATCTCGGAATATTGATATTAAACACCTGTTGCTCCAGGAGTTGAGCCAGCCCTGAACAATCTATACCATCTTTGTCCTGCCCGCCGAAAAGGTATGGCGTACCCATCCAATTATCCACAAATTCGTAAAGCCTTCCATTTTGGATATCGCTTTCATTAACACCCAGCATGGCGGAGTACTTTTCGGCAATGCTTTGCTGTGGCTTTACAACTTCGCCGGGTTCACCGCGCATGGCCGCTTTCCTGGTGTGACAGGATGACAACGCCACAACACATGCAATTAAAATACAGTGGGGTAAATGTATCTTTTTCATCTCCATAAATGTACATGTAAAGCTAGCTTTGAAGTACAGGTTATTTTGAACATCCTAACATGCCGGTCAGCATATCCACACATTTGGAGATCCCATATCTCAGCGAACTATGAATTAAACAACAACTACTACTGCCACCGCTATATTCCTCCTCCGGCTATGAACTATGAGCCATGAATCATGAACCTACTGCTACTGGCACTGCCACTTAACACACCTATCCCCTTTTTTTCACCGCCAGCCTTATTGGTTCAAGTAATTTCGTCAGTCCATTAACTTTAATTTCATAAGCCGTCCCCAGCAGCATGCCTATCTTGCCGGGTGGAAAACCTTTGGTTTGCAGCCACTCCAGGTAATAAACCGGCAGATCGCAGATGAGTGTGCCTTTGTATTTCCCGTAGGGCATTTTTGTTTGAACCAGCTCCACCAGGATATTGGAGTCGGGCGTAATGTTTTCCATTGGATAAAAGTAAGTGTTTTAAGAACTTGCAGATGTGTTTTTTACTGCGGGAATTCAGAAGAATTTCGTTAGAACCAAGTTCCCTCCCTCGGGAGGGGTGCGGCTGCCCGTGAAGTGGCGGGGAGGGGTTTCTCCGCCAAACCGGGTGAATGAATTCACTTGGGCGCTCCGAATCAATGAAAAAATTTGTCACAACCAAAGGTCCCTCCCCGGGGAACAATCTCGCTAATTCAGGCTGGTTAATAGCGAATGTCGATTCAATGTCGTCTACTTAAGAAAAATCAAAATTTTTACCGTCTTTTTTGCTTGCAAAAGAGAGGGTGGACGAGTCCCAACCGAAGGTCGGGATCTGGGTGAGTAGTCGGAGCGCGTTCATTACTACCCGCAAATCCGCATTCACCTTCCCACTCCGCAATCGGCATTCCGATAGCTATTGGGAGCGACTTAAGCATTCGCTCCCATTCGTGAAATTCGTTCTAATTCGTGAAATTCGTGTCAATCAAAATCCGAAATCCAATTCATTTCCGCCTCTCATTTTTTATATCTGACACTCCACAAACACAATGCTGTAAACATCGTTATAACTTTACCTTTATAAAAAAAATATGAACCGGCAATTTGAAACAAAACTAAAAAGTCCGCAAGGATCGGTAGATGGTGTAGTTACTGAAAAGAACGCAGATGGCACTGCCTGGGAATTTAAATCGATAGACGGCACTTTGCACCTCGTTATCGCCAGGGATGAAGAAGGCGAATGGCAGCGCATCGGCGGTACGGAGCCCTATCTGTCGGCCTGGATTGACGAGCTCGCCGCAAAAGTTGAATAAAAAATCCCGCAATACCTTATGGAAAAAAGAGAAATTGGAACTTCCGGCCTGAAGGTTTACCCTTTTGCCCTTGGGGGCAACCCATTTGGCTGGACAATAGACGAAAAACAATCCTTTACTGTCCTCGACGGCTTTGTGGATGCCGGGCTGGATTTTATCGATACGGCAGATGTGTATTCTTCCTGGGTACCCGGCAATAAAGGCGGCGAATCGGAAACAATCATTGGTAACTGGTTAAAGAAGTCAGGTAAACGCGATAAAGTGATCATTGCAACCAAGGTTGGCAAGCCGATGGGCGAAGGAAAAAAAGGCTTGTCGTGCAAGTACATTACCCGGGCGGTTGAGGCATCCCTTAAAAGACTGCAAACAGATTACATTGATTTGTACCAATCGCACGAGGATGATAAGGATACACCGCTCCCCGAAACCATGGAGGCCTTTGATGCCTTGATAAAACAGGGCAAAGTGCGGGTTTTGGGCGCGTCCAACTATGACGGACCGCGACTAAGGGAAGCGCTCGAAATTAGTAAAGAACACGGCCTGGCCGCTTACCGGTGCCTGCAGCCGGAATATAACCTGTATGCGCGCGAACAATATGAAAAAGAACTCGAACCGATTTGCCGTGAGCGGCAGTTGGGTGTGATTAGCTACTATTCGCTGGCGAGCGGCTTTCTGACAGGGAAATACCGCTCGGAACACGACCTGTCGCAAAGCGCCCGTGGCCAGGGGGTAAAGAAATTTTTAAACCCCAGGGGATATAAAATCTTAGCCGCGCTGGACAAAGTGTCCGCCGAACATGACGTATCCCAGGCTACGATTGCCCTGGCATGGGTAATCGCCCGGCCGGGCATTACCGCGCCGATTGCAAGCGCTACGAGTATTTCCCAGTTGAGTGAACTGGTGAAAGCGGTTGATGTTGAGTTGAGCGGAGAAGAGATCGATGTGCTGAATAAAGCAAGTAGTTATTCACATGTCTAACTAAGATTCGCAGGATTTGTTGATTGCGGGATTTACTAAAAAGGAGCTGTATAACGCTTTGGATGGTGCCCAATGTCATTAGTCGAAATCTCATAGGTCTGAATTTCATGGTGTCAATAAGAAGTCGATGTAATTCTCGTCCCAAAAATGAAAAGTCTCCCCTAAATTTAGGGTCCAAAGGGCTCCTGTGGAGGAGGTCCGGGGGGTAAACGGACAAAAGCCCCCTCCTGGTGGTTGTGTCCCCACAACCACTGTCCTACGTTTCATTTTTGTTCCTGAAGCCCCTTCCAGGGTTTTGAGCGAAAACAAATCATTTAACAAACGAAATTTCATGGTTCCTGTAAAGAAACCGATATAATTTTCTTGTCCCAAAAATGAAAAGTCTCCCCTAAATTTAGGGGAGATTTAGAGGGGTAAAAAGGATAGGCTATTAGTGTTGGAAATCTTGTCTTCCAAAATATTGTCCGCACAAAATATCATCGAACACAAAAAAAGGCCGCCTTACGGCAGCCCCTTTCAGCATATATATATTAATCGACAATTTAGAATTTTGACATTCTGCGGCTGGCGCCATTTTGCTGGTTGTTTTGAGCAAAATGCTCGCTTCCGCCGCGGGTGTCCTGGCTGCGGTTGTCATACCGTTGGCCATTGTTATTTTGTGGTGCAGGCCTGTTGGCATTACCCCGGTTAAACTGAACCGGTTGTGCCGGCCTTTCGGGACCACGGTTATAAGTATTCTGTGCATTGTCCCTAAAGCCCTGGTTGGCGTAACCAGCGTTCGCATGGTTATTATAGTTATTCCGGGCAAATTCCGCAACCTGGTGGCCATTATACCTCGACCTGTAAAAGTTGTCGTTCAGGTAGGGGCGTGCGGATCTCACTTCAAACCTGCGGGCGGTCCTCCAGTCAAAGTTTTGGTATGCACCGGGCAGGTAAGCGGCGGAGATCCAGATGTTGCCGTCAAAATAAAAATAACACTGGTCGGTAACATCGTAGTAGGCGTCAACATCCGGCAAATAGTAGTAGTCATCGGCTGTAGTATCGTAAGCGGGAGCCTGGTCCTGGTAGTAACTATCGGCAGGCTGTACGTAAGCCACTGGTTGTACCACTACCGGGGGAGCGGCTATAATTACCCGGGGAGCGTGAAAACGGAAACCGACATGGAAACCGATCTGCGCATCAGCGGTGTTATAAGCTAACCCGCTTAATGCTATTGCTGATAATATAAATAACTTTTTCATTGTCTTAATTTTTAAAGCCTCCTGAAACTTTAACCGGCTTTTTTGTATGTTTTAATCGCCGGTATTTTTTCGTTTCAGTTATAGTTAAGACGGAAGAAAAAATAAAAAGTTTAACCGATACAGACTATAATTCTTATATATTATATAAATATGAAATTATATACCGAATACTATCAATTAAACAGAATTATATTTTAAACAGATATCATCGGTTTGTCACAGACGATATTTTATATGCTTTTGGGGGTAAAGATTTTTCGCAGGTTTTTTAGTTCTACATCGTTCCGGCTAACCCAGTCTATTCGGAAACAGCATGTTGGCCCAAACTCCCTGCCAACGGGTTTAAGATTATCCATGGAATTAATGCGATTAGGGGCACAAATAGGACATCGAACGTTACTCCCCATTGCGCCGTTAGGTGCAAAATATCGGTAGAGAATTATCAAAAAAGAGAATAGCGTGCCGTCAGGTGCGCAACATACCGAAGCGGCATTTCCTTCGCCTTTGGTGGTGTTATCACCATAGATGTTCGGAAGATTTGCAAACCGCCAGATGCCTTAAAACGACGAAAGGTTCGGGTAGTGACAACATTCACCTATGACACATCCCTGCGCCTCTCAAGAGAGGAGCCCATCGCAACTATCCTTATGGAGCTTTTTTCCATCTTCCGAACAGGTGTGGTGTTATCACCAACAAATCAGTCCCTGACTTAGTCTCCCCGAACGTGTACATATTGTCCTTTCGTCATCTTCAATCTATTAAAAAAACAATCTATTATATTTGCATCAGGGTATTCGGAGTAGACAAGAATGATTGTGTCTTGTTCTTTTAACAAAACAAAAATCGTTAGCGCTTCCATTAAAAAAGCACCGTTCGCCCGAGATTTAATAATGTTTATTGCTCTGCCCATGTTTTTTTTCGATCGGAAACCTATTTCTACCATTACCCAACTAACGCCATTGCTTTTATCATCAGAGATTATTTCTGATGAACTCTTCTCTAAAAAACTGTATTTATTAAAAATGCTGGTCTCTAACGCCCGATTTAAATACAAAATCGTGAATTCGTTTGAGAGGGCAACATTTTTTAAACTATACTGATTTCCTCTATTCAAACAATTTTGTTTGAAGTCATCAATCAATCGCCTTAAATGTCCATGCCCGACAACGCCAAAGCGCGATGTATCAGTAATGACCTGAGCTTGTGATTTTGCATAAATCAGTAAAATAATAAAAGCCGCAATCAAAATTTTCATAGGCGCCATTTTAGGGTTATCATAGAATTGCTTATAGAGGGGGTAGCTTCGGTTTCTTCTATCCTGGCGCGGGTCTGACGAACATGCTAAAGGCGCGTAGACGACCTCGTGCCCCGCAGACAGGCAATAAATTATGCCAGTCCAACGCTAACAACTATTGATTTGTCGCGGGTGCAGGTGTTGTCGCTGGAGCTTGTGTAGATGTCGGCGGCGTTTGTGCAGGAGTTGTAGCTGGTGCCGCAGCGGGCGTTTGCGCAGGACTGGCAGCCGGAACTTGCGCAGTAACAGGACCTTGTGTTGGCGCTGCCGGCGGCGCTTGCGCACTTGCTGCAGCAGGAGCCTGGGCGGGTGTTGCGGCCGGTGCAGCGTTATTGTTCTTTTTTCCAAAAGGCAGTTTACTCAAAACCGACCCACTTGATTGCGGCACAACCACGCCATTATTCCAGTTAACCACGCCCGTTAAATCGCCTTTCCGGTTCCAGGTCTTCCAAACGCCATCTTTCAGGCCTTTTTTAAACGCTCCCTGTACTTTAAGATTTTTGTCGGGATAATACGCCGCGTAATTACCGTTGAGCAGTTGTCCGTTAAAGCCCCCCTGGGTGGAATGGATGCTATTAGGGATATACCAATAATAATAGCGGTCATTTAGTATCTTCGGATCGGATTTGGATGGCAATATCTCAGCTTGTACCGTTTGGCCGGTATCTGCGATGGTGACCTTGGTATCGTCATACGCAAAAGGGCGCTGGGCGTAGGCTTTGCCTAAAACCAGCAAAAAAATAAGGGGTAATAGCTTTTTCATGGCAGACATTTTCTTCGTGTAAATTTAGCTATTCCGTAGGTAATGAGCGCATTCCGGCCGCCGCTACTTTTCAACTTATCAACATCCTAATGACTCATACCAGGGGCCGGGCCTGGACGGCGGATGCAATTCACCCACCAGCCACCATTGACCAACTCACCACTGCAAACTGGAAACTGCAAGCTGCCTGCTTACTCCCTCTGCCAACTGCTACTGCTACTGCCACTCACAATTCACCACTCACCACAATAACTGTCACTTTTACACTACAAACACCCGTGTAACTATTTTTGTACAAAACATATTCCCGTATTTGTTGCAGATTGATTTAACTTTGAATATTAAACGCTTTATACCATGAAAATCAAGAAATTATTCGTCTTATTGCTGCCGGCTTTAGCTGTATTTGGATTGATTGTCTTTAATGCCTGCAAGGACGCAAACAAACCCGCCAACAGCGACAATGCCGGGCTCACGCTGGAGCCGGGCTTTTCGGCTGTTGCCGTAGCGGAAAAACTTGGCAGCGCACGCCACCTTGTTATTACCCCCGAAAATGATATTTATGTTCACCTTGCCAACCCCGTGCACGGCAAAGGCATATTGGTTTTGCACATAGATGGCGACAAAACAACCTTAAAAACCAGTTTTGCCGATTATGGCGGGACGGGAATCGCTATCAAGAATGGCTACCTGTATGCCTCAAACAACACAGAAGTATTTCGATACAAACTGAATGCGCAGGAAGAAGTTATCGACCCGGATCACCCCGAACGCATCGTAAAAGGTTTGCTTAGCCGCCGTATGCATGAGCCGAAAGCCATTTGTCTTGACAATGACGGCAATATTTATGTAAACATCGGCGCCTACTCCAATATTTGCAGCGATTACGACCCTAATAAAACCGGCTGCCCTATTCTCGATTCGGCTGCCGGCATCTGGCAGTTTAAAGTAGATAAACCCGACCAGACTTATGGCGATGGCGTCCACTACGGCTGGGGCCTGCGCAACGTGGTGGGCCTGGCCTGGAACCAGCAGGATAACCAGCTTTTTGTAATGCAGCATGGCCGTGATGCTTTGCACGATCTTTTTCCGAACCTGTACACCGTTCATCAGTCAGCAGAATTACCGGCCGAGTGTATGTTTGCGATAAAGAAAGGCGATAACGCCGGCTGGCCTTATGTTTACTACGACTGGATGCAGCAAAAAAATATGCTCGGTCCCGAATACGGCGGCGACGGCAAAAAGGGAGCCGATCCAAAATACATCAACCCCGTAGCTGCTTATCCCGGCCACTATGCGCCCGACGGCCTGATGTTTTACACTGGCAGCCAGTTCCCTGAAAAATATAAAAACGGCGCATTCATCGCCTTCCACGGCTCCTGGAACCGCGCGCCTGAACCACAGGCGGGCTATTGCGTAGTATTTCAGCCATTCAAAAATGGCATGCCCGACGGGAAATGGGAAGTGTTTGCCGGAAATTTCCCGGGAAGCCTGGCCCAAACTTCGCCCAACGCAGCGGAACATCGTCCATGCGGCTTAGCACAAGGGCCCGACGGCTCGCTATATGTAAGCGACGACCAGCGCGGAACCATATACAAGATCACCTACAACAAATAATAAATGAAAAAAAAGAAATCAGCCGTACTGCTTTTTTTAACCTTTCTCGCCTCCTTATCCTTTGCACAGGCTAAAAAACCTATTCACCATTCTACCGCCGTGGCTGCTTCCATGGCAAGGGGAAAAGTTGTGTATACCAATATTTGCCTCGCTTGTCATATGGCCGATGGCAATGGCGTACCCACGATGAACCCGCCGATTGTAAACACCGACTATGTTTTGGGCGATAAACCCCGGCTGATAAAGATCGTGCTGAACGGTTTTAAGGAGGATGTGCAGATAAACGGCCAAACGTTCTCAAACAACATGAGTCCTCACAGCGATTTGACCGACCGCCAGATCGCGGATGTACTCACCTATGTAAGGAAAAGCTTTGGCAACAAAGCCGGCGGCGTAATGGCTTTGGAGGTGAAAAACGTTAGGGCCCTAAATAACGTCAAATAACCTGGATTCGATATAAGCATTGAATTTTGCCCCGCCAGATGGCGGGCAATGTCATTAAGTCAAAAAAAGATGTCACTTTTACCCTCTTTTATCGCTTGCGATAGAGAGGGTCGACCAGCGAAGCGTAGTCGGGGTGAGTAAACGGAGCGCGTCAATTACCGCCAATGCATCCGCAGATTGATCGAAAATAGATGATTACACCGGACTATAATCGCCGGTGTAATCATTCCTCAAGAGAATACTAACCCGTAAGGTTGTATTGATAAGCTGCCGTCCTGGTCATTTTGACCTTAACCCGGTCGATGCTTTCCTCAATTTCCTCTTTGTTGCATTTAGTGGTTACTTCTATAAAAGCATTTTGATAGGCCTTTAATGCCTTATTCCAGTCCCTTGCTTTTTCAGCAAATAGCCCCAACAGATCATATATCTCGGATGCATCAACTCCCGGCGTGTTTAGCGCTTTTTCGGAAACAATTCCCGCTTGTTTTTCCATGTTAAGGAAAACAACAAGGCTCAAATAATGGAAATAATTATCAGGGAATGCAGGTTCCAGCTCCATACAGGTTTTAAAATAAAAGCCTGCGATTTGATAGTCCCTGATTTCATAGTAGTATAGCTTCCCCAATTGAAAGTGCGCCCTGGCGTAAAGTGGGTCGTGTTCAATGATCTCCTTCAGTAGCTGCAATCCTTTAGCCGAATCGCGGTAAGTTGCTTCTTCAACAGCCTGCAGGTATTTCTCTTCTATGGTATAATAAGTGTTCATAATAAAATTGTATAAAAAGCACAGCTAAAGCAATGCTTGTCTTGTAAAAAATAATAATATTTTGAAAAAATGGGTGACTAACCCTTGCTATGAGAAGAGGAAAAACGGTGCATACCTCTTCCGTCGCGGAACCATTGGCCGCATACTGTTGTGTTGGGAGAGTTGAAGACGTAGCATCTTTTTAAAATTTAGGCGAAGATAGGGAAATTGTTTTAAGGTTGTAAATGACTTTCGAAATTCCAGATCCGCACCCAGCGATAAAAACTCCAGCCTTGTCAGCCGCGCTCTCATGCGTCAGCCAAAAGTGCAAATGCTTCTCACGCTGACAAGTAGCAAACTATGCCATAAATTTACACATAGCTTTTTTACCCGCTCTGCAATACCAAAACCATTCAGGATCAGTGAGATAATAATTTCGTTAGCTAACTCCTGGTGTAACGTCTCGTTACAGTTACTGTGCCCTTACGAAATCTCGATTTTTTTTCACCATAAAAAGAAAACATATTTACAGCGGATTGCAGAATCAAACGTGGTAAATAACACCTTACAAAGGTAGAGACGTCAGAAACCGGCACCCCGATCCACTGTCAGATTGATCAGATTTAAAGGTCAGCTGGATTTTGCACCGAAAGCCGACGGTTATTGGCGCTAGAATTGGCTCGATATATTACGTATAGTTTAAACCACTTTTGTAAGCAGCCATATATCGGTATGGATCAAACGAAATCGGTGAAACTAAGCGAAGCGACCTCATGAACGCCGCCGCAAACAAACAACATGTGAATAATCAAAAAAATAAATCAACCTGTAAACAAAAAACAGGACTAACAAAATGTCAGTAAACAAAAAACAGGATTATCTAAGTCAAGTGTAAACCTATTTCAGGACGAGGCACCTATTTCAGGACGAGGCAACCTATTTCAGGACGAGGCAAACCACAATGAAATCACCATCAACCACCATCAAATCACCATCAAACCACAATGAAATCACCATTAACCACAATGAAATCACCATCAACCACCATCAGATTTCAGTGAAAAAAAATACATACATGGCTGAATATCAACTATATATCACACAAAACCATTCCAAAACAACGTCGAAAATGAAATTTTTTAGCCCCAAAATGACAAAATTCAGTAATTTAAGTTGTAGGACGAGTGTCCTGCGCCAGGCCGATTTTACCGGAATAAAGGTGCGGGGCCGGCCGCTTTTTATCAGGAACGGGGAGACTCGTTTTAATAATGTTCTTTGACTATAACTAAAGTGGTACTCAAAAAGACAATGCTACTTGCGTTACATTGTATCGTCATGGATCATCCGCAGATTGGCCACAGATTCAAAACAAATCATAATCAATTCATAACAAAATCACAATAAACCGCGTAGCGCTCCTGAACGCCACTGAAAAAAAGACAACACGGTGAAGAATACACAATAAAATCATAGTGATATCATAACCGTATAATAACAAAAAAATGACGCAATGAAGCTGAAATCGGTGAAATCAAAAAATAATCGGTGAAACTAAGCGCAGCGACTCATGAACGCCGCTGAAAACAAACAACACACGTGAATAATCCCAGGAAAAAAAATAGCTGTAGATAGCTGATATTTAGTTATTTGAAATTGCTGGTTTGTTTGAGATGTTTTAATCGTAAATCGTAAATCGTAATTCGTAATTCGATCTCACGCAAACCAATCAAAAAGATCGCTTTGTTTCAGCGCTGATTTTTGACCGGGATCCAGGTCTTTTTGCACGCGCCCCTCTGCCATCAGCATCAGCCGGCTGCCATAAGTAAACGCATCTTTCAGGTTGTGGGTGATGAGGATGGCTGTCAGGCGGTAATGTTTGATAAGGTCCTCGGCGGTTTTCATCACGATTTGAGCCGATTTCGGATCAAGTGCGGCGGTTGGTTCGTCTAACAACAATATTTTGCAGCTATCCATCACGCTCATCAGCAAAGTCAGCGCTTGTCGCTGCCCACCGGAGAGTGTGCCCATGGGTTGTTCGATCTTATTTTCGAGACCCATGCCCAGGGTTGATATTCTTTCTCTAACCTGGTTTTTAAACGTTTCATTAATGCCGATAGAAAGCCCTTTTGGTCGGGTGCGGATGGAGGCCAGCCTGAAATTATCAATAATGCTTAGGTCGGGCGCCGTACCGCTCAGTGGATTTTGGAAAACACGTGCGATCCATTGGCTCCGGCGATAGTCTGGCATTTTGGTTACTTCCATCTTGTCGATATGCACACTGCCCGAGCTGGGTCTAACGCTTCCGGCCACGATGTCGAGCAGGGTTGATTTACCGGACCCATTGGCGCCGACGATCACCACAAACTCGCCGGCAGCAAAATGCAGATCGACCCCGTTGAGGGCATTTACCTGGTTAGGCTGCCCCGGATTGAAAGTTTTATGAATATGGTTAAGATCGATCATAGCGCTCAAAACATGCTTTTGCCCCGGGCGGTGATACGCGGCAGGCTCACGATTAACAATACAAATACGGCGGTTACTAATTTTAACAGGTTTGCATCGACCCCAATATCAAGCGTTACCGCAAGTACCAGCTGAAATATAATCGCGCCTGCCAATACAAGCAGCAGGCTGACCGCTACCGATGTCACCTTCAGCCAATTGATCAGTGTTTCGCCAATGATCACCGAGCCAAGACCCACGATAACGATGCCTATACCCATGCTGATGTCGGTAAAACCCTGGAACTGGCTGATGAGGTAACCGCTCAAGGCTGTTAGCGCATTTGCCACGGCGAGTCCAATAATTTTCATGCGGTCGGTATTTACCCCGAGGGAGCGGATCATGCTTTCGCTGTTCCCGGTCGCCCGCATGGCAATCCCAAAATCGGTCTTTAATACATAGCCTATCAGCAGGGTAATAACCGCTACAAATACGATCAGTATCCAAAATGTATTTTGATTGGGGTCTGCACCGATGTTAACGATGGTGAAGATCGACTGCAGGTTGATCAGGGGCAGGTTAGAACGGCCCATTAGTGACAGGTTCACAGAATACAGAGCCGTCATCACCAATATGCCGGCTAACAAGGCATTGATCTTTAACCTGGTATGAATAAATCCGGTGATAGCGCCTGCCGTACCTCCCGCAATAATTACCAGTGGCAAAATGATATAAGGAGGTTGGTGATGGGTGAGCAAAATAGCGGTAACCACGGCTCCCAGGGTATAACTGCCATCGGTGGTAATATCAGGGATGTTGAATATCTTCATCGAGATATAGATCCCGAGTGCGATAGCCGAGTAGCAAAGACCGAGTAATAATGCCGTAAGGTAAAAATCCATTATTTAACCGCTTCGAAATTTGATGGGATTGCGATATTGTATTTTTTTGCTTGTGCGGGGTTATAAACCCGCTTGCGCATTTTAACCAATTCCGGTTGCAGCCCTTTCGTCGAATGTGTTTTCAGAAACTGTGCCGCCTGTTCACCCGCCTGGTAACCCCATTGGTAAATATCGGCGCCAAATGCAGCTACAGCCCCACGCTGAACCAGCCCCGCCTCGCTGGTAAAAACCGGCACATGCTTTTGATCGCAGCTTTTTACAATGGTTTCCATTGCGGTGAAGACGGTATTGTCAGGCAGGGCAAAAAATGCGTCGATATTTTTGCCGAGCAGTGATTGAGTTACCAGCTGCGCGTCGGCCGACGAGTTTAGCGGCAAGCTTACCAGGTTAATATTCAGTTTGCCGGCCAGTTCCTGTATCCGGTTTTTGGCGAGGACGGATTGGGGTTCCGATTGGTCATAAACCATCCCAACGGTCAACTTACCCGATATTGGTTTCAATAACGTGGGAATTATATCAAAGGACGTATCGATATAATTCAAGTCCTCAACTGTGCCGAACAAGTTAACGGGTCTCTTTACGCGTTCATCTTCCAGATTCATGAGCTTCACAGTGGGCGAAACAGTTACAAACACTGGAATGATCTTGGTGCGCTGAACAGCAGCGATCGAAGAAACTGTAGGGCAGGTTGCAATCAGGTCAACCTTTTCGGAAATGAAATAATTCACAACCTGTGTTAGCGTTGTGGGGCTGCCCTGCGCATTCCGGTAGTCAATCTTTACGGTCTTCGCATCCTCACTGAATCCATTTTTCTTTAATGCATCCACAAAGCCGGTCCGGGCGGGAGCAAGTGACGCATCCTCGAACGCGTCCACAAAGCCAACAAGCGGAACTGTTCGTTTGGTTGTTTTATTACAGGAGCCGATGATTGCGCTTAAAAGAAGCAAGGCGAGAACACTTCGTATCTTCATGCCACTAAGATAGCGAAACAGGGCCAAACAGAAAAGGCTTTCCGGGTAAAGCAAATGCCAGCCCGAAAAGCCTTTTTAATTGCCGTCGTCTCTTACCAATGGCAGGTCAAAATCGCGCAACCCTGAACTGAAAGTCAAATTCTCGATCTCTTTGACCTCCGACCATAACTGCCAACTGCTACTGCCTGCTGCCCACTGACTTAATTGTTTTTCAATCCAATTTGGTTGTTTGAAAAATTCTCCAAATATTGGTTGTTCACGAAAAAGTCAATTCCGAAGATCGTAAATTCTCCGCCGGTTTTGCCAGGGTTCTCGATGTACGTGAGGTTTTGCTCGGCCCCAACCGTAAAAGCGTAGTTGAATCCGGCCTGTGTAGCAATGGTTACGGTACTGCCTGTCGTTAATTCTGTAAGGTCGGCAATGGCATTAGTATCTTCAACGTAATTATATCCGGAGGTGCCGGTATCAAACAACGCGTAGGTAGTGTCTTTGGTGCCGTTATAGGTTACCGTGGTAGGAAATATAGGCACATATCCGTCGCCCGCGTAAAAATTTGCCTGATGCATGATATATCCCGAAGAAGACGAAACATCGGATGACGTTAAACCAATTGTAACCACACTCGGAACATAGGTACCCTCTTCACTAAAATTTGTAGTGCCCAACGCGGCCAGCTTGAAGCCCCTGGTGAGGCCTGTCCCCGGATCATAATAACTGAAGGGGCTGGTGATATAATTATTTCCCGGACTAAAATAAATGTATTCACAATTGACGCCGAACGTATCAAAGTAGTGCGCGGGGAGCGTTTGGCCGGTGGCGTCAACCGCTTTGTAATATAAACAAAATGGCAGGCGTTTAATAACGAAGCTCCCGTTTTGATCGCCAACTGTTACCGGCGCATAGGCCAGGTTGCCGTATACGGTAGTGGTTGTTGCGCTATCAGCGCCATATTCCAGTGTGGAAGTTTGATTTGTGATGGTAATTCCGTTCACGACAGTTGAGTCGCCGGTGAAATTGAAACCCGACGTGGTGATCATGGCAGGGGGAACGGTCCCGCTGGCATCCAAAACCATGCCGCCTGAACCGGTATCAAACACCAATCCGTCATCGACAGACTGGGTGCCGACTTGTGTAATAGCCACGATCAATTCCCTGTACTGGGCGGAATCAGCTTCGTATAAGCCCAATTCTGTCGGCGTGGCCGTAACTGGTGCTGGCTTAGTATTATTTTCTTTTTTACTACAGGAAGCTAAAACGAGTAACAAAAAAAGTGCGGAAAGAAAAGGCAGGGCATTTAACGTGTATTTTTTTCTCATTTTTAAACAATAAGTTCATGTATAATAACAGTCTTTTTATCAATTTATTATCGAAACCGCATGATATTGGTCGATGTTTTAAAGGCCTTCGTCGGTACATCAGACTCGATTTTCCCCTCGGAGTTTAATCGCTCGCGCAAATGTTTGTCCAATGATCGGCTTTCTAATAAATTGCAGCCGCAAAATACGAATAATTCGCTTATAATCACGATAGCGATGCCCACAAACATAGTCCCCCTGCGTTTAATGACGATTTTTATCTAATTTAGCCGCTCATGACTCCTGTTATTTCAAAGTTGCCGCAAACAGGCACCACCATTTTCACCGTAATGTCGGCATTGGCCAGCGAGGTAGGCGCCATAAATCTTTCGCAGGGTTTCCCCGATTTTGACACCCCGCCTAAGCTCATCGCTTTGGTAAACGCCGCCATGAAAGCAGGCCATAACCAATACGCGCCAATGGCCGGCGTGGTTGCCCTGCGCGAGCAGATAGCTGAAAAAACCGAAAAGCTGTATGGCGCCGTTTATAACCCGGAAACGGAAATTACCGTAACAGCGGGCGGTACACAGGCAATATTTACGGCTATTACAGCAACAATCAATCCCAATGACGAGGTGATTATTTTTGAACCGGCGTTTGACTGCTATGCCCCGGCAATTAAACTGGCTGGTGGAATTGTAAAATCGCTGGAGCTTGAACCGCCCGACTACCGGATACCCTGGGCAATGGTAAAAAGGCTGATCAACAATAAAACCAGGATGATCATTCTGAACACGCCGCACAATCCAACGGGAACTATATTGCACCGGGAAGACATTGACGAACTGACAGCGATTGTAAAAAACCAGGATATATTACTTTTAAGCGACGAGGTTTATGAACACCTGATATATGATGGCGAAACGCATCACAGCATGGCACGTTACCCCGAATTGCGGCAACGGAGCTTTATTGTGGCTTCGTTTGGCAAGCCTTTCCATGCCACGGGGTGGAAGGTGGGTTACTGTATGGCGCCGGAATTTTTAATGAGCGAATTCAGGAAGGTGCACCAGTTCCTGGTTTTTAGCGTAAATGCGCCCATACAATATGCAATTGCCGATTATTTACGGGACGAAAGCACTTATTTGAGCCTTCCGGCTTTCTTCCAGGAAAAGCGCGATTATTTTCGCAAGGGATTGGAACAAAGCCGCTTTAAGTTACTTCCCTGCAGCGGTTCTTACTTCCAATCGGTGACCTTTAACGGTATTACGGATGAAAAAGACACTGATTTTGCGCTGCGGCTAACAAAGGATTTTGGGGTGGCATCTATACCCACGTCGGTATTCTATACCCGGGGCACTGATCATCACGTGCTTCGCTTTTGTTTTGCCAAAAGGCAAGAAACATTGGATAAAGCCGTTGAAAGGTTGTTGAAGGTATAGTTTTTTGCAGTTCCTGGTTGATCCCGCACGTGCGGGATGGTTCATAGCAGATGCCGTAAATGCTAAAACCTGGAGTTTAACAAAAATAGAGAACTGCATAAATGTATCATGAACTAAAGAACTATGGAAAATTTGAAGATAAGTACTTTCCAGGGTTACCTCTACTGGGAAAACGTCGATAAAAACCTGCAAAACATTACCACGCGCTTAACCGGAATCCGCGAAAAAACAGACCTGATCATTTTGCCGGAAATGTTCAGTACCGGCTTTTCCATGGAAGCTGAGAAACTGGCCGAGCCGATGGGCGGCAAATCGATGGAATGGATGCGAACTACCGCCGAACAATATGATTGCGTGGTATGCGGAAGCCTGATCATCAAAGACGAAGGTAACTTCTATAACCGGCTGATATGGATGCGGCAGGATGGCAGCTACGAATGTTATGATAAGCGCCACCTTTTTGCGATGGCTAAAGAACACCTTCCGTACACGCCCGGCGGCAAAAAGCTGATTGTTGAGCTGAAAGGCTGGAAGATCTGCCCGATGATCTGTTATGACCTGCGTTTCCCGGTGTGGCTCCGGAATGCGGAACATGCTTATGACCTGCTGATCATTATCGCTAACTGGCCCGAACGCCGAAGCGCGCACTGGCGTACCCTGATCAGCGCACGTGCCATCGAAAACCAGGCCTATGTGATCGGCGTGAACCGTGTGGGTCACGATGGCAACGAGGTCTATCATTCAGGCGACTCGACCTGCGTTGACCCAATGGGCAATATTGTTTATTACAAACGCGACGAAGAAGACCTGTACACTTTTACCATACTTGCCGAAGAGGTAAAGAAAACCCGGCGCGCACTTCCGTTCTTAGCGGACGCAGACGACTTCCGGATAGTTTGACGATCGTATTTTATAGTATATTAGAGC
The DNA here is from genome assembly GCA_013286235.1 of Bacteroidota bacterium. Classification (GTDB taxonomy): domain Bacteria; phylum Bacteroidota; class Bacteroidia; order Sphingobacteriales; family Sphingobacteriaceae; genus Mucilaginibacter. The sequence goes on from JABDGE010000002.1 coordinate 74,170, forward strand.
TTCTTTGATGAAAATCAAAGACCTGAATGATATGATCAGCATAACCAACTGACAATAAATACTTTTTGAGTACCTTTTAAACTGATTTACACCCGGAATGAAGCTTTTTTCACGAACCGCGTTCCTCATTTCTCTATTGGTAACCTGGGCTGTTGCATCATTCGCTCAGCATAAAAAAGACTACACGCTTTTAGTTGACCCATTTATCGGGACCGGTGGGCATGGGCACACCTACCCTGGCGCAGTGGCGCCTTTTGGGATGGTGCAATTAAGCCCCGATACCAGGTTAACAGGTTGGGACGGCTGCTCGGGCTATTATTACACCGACACCGTCGTTTATGGATTTTCGCATACTCATTTGAGCGGTACCGGCGTTGCCGACTACTGCGACGTGCTTTTTATGCCGACCGTTGGCGAACCGCAGTTTAAGAATTCAGAATACCAATCGGGCTTTAAAAAGAAAAATGAAGTCGCCATCCCGGGTTACTATAAGACACACCTCGATAAATATAACATTGACGCCGAACTGACGGCTACAACCCGCGTAGGCGTTCACCGGTATACCTTCCCAAAAACAGGCTCAGCCAATATTATCATCGACCTGCAGCACCGCGACGAGGTGCTGGATTCATGGATTGAGATAGTGAACGATCACGAGATCCGTGGTTTCCGGCGGTCGAGGGCATGGGCGGAAGATCAGTCGGTCTATTTTTATGCGAAGTTTTCGAAGCCATTTAAGACTTACGGGATCGCTTTAAACGATTCGCTGCAACCCGGAAAAAATAAGCTTTCGGGTAAAAATATTAAAATGTATATCCGCTTTGACGACCCGCGCGAGGTAATTGCGAAGGTTGGTATTTCGTCGGTTAGTGCGGATGGCGCGTTACGGAACCTGGACGCGGAAGTGCCAGATTTCGATTTTAAGAAGGTTCAGCATGATGCCAAAGAGCTCTGGGAAACAGCATTGTCGAAAATCGAGGTAGAAGGTGGCGGCCCCGATGCATCCACCCAGCGCGAAGCGCGGGGCGACAATTCAAATACCGGAAACCGCAATACTAAGCATGCGGCGCAAACCAAACAGCCTGTAGTCGACTATGTCAAAACAAAGCAAATCATTTTCTATACAGCTTTGTATCATGCCATGCTGGCGCCCAACGTTTACAGCGATGTGGACGGGCAGTACCGGGGAATGGATCAAAAAGTGCATACGGCGGATGGATTTACCTATTACACCGTATTTTCTTTATGGGATACCTATCGCGCCGAAGACCCATTGATGAACCTGATCGACCCTAAGCGCACACTTGATTTCGTAAAGTCGTTTTTGGCGATGTATGAACAGGGTGGCTTGCTGCCCATTTGGCCCCTTGCCTCCAACGAGACCTTTTGTATGGTTGGCAACCATTCCATACCGGTAATAGTCGACGCTTATGCAAAGGGCATAAGGGATTTTAACGCCGACGAAGCTCTTACGGCAATGAAAGCAGCGGTTAACCGCGATCAGTTCGGCCTGGATTCGTACCGGAAAAATGGCGTTGTTTTATCAGACGATGAGCCCGAATCTGTTTCCAAGACGCTCGAGTACACCATTGACGACTGGTGCATCGCACAAATGGCAAAAATGATGAACAAGCCTGATGATTACCATACTTTCATTAAGCGTGCCCAATACTGGAAGAACAATTTCAATAGTGAAAACGATTTTATGCAGGCAAGGGCAAACGGCGGCTGGTACACGCCTTTTGATCCGCGGGAAATTAACAACAACTATACGGAAGGCAACTCCTGGCAATATTCGTTCTTAGCGCCGCAGGATGTGGAATCGCTGTCAGACGAAATGGGCGGCAAAGCGGCTTTTGAAGCAAAATTAGATGAATTGTTCACCACGGATTCAAAGCTGACCGGCCGGCAGCAGGACGACGTAAGCGGTTTGATCGGGCAATACGCCCATGGCAATGAACCCAGTCACCATATGGCTTACCTGTTCAACTTCACCGATTCGCCGGAAAAAACCCAGTATTATATTGATAAAATATTACGCGAGGAGTACAGCGCCAATCCGGATGGCCTTTCCGGAAACGAGGATTGCGGGCAGATGTCGGCCTGGTATGTGATCAGCTCGCTTGGGATATACAATATTATGCCCGGCCAAAATCAGTTTCAGATCGGCATGCCCCAGTTTGACAAGGCTGTCATCAACCTGGATAATGGCAAAAAATTTACCATTCTCAATTCAGGAGCCGGCATCAGCCGGGATAATATTTACTTGCAGGGCATGAACCTCAACAAAAGGGCCTATAACAAAATTTACCTGGACTATAACGACATAGCAGACGGCGGCGAGTTTGAAGTATTTACCGGGCGGCTGCCAAATAAATTATTTGAACAGGGCCTTGAAAAGCCGGCTTCAAGAATATCCGACGACCTGATCATCCCCGATCCATATATCATAGCGCCTGCCAAAACGATCAAAACGCCGTTTAGCATTCAAATTAAATGTGCTGACACCTCCGCAAAGATCTATTACACGCTTGACGGCTCCAGCCCTACCGCAAACTCGGCATTATACAGCTCGCCTATCGCCATTGCATCCAATATTACAGTAAAGGCCATTGCAATCGACAAAGACAAAAGCAGCTTTGTCGACGAAGGCACATTTACAAAAGTCCGGGACGACTTGAAATTAACGCTTGTGAACAAATACCTGCCCAATTACGCCGATGAGGGCGACAACGCACTTATAAACGGTATCCGTGGAAAAGCCAACTGGCGGCTGGGCAACTGGCAGGGCTACCAGGGAGTTGATTTGGTGGCAATAGTTGATATGGGCAAAGTGAAACCGGTGAAGCAAGTAAGCCTGGGCGCCCTGCAGGACACCCGCTCCTGGATTGTGTTCCCGAAATATGTTGAATATTGGACATCGAACGATGGCACAAATTATACATTGGCTACCACGGTGAACACAAGGGTTGATATTAAAGATATGAAGGTGCAAACGCAGGATTTTACCGGCTTGCTTAATACCAACGCACGCTATATCAAACTCGTGGCGAAACAATATGGCCCTTTGCCCGAATGGCATGAAAGCAGCGGCGAGCAATCCTTTATTTTTGCTGATGAAATTGTGGTGGAGTGATTTTGTGGATATGAGACAGGATATCCTGCCCCACCCTTAACTGCTACTGCAAACTGCCTACTCACTACTCCCCACCCAACAACTCCTTCTTCGCTTCCTCAAGTTTGTCCTTTTCGGCTTTCGGTAATACAGGAAAAGTTAGCCCCATGTTTTTCAGGGTATCTGAAATGATGGAGGAGATGGCAATCCGCGTGAACCACTTTTTATCGGCGGGCAGCACATACCAGGGGCAATCTTCGGTTGACGTCTCCTGTATTGCTTTTTCATAGGCTTTCATATAGTCGTCCCAAAACTTGCGTTCATAGATGTCGGAGGCGGAAAATTTCCAGTTCTTCTCTTTATCGTCGATGCGGGCCAGGAAACGCCGACGTTGCTCTTCTTTGGAAATATGCAGAAAGAATTTAATAATAACCGTACCGTTGTCGGTAAGGTGCTTTTCAAAGGCCCGGATACTTTCATAACGGCGTTTCCAAAACTTCTTGTACACATCCTTAACCGATTTGATACCCGGCAGTTTTTCGTTCAATAACAGCTCCGGATGAACTTTGGTAACCAGTACATTTTCATAGTGTGAGCGGTTAAATACGCCGATGCGGCCAAATTCAGGCAGCGCTTTGTAATGCCGCCACAGGAAATCATGCTTCAATTCCTCAGTGCTCGGTACTTTAAAGCTCGACACATCGCAGCCCTCAGGGTTCAGCCCCGTGAGCGTGTGCGCTATGGCCCCATCCTTCCCTCCAGCGTCCATCGCCTGGAAAATGATCAGCAGGGCGAAGCGGTTATCGGCGTAGAGCGCCTCCTGCAGGTCCGCAGTCTCCTGCACTAATTTAGCCAGTATTTCCTCTGCATCTTCTTTTTTATAATCGTTGGAGTAATCAGTTTCATAGTCCTTAAGGGAAAATTTACTGCCATCGCACACCTTGAATTTTTTAATTATATCACTCATTGGAAACAAAAATTGGGTTGATTAAGTTACTTGAAAATTAAACACTTAAAATTGCGTTGTTAATAATTATTTATCGGGCTATGATATAGAGCCATAATTTTACATCTTTACCCCCATGTTCAGGCGCATAAAAAACAGATTTCTTCGATATTTTATCATCTTCCTTTATTTCATTATCATCTTCTTCTGCTCGATAGAGTTAAATTTCCTTTGGTTATTTGGCTATGCGCCAGACATGAATGAGATCAAAAACCCTGTGATGTCCTTATCTTCCGAGGTTTACTATGCCGATGGAACACTCATTGGCCGGTACTATAAAGAGGACCGGTCGCCGGTGGAATTAAAGGACATTTCGCCCGATATCACCCATGCTTTGGTGGCCACCGAGGATGCGCGTTTTTACCAGCACGGCGGCGTCGACTTCTTCTCGTTCTTCACCAGCATCCTTTCAACTGCAAAAGGCGAAAAACGGGGAGGCAGCACTATTACACAACAATTGGCAAAAAATTTGTTTGAAACCCGCAAAAGAAAGTCGCAGGGTATCATCAGGCACGTCCCCCTGATCCGCACGATTGTTTACAAATGCAAGGAATGGCTTACCGCCTATAAGATAGAACATGTGTATAGCAAGGATGACATAATAACACTTTATCTGAACACGGTTCCATTCGGAAACAACTCTTTTGGCATCAAAACTGCCACGCTGAAGTATTTTAACAAAACCCCCGACAAAGTCAATGCCGATGAAGCCGCTACGCTGATTGGAATGTTGAAAGCCACGTCGACTTATAATCCCATCAACAATCCTGAACATTCTACGGAACGGCGTAATGTGGTTTTGGGCCAGATGCTGAAATATGATTACCTAAGCCAGGCAGAATATGACACGGATATTGAAAAACCTTTGACCCTGGACTTAAGCCACAAAGACGATGAAAACAACGGCGACTCCTACCTGCGCGAAGCGGTAGAAAGATGGCTGAAGAAATGGTGCAGGGACAATGATTATGACCTGTACAATGATGGCTTGAAGATATACACTACGATCGATCCGCGGCTGCAGCATTATGCAGAATTGGCCGTCGCAGAAAAGATGAAGATGCTGCAAAACAGGTTCAACGACCTTTGGGGAAAGAAAAATCCGTGGCGCGACCTGAGCGGAAATGAGATCGTTGATTTTATCCCAAAGAACGAACAGCGCTTGCCAATTTACGCCCTGCTGCAAAGAAAATACAATTACAACAGCACGCTGATCGACCAGTATTTCGAGAAGCCAAAAAAAATGAAGGTGTTTACCTGGCATGGGGAACGTGATACCACCTTCTCAACCATTGATTCCATCAAATACTACGCAAAATTACTAAACACAGGTATGATGACCCTGGAACCGTCCACCGGTAAAATTAAGGTTTGGGTTGGCGGCATCAACTTTAAATATTTTAATTACGACCACGTTAACCAGGCTAAACGGCAGCCGGGATCGACTTTTAAACCCTTCGCTTACGTAACGGCCCTTGATAACGGATTTACGCCCTGCGATAAATTTACCGACAAATTTGTATCGATAAAATATACCGACGGCGGCAGGGAGCAGGTATGGGAGCCCAAAAATGCGACCTATAGTTTCTCGGGCGAGGATATGTCGCTAAGGCATGCCATGGGTGCGTCCATCAATTCCATCACGGCCCAGGTCACCCAGCAGGTGGGATGGGACAAGGTGGTTCAATACGCGCACAAGTGCGGTATAGAAAGCCCGCTTAAGTCTGTGCCATCGGTTTCCCTGGGATCAAGTGATGTATCGGTTTATGAAATGGTGCGGGCTTACAGTACCTTTTTGAACAAGGGCGTAAAGATCGACCCGATCCTGGTCACCAAAATCGTTGATCAGGACGGCAATGCAGTGGCTCAATTCGATTTGAAGTCGCAGCAAGTGCTGAGCGAGGAAACCGCCTGGCTGATGCTATATATGTTCAGGGGAGGCATGGATGAGCCGGGTGGCACATCGCAGGCTTTGTGGGAGTACCCGGGTCTATGGAAAAAAGACAACCAGATTGGAGGGAAAACCGGCACCTCATCTGGTTTTGTTGACGGCTGGTATATGGGCATTACCAAAGACCTGGTGACCGGCATATGGGTGGGCGCAGATGATCGGAGTGTACACTTTACAAACTCCGACACAGGAGAAGGCTCGCATACGGCCTTGCCAATTTTTGGCGACTTTATGCAAAGGGTTTACGCTGACCCGAATTCGGGCTATACCTGGGGGCCTTTCCCGAAACCATGGGTGAAGATCACCAAGGAATACGACTGCCCTTCGCCGCGCGAGGATGTCGACTCCTTAACCGACAGCTTAAGGGCGCCGATAGATACCGAAGCGATTAAGCCCGGCACAACGCCCGCACACCTGGACACGACGGTTCAACAACTTCCGAAGAACTAGCAGGACGCTGAAATGAACGCCCGGTATGAAGCGGTCAACAACTTATAAAAGAAATAATCGTTACGACAAATAGCAACTAATCCATCATTTTCGCCGTATCTAACCAGGACACCCATGGATAAATATTACCCTTGCCTGATAAAAAGATTCCTGCTTATCCTGGTCTGCACTTTATCCTTTCTCGTAGTTAGCCAGCAATCAAAGGCCCAGTACTTTGGCCAAAACAAGGTCCGCTATAAAAACCTGAAATTTAAGGTTTACCGTACGCCGCATTTTGAGATTTATTACTACCTGAAAAACGACAGCATGCTGAAACGCTTTGGCCAGGAAGCCGAGCTTTGGTACACCATACATCAACAGGTGTTTAGGGATACCTTCAAAAAACCCAACCCCATCATATTGTACGCCAATCACCCCGATTTTCAGCAAACAACAGCCATTGACGGCGACATTGATGTAGGCACGGGCGGCGTAACCGAAGGTTTAAAAAACCGGATAGTGATGCCGGTGATGGAAACCAATGAAATGACCCGGCACGTGATCGGCCATGAATTGGTGCATGCTTTTCAATACCACACCCTGCTGGGGAAGGATTCGGGCAATTTCGAAAACATCAACAATATGCCCTTATGGATGATAGAAGGGATGGCTGAGTACCTTTCGCTGGGCAAAAAGGATTCCTACACGGCGATGTGGATGCGCGATGCATACCTCAACCATGATATCCCGACCGTAAAGGAACTCACGGAAAGCAATAAGTACTTCCCCTACCGTTATGGCGAGGCCTTCTGGTCCTTCATCGGCTCCACGTATGGGGATACGGTGATCGTACCATTCTTTAAAAACACGGCGCGCTTCGGCCTGGGCTATGCCATCAAACGAACGTTTGGATATGACGATAAAACCTTATCCAATCTTTGGAAAAACTCGATCGAAGCAACCTATAAACCCTTTTTAAAAGACACCGTACAACAACCGGTTGGCCAACGCATTGTGGACGATAAAAATGCCGGTAAATTAAATGTAGCGCCGGCGATCAGTCCCGATGGCAGGTACCTGGCATATTTGTCGGAAAAGAATTTATTCACCATCGACCTTTACCTGGCTGATGCTAAAACAGGCCAGGTAATTCGCAAGCTCACCAGCAAAATATCCAACACGCATATCGACGAATTTAATTTTATCGAATCTGCCGGAGCCTGGTCGCCTGATAGCAAGCGATTTGCTTTCAGTGTTTTCAACAGGGGGCGAAACCGTATGCTGGTGGTTGATGTGGCCTCGGGAACCATCGTGGATGATGTTTCCATGGGAAAAGCCGAACAGTTCAGCAACCTTTCATGGTCACCCGACGGGGCCTCAATCGTGTTCCAGGGACTGGCTAACGGGCAGGGCGACCTGTATATGTACAATTTCGACACCCACCAGGTCCGGCAGCTCACCAACGATAAGTACTCCGATTGTATGCCAAGCTTTTCAAGAGATGGAAAAAAGATCATCTTTTCCAGTGACCGCACCACCTATGATCAGTCCTTGGGACAAGCGATCACGTTTAACCTGGCGGAGCTCGACCTGGCCACCGGGAAAGTTACCGATATCAAAATATTTAACGGCGCCAACAACTTAAATCCGCAGTATTCGGCGGATGGTACAAAGATCTATTTTCTTTCCAACAGGGATGGTTTCCGCAATATGTACCGCTACACCCCGGCAACAGGGAAAGTTGAACAAATGACGGACCTCTTTACCGGCATCTGCGGTATAACGGAGTATTCACCGGCCTTAAGCATCTCTGCGCATGACGATATTGTTTATTCCTATTACCGCTCGCAAAAGTATTCGCTGTACACAGCGAAGGCCGGCGACTTTACCGCAAGAACGGTTGATAGCAAAACTTTAAACTTCGACGCCGCCATGCTGCCTCCCGCCAGGTCTGTCGGGGTCGATCTGATCAATTCAAACCTGAATAATTTCCTGGCTTACCAAAAGATTCCCTCAGATTCTATAAAAAATGTTCCCTACAGGCCCCAGTTTAAAATGGACTACCTGGCAAGCAGTGGTGTTGGCGCCCAGGTGAGCCAGTTTGGAACGGGGCTGTCCAGCGGGATACAGGGAGTTTTCAGCGATGTCTTAGGCAGGAACCAGATTTACGCAGGTGTAGCCATAAACGGCGAAATTTACGATGTGGGCGGGCAATTTACGTATATTAACCAGGCAGGACGCTGGAATTTCGGCGCCGGCATTTCGCATATCCCCTTCCAGACAGCGAACTATAGTGTGGTAGCTGGCACCTACCAGGTAAACAGTACCACTACGGTACCGGTTAATATTGAACGCTTCGACCTGATAAGGATATTCCAGGATCAGCTTTCCTTATTCACCTCCTACCCCCTTACGCGAAAAACACGTATTGAATTCGGCACCGGCGCCGCTACTTATTACTACCGCGTTGATCGGTACAGCACAACTTATGATATACTGGGCAACGAGCTGAACTATTCACACACCACCGTTCCTACATCTGCGTATAACTCCGAAACAACCAACAACGGGCTAATTCTAACCCCTTTTACCCTGGGTAATGTGAGTACATCCCTGGTTGGCGACAATTCCTTTTTTGGTGTGGCCTCGCCATTAAGCGGCTACCGTTACCGCCTGGAGGCCGAATACGATTTTGGCACTTACCAGTATTTTGCGCCGACTATTGACCTGCGGGAATATGTAAGAGTAGAACCTGTAACCTTTGCCTTTCGTTTTTACGGCTACGGGCGTTTTGGAAATACCGGGAATTTGTACCCGCTGTACGTTGGTTACCCGTTTTTGATACGCGGATATGAGGCCCAGACCTTTTACGGCTCAACTAAAACGCCGACAAATGGCTTTACAATCGACCAGCTATCTGGCAACCGCCTCGCCGTTGCAAATTTTGAGATACGTTTACCCCTGACCGGTCCGGAAAAACTCTCACAACTTAAGTCGAGGTACTTGTTTACGGAGCTCAACTTTTTTGTGGACGCCGGCCTGGCCTGGAACGCAGGCGACCAGATCAAATTTCAATCTTCGCCAGACTTGGCCGGCTATACGCCGGAAGTAGACGCGAACGGCAACCCGGTTATCGGATCAAACGGAAAACCCTTGTTGCAGCCGGTTTATAATCCACTCCAGCGCGTTCCGGCTGTGAGTACAGGGGTATCCATCAGGATAAATGTGCTGGGTGCTTTCGTGCTCGAACCCTACCTGGCGTATCCGTTCAACCGAACCGACATCGGCAAACCGGTGTTTGGCTTAGGATTTACACCAGGCTGGTAAGTTCAATTATTGTATAATTCGCGTTAAAAGCTACAAAAATTTTACGTCAAACAAACTTTTGCTTATAGTTTAATGGCATTAGGTAATTGTTTTTGTCGTACTTTTGCCGCCATGATCAAATGGATGGCATTTTTGGGAGTGATGTTGTGGGGTACGATGCTATATGGCCAGGCAACTACGGTCACTAACCCCGTTAACGACACGGTACGGGCTAAGTGGGGTAAAATAAAGATTGTGGACGGGGTAAAAATGATATCTTCCAATGATGTGATGGAAAATATCTCTCTTTCGAAAGAGTATTCTACGCTGGTTTCGGTTATCAACAATGCTGGCCTTACAGAAACATTTAAAAGCAAGGGGCCAATCACGGTTTTCGCACCCACAAACGAAGCGTTCAAAAAATTACCGCCGGGAGAACTTGATACCCTATTAAGGGCAGATCATAAAGATTACCTGAGCTATCTGCTCACCTACCATGCGATCGCAGGCAGGCTGACCTCGAAAGATATCGCTCATAAAATAAATTCAAATAACGGCACGGCAGTTCTGACCACGCTGGCCGGCAGTAAGATAACGGCGACAATCGACGAAAACCGCAATATTGTTTTGACGGATGAAAATGGCGGCCAAAGCATTATCAGCCGGTTCGACATAGCGCAAAGCAATGGGATATTGGATATCGTGACCGCAGTGCTCGTGCCAAAGCCAAAAGCGATATAAAAAAACGTTTGGCTGACAATCCTGTCAACGCCGATTTTCGTAATTGTTTTTGTAAGGGAATTTGGTCTTTTACGACAAACCATAAAAAATCTTAACAATGAAAAAATTAGCATTTGTATTAATGCTGGCGTCTATCGTTACCACATTTGGGTGCCAGCAAACCAATGGGCAGCAGTTGAAACAGTACGACCCAAAAAGAAAAATGAGTAAGACACCGGCCGACTGGAAAAAAATATTGACCTCGAATCAATATTACATCATGGTAGAAAGTGGAACAGAGCCGCCCTTTCAGAACCCCTACTTTAACAACCACGAAAAGGGCATTTATGTAAGCGCCGCCACGGGTGAAGTATTATTCAGTTCAGATGATAAATATGACAGCGGCACAGGCTGGCCAAGCTTTGTAAAACCAGTGGACATGAAAAAGATCGAGATCGTGCAGGACAACAGCGATGGCATGGAGCGCGACGAAGTGATAGAACGCAGCACGGGCCTCCACCTGGGACACGTTTTTGACGACGGCCCTTCCGACCGCGGCGGAAAAAGATATTGCATGAATTCAGGCGCTTTGAAATTCATTAAAAAGTAACCGCTTTTCTTGACGAACTTAACGACGGGCGGAGTTGGGGGCGTACCCTCAACCCGCTTTCGTAATTTAAACCCGGGGTCAGATCAACCCAATCAGGATTAACCGGCCTGATTATCTTTTCCTTTTGCG
>JABDGE010000003.1 GCA_013286235.1 Bacteroidota bacterium
ATAGGGTTTTCGTTCCAGAACAGCGCGCTGTACGACAGCATGACCGTGCGGAAAAATCTTGAGTTCCCGTTAGTGCGAAACCGCAGGGGTATTACGCGGAAAGAAATTGATGATGCTGTTGAATCTGTGCTTGACGGTGTGGGCCTTTTGCAAACCATTAACCAGATGCCCGCGGAACTTTCAGGCGGCCAACGCAAGCGGATCGGCATTGCGCGCACCCTCATACTTAACCCGGAGATCATGCTGTATGATGAACCGACGGCCGGCCTGGATCCGATCACCTGCACGGAAATCAATGACCTGATCAACAAAGTACAGCTAAAATACGACACGTCGTCTATCATCATCACGCACGATCTGACCTGCGCCAAGTCAACCGGCGACCGGGTTGCTATGTTGCTCGACGGCAAATTTCAGCGTACGGGCTCTTTTGAAGAAGTATTCGATACGAAAGATGAGCGTGTTAAACGTTTTTTTGATTATAATTTTATTGAGTAAAAAAATTTACCAAAATTATGGCCTTCGCAGACAATAGAAAAGCGGTTACGGTAGGGATATTCCTTGCGCTCGCCCTCGTTATATTTATACTTGGGGTGTTTACCCTTGGCGGGCAACAAAAAAGCTTCGCAAAAAGTGTTTCGATCAGCGCCGTTTTTGACGATGTTTCGGGCCTGAAGAAGGGGAATGATGTTTGGTTTTCGGGCGTGAAGGTGGGCACAATAAGCGAAATACGCTTTGTGGGTATTTCGCAGGTTGATGTAAGAATGCGGATCGACCAGGCTGTACAGCGGTTTATTCATACCAATTCGGGTGTACATATTGGGTCGGACGGATTGATCGGCAACCGGATTATAGTCATTGAGGGCGGCAGCTCCGATGCGCCCCCGATCAAAAATGGCACTTTTTTACAGGCTGAGAAACTCACGTCTACAGATGATATGCTAAAAACGCTCCAGATCAACAATGAAAACCTGGTGGCCATCACCCGTGATTTTAAGACCTTGAGTCATGATATGGTTAGCGGCAAAGGGACCATTGGTGCGCTGATGGCTGATAATACCATGGCCAATCAATTGCGCGCCTCGATGAAAAATTTGCAGGCCGCCACCACCAGTGCAGCACAACTTGCGGTGCAGCTTAACCAGTTTGGCAACAAGCTGAACACCAAGGGCGGCCTTGCCGACAAATTCCTTACGGACACGGCCACCTTTAACCGCATCAAAGCTGCCGCCGCCGAATTGCAGCAGGCTGCCAACAATGCCAACGTACTTACCAATAACTTAAACAAAGCAAGCAACAAGCTGAACAGCACCGACAATGCGCTCGGCGTTTTGTTAAACGACCCGAAAGGCGCCGCAGAAATTCAATCTACTTTAAATAACCTGCAGCAAAGTTCCGTTAAACTAAACGAAGACCTGGAGGCTGCACAGCACAATTTCTTACTAAAGGGCTTTTTCAAACAACAGGCGAAAGCAAAGGCGGACAGTTTGAAGAATAAATAAGTCCGGAAGATGGGAAGATAGGAGTTTGAAAGTTAGGTTGTCCGGGAGCTTGGGCGATGAAACAAAATCGATTTGTTGTTTATTAATTATAGTTTTACTAATTTTCGAATAAAAAGAGCGGTAATGATACACCTCATTATTGATAATAAGAAATACGTTCTTATTCCCAAGGAAAGCTACCAGGAACTAAAAAGGATAGCCGCCTTAAAGCGCGAGCCGGAAAAAACCCTTTCCGTTGAAGAAGCACGCGAATATAGTAAAGGTCTCATCAGAAAATTTTCGTTGTAAAAAGACTTCCGAAGTTTAACTCGGTATTGTTTTTTTCAAAGGCCTCGTTGAGGGCTTCGCCGTTTAAAAACTTCGGAAGTCTGATTCTGGTATTTAAGTCAAGTTCCGGAAAATGAGCCTAAACGAGAGCCCATTCTATCTCACATCTCATATCTTTTTCCCTCTTTAGTCTTTCGGACTTTCGGACTTTTTCATATCTCTTCCTGCTTTAGTCTTTCGGCTTTCCGCTTTCAGCTTTCGACTGCTTTCCGCTTTCACCTTTTTCACGCCCGGATTCATTGGCTTTCTGCAGCTTCTTAAGCATCTCATTACCGATCAGCGCATCAATGATGCCGTTGCCGCCACCATCTTTACCGCTCACCAATATTTCAGGCACCAATTTAATTCCGTTGGTGGCTAAGGCCTCCGCTACGCGGACAATAGCGTATTGCTCGGTACCCATGGCCTGCGTTTTTTGGCGGGTAACTTCGGCCTCGGCCAAACCGACAGCCCTGATCTTTGAGGCCTCGGCGCTGCCATTAACTTCGGTTGCGTTGGCGTCAGCTTTGGCGTTTACCGTTTTCGCCTCGGCATCAGCCCTGGCTATCGTAATGCGCACTTCGGCGTCGGCTGTCGCGTTGATGGTTTTAGCCTCGGCTTCACCTTTTGAGGCTGCGACTTTCGAAGCCGCCATCTGCGTGTTGATCTCCACCTGCCGGGTTGATTTTACCACTTCAGGCTGCATATCGGCGCCGGCCCGAGCGCTTTCAAATTCTTTACGCTCAATCTGTGCATTTCGCTGAATCTCGTAAGTGACTTTTTCCTGTTCCGCAATTTTACGGTCGGTAAGGGTTTTCATTAAAGCAGCCGGCGGCACGATGTCCCCTATCAGGGTATCCACGCCTACCACGTTGTAGTCATTCAGCACCTTGCTGATATGCATTTTAGCATCAGTTTGACGCTGTATACGATTAGCCAAAAATTCAATAACGTCACTCTTTTGGGCCGAGTTACGGAAATAGTTGGCAATAGTTGGCTCAAGTACCTGCGACACCAAATTTTTCATATTACCGAAACGGGCAATAACTTTCGGCGCTTCGTTTCGGGGGATATGGATGATCTGTGAAACGTCGAGGTTGAAGGTAAAACCATCCGAAGAACGTACCGTGATGGTGCATAGGTTCTTATCCAGTTCATGCGCTTCCGTACGGCTGTCGGCCCAATTTAAAACAATATTGGTTGTGGGTACAATCTCAACCGCATGCGTATAAATATTTACAGGATGCTTGCCGGGGTCGAGCGGCTGATCCCAAACACCTTTCTGGTTGCGCTTTACTATATTGCCATGTTTGAAGCTGTCGCCGCTGGTATCGGTTCCTTCCGGACCCACAAACGAGTTCACCACGCCAACATAACCTATCGGGATATAGATCATATCCACCTGCTCCACCAGTACAAACCAGGGGTTAAGGAAATAGGTACCCGCCAGGATCACGTCTTCCTGCAGGCCTTTCATACCACCGGCATTGATAAAAGCGATCGGATCCTGGAAGTTTTTATGACCCGGCACCGATACACCTGCTATTTCGCCTTTTTCGAGCGGCTCGCCGTCGAGTGTGGTTATGATGCCCACCTTGTTCTCATGGATCTGGGTGACGTTCACCATTTCGATATCAAACAAAAAGGGGTTGATACGGTAACTACCCGGCGTAAGAAACGCTGCCTGCGGTCCCTTTTGACCCTTGTTGTTTAAGAAGGAAACGGCATCCTGGAATTTATCACAATCAACAGGCTTACCAAGTACACGGCCGGTATCCATCGAAGCGCCGTCCTTAGCCTTTACAAGGCCAAGCTTACCCTGCTCAATGATGGTAAACGGGGCCATAATAATGTTGTATTGCCATGGCCACATGCCCCAATACAGGCCCGGCGCCAAAGCCCTGGCCTGCATACCGGCTTCGCCATTGATGGCGATGATGCGGCCATCCGGAAGGCGTTTCTCGCCTGTAAGGGCGTATTTCTTAATCACAAGGCCTATGCGGTCGTCAGGAACGATCACCATGCCGAAAAATACGCGCAGCACAAATTTGTACAGCAGCAAAAGAACTACGACAGGCACAGCCCACCATAGCATTTCTACATAATTGTTCATTTTTTTAGATGAATTTTTTGATTTTTTAACGGAACCCTTAGGTGCGGGCCCTCACAATACCCTACAGCATCTATTTGTGGTAACCTGGCTGTATAGTGATGATTGGACGGCAAAGGCCTAAAATTGTTACCGCAATTCGTAAAAAAATTAAGCCTGATAGCCACAGTTCTTAAAATAATTTTCATGCCGGGATAAACATTTAGCAGACCGAAGCGGTTTAACCTTTAATCAATCCCATCTGCTAACGGTTTAACAAAATCGCCATGACAAAAACAGGAAAACCATCGGAAGGTGAAAAAATAAAGAATGAGAATCACGGCCTGAACAAACGGAATGAAATTAAGACTGACTACCCGTTAAGCGAAAAAGATGCTGTGAAACAGGCGGAGGACCGTATGCGAAAAGCCAGGAAAGCCGAAACATAAAGCCCTTATCTTAGACTTCCATATAACTAAAGTTATTCTCTATAGAAACGTCAGATGCAGCGTCTTTCGGTCTTCCGGACTTACTGACTTCCGGACTTCCATATAACTAAAGTCTAAAGTATAACCGCTAAGTGTGTAGAGCCACAGAATCTTAATATTTTGTGCATGTTTCCTCTGTGTTCTCTGTGCCTCCTCCGGGACCTCCGTGTTTAAAACGCACTTCTAAGAGTTATCCGCCAGCTGGCGGACATCAGGCCCTTATTTTAGACTTCTGTATAACTAAAGTTATTTAGGCCGAAACGTCAGTCGCAGCTTCTTCCGGTCCCGATAGCTATCGGGATCCGGACTTCCGGACTTCCGGACTTTCCGACTTCCGGACTTTCCAACGCGTAACTTTTTCGTGCATTTCCGCTCCTTAGAACTTCGATTAAGCTTTTTATCTAAATTTCCTTAACTTTCAATTTTATAAACCATTTCGCCATGTTTATTATTGAGAGTTACGCTGCGGCCGTTGCCTGCTGCATTATCACCATGCTATGCTGGGGCTCCTGGGCCAACACGCAAAAACTCGCTGCAAGCCACTGGCGTTTTGAGTTGTTTTACTGGGATTGTGTTTTAGGAATACTTTTATTTGCACTGATCCTGGCCTTTACCCTGGGCAGCACCGGAACAGGCGGTCGGTCGTTTTTGAGCGATCTTGCCCAGGCTGACGGCAAGAATATAGGGTTGGCGCTCATCGGCGGAATCATTTTTAATGCGGCTAACATTTTGCTGGGCGCAGCCATTGCCATTGCCGGTATGGCTGTAGCTTTCCCTGTGGGCATTGGCCTGGCCCTGGTTATCGGCGTCCTGGTGAATTATGCGGCTAACCCGGTTGGCAGTCAGTCAACTTTGTTTGGAGGTGTCGCGCTCATCGTTGTAGCCATACTTTTAAATGCCTATGCTTACCGGCGAATGCAATCGGCCAGCAAGCAGACTTCGGTAAAAGGGCTGCTGCTGGCAGTGGTAGCGGGCGTTTTAATGGGTTTCTTTTACAAATACGTAGCGGGCAGCATGTTCAGCAATTTCAGCCTGCCCGAATCCGGTAAGCTAAGTCCTTACACGGCCGTTGTTGTTTTTAGTGTGGGAATTTTGTTGAGCAACTTCGCGTTCAACACGCTGCTGATGAAGCGACCCTTTGTTGGGGCGCCGGTGGGATTTGACAGTTATTTTAAAGGGGGTTTTAAGAACCACGTAACAGGGCTGCTGGGTGGATCGATCTGGTGTTTGGGCATGTCGTTCAGCATTATTGCATCGGGTAAGGCAGGGCCTGCCATTTCCTATGGATTAGGACAGGGCGCTACGGTTATTGCCGCTCTGTGGGGCATATTTATTTGGAAAGAATTTCGCAATGCGCCGAAGGGAACCAGCGGCGTGCTAAACCTGATGCTGCTTTTTTATGTGGCGGGTTTGGGATTGCTGGTTTACGCGGGGATGTAGGGCGGAAGCAGTTGGCGGTTGGCAGTGGGCAGTGTGGCTGTTGGGCAGTGGGCAGTAACACAAAATTGATATAGGAAGATAGTTGGTTGATTTGGCGGCAATGGTGGCCTTGCTTGAATTACACCGGGTAAAGGGAAATTATAGTTAGAAATTACATGAGACCATATATCCTTGTTATTGGCAGCTCAAATACTGACATGGTTGTGAAGGCTGACCGCTTACCGCTGCCGGGTGAAACTATTTTAGGCGGAAGATTTATAATGGCCGCGGGTGGCAAAGGCGCCAACCAGGCCGTTGCTGCGGCACGGCTGGGCGCCGATGTGGTTTTTATCGTGAAGGTGGGCGACGACCTGTTTGGTAGACAGGCTATTGAAAATTTTAAAGCCGATGGCATCGTAACCGATTATGTGATAACCGACCCGGTGAACCCATCGGGTGTGGCTCTGATAACTGTTGACGAAAATGCTGAAAACTGTATCGTCGTTGCTTCGGGTGCGAACGCGGCGCTAATGCCGGCCGATTTGGATCGCGCAATGGAAGTGATAAAAAACGCTTCGCTGGTACTGATGCAGTTGGAAATTCCGCTGGAGACCGTAAAATATGTTGCCGGATTGGCAGCCCAAAACGGCGTAAAACTGATCTTAAATCCCGCGCCGGCATGCGCACAGGATGATGAATTGCTAAGCAAGATATCCATCATCACACCCAATCAAAAAGAAACGGAGATGCTGACCGGAATTAAAATTACCGGCCGGGATAGCGCCGAAACAGGTGCCAAAGCCCTTGCGGCAAAGGGAATTGAAACGGTAATTGTTACCATGGGTTCCGAAGGTGCTCTGTTGCTAACAGGCGGCCAGTTCGATTGGATCCCGGCAAGGGTTGTTAAGGCTACCGATACAACTGCAGCCGGCGACGTTTTTAACGGCGCCCTCGCTGTTGCGCTTTCGGAGGGAAAAGGTGTTAAGGAAGCCGTGGTGTTCGCTTGCTCGGCGGCAGCCCTGTCGGTAACAAAAATGGGAGCCCAATCTTCGGCGCCGATCCGAAGTGAGGTGGATGGGTTTTAAGGTTGGCGATTAGTCTGAATCCCGATAGCTACCGGGAGCTAAAGAAGATGCACATATTTAACCAGAAACTAATTCGTGAAATTCGACTAAATTCGTGCTAATTAGTGTTAATTAAATTCGTGAAATTCGTCAAAATTCGAGCCAATTGGTGTTAATTAAATTCGTGAATTCGTCAAAATTCGTGTTAATTAGTGTTTATAATGAAAAAATTGCTGTTGCTGTTATTGTTGGGTAGCACTTTGGTTAATGCCAAAACAGATAGCCGTGGTGTCAGGGTGATTGTTTTCAAAAATGCCGGGACCGCCGATTCCATCAAACTTTACGGTCCGATCATCCCAAATAAAATCCCTGATCAGTATATTCCTGCCTATGAACAAAACATCGGCGGATACCTGGGCTACCGGCTTGATGTTAACCTCGAAAAGCGGTTACTACAGATTGACTCTGCGACCCTCCTGTCGGGGTTCAGGCATCGGCCGGGGGCGCAGACATGGATCGGCGAGCATGTGGGGAAGTTCCTGTTTTCTGCCTCAAAAACTTATGCCTACTCGCATGATCCGCGCATCAAACACCTGATGGATGATATGGTGCGGAAATACATTGTGTGCCAGATGCCCGACGGCTACCTCGGGACTTACGTGTACAAAGACCGCTGGACCGACTGGGACGTGTGGGCGCATAAATATGCCATCATCGGTCTGCTGAATTACTATTCGGTAACCGGCTATAAACCCGCCCTCGAAACGGCCGAACGCGCCGCCGACCTTATTTGCCGCACATTTGGCGACGAGCCGGGCAAACGTGATCTGATGCTGGCCGGTGAACATAACGGCCTCGCGCCGGGCAGCATCCTCGAGCCGATGGTGGATTTGTACCGTTATACCGGAAACACTACCTACCTCGATTTTTGCAAGTATATATTGCGCGCCTATGAACAGCCTGACGGACCTCGCGTCATCGGCCAGCTGGAAAAGTATGGCGATGTGACCAAAGTTGGTGATGCCAAGGCTTATGAAATGCTCTCCTGCTTTTTGGGCATCCTGAAATACTATAAGCTTACCGGCGAAGAAAAATACCTTACTCTTTTGCAAACAGCCTGGACCGATATCACCCAGCACCGGCTATACATCACCGGCACCGCCAGCGATCATGAAGTATTTGTGCAAACCGGTGTCCTAAAAGCTACCAATGCCGACGATATGGGCGAAGGCTGCGTCACGGTAACATGGATACAGTTTAACCTGCAGTTGCTGCAAATTACAGGCGATATTAAATATGCCGGCGAGCTGGAGCGCTCGGTGTACAACCACCTGTTGGCAGCCGAAAACCCGGAAACCGGTTGTGTAAGCTATTATACGGCTTTGCAGGGCGTAAAACCCTACCGCTGCGACCAGGGTTATTCCTGTTGCCTGTCCAGCGTACCCCGGGGCATCTCGCTGATACCCGAAATGATCAGCGGTAAAATTGGGGGGACATTTACCACGTTGATGTATGAAAACGCCGAGTCAAACGCGCAAATAGTTGCCGATGACCACAACAACGTTACGCTGAACGTAAAATCGATGACCAACTTCCCCTTGGATGGGAAAATTATTTATGTAGTGAACCCCTCACAAGCGGCAAAATTTAGCCTGGATTTTAGGGTGCCTGCATGGTCGGCGAATTTTATTGCGAAGGTCGGTACAGATAGCTATCCAGGAAAGAAGGGTGCGTTGCTCACGATAAACCGCAGCTGGAGCGCCGGTGATAAAATCGAGATTACTTTCGATATGCCGGTTGAGGTATTGCCCGGTGGTATCTCCTATCCCAATTCGATTGCGATCAAACGGGGTCCGCAGGTGTTAGCTATCGACAAAAGCATTAACGGCGGACTAGCAAGCCTAAAGACGGTGCGGTTTGCCAAAGGCGGACAACTCACCTACGCCGGTGGCGCTTTACCGGCTGACTGGGACTGGAAGGAAGCATTTTACGCGGAAATGAAGGTAAACAACGTCGCTCGAAAAGTGATGCTGGTGCCGTTTTCCGAAGCGAGCCAAAAAAGCGGGGATATGGAGGTGTGGATAAGGAAGTAATTTAATCTCCCCCCAAAGTCATCCCGAGTACACACCAGGGCACACCCTGGAAAAATCATAATGACGTGTCTTGATTGTCAGCGCCGCCTCCAGACCGTCATGGCGAGGAACGATGCCAACTCTACACATGCAAATCAATATGTAAAATGTGGTCAGAACCACACAGCCGCAACACATTCCCGCCAGTGCCATTGGAAGTGGTCGCAAACGGATTACCGTTGAAAAGCACTAAATAATGCATATTGTTGTCAAATACATAGATTCAATTATACGGGTCGTATAATACCTCTCTCTTCGTTCGAGGTGACAAAGTTTTTTATTCCAATTCCAGCATTACCATCGATTTCGCCGGCAAAATCACCACCAAATTATCACCTTCCTTTTTTACATCCTTAAAGCTTACAAGATGCAACTTATCGGGTTGATCAAAAGTATTAACATCCGTAATATTAGCCGAGGTTAGTATTTGCCCGGTTACCGATTTCCATTTGATACCTGCCAAACTGGTCATAATGGTGATGTTGTTATGCAAATCGAGATTCACCAGCGAAATATGCACTTTACCCGAGGCGTCCTGTGACGCCGAGACATTCACCGCTGATATCTTTTTACTACCGACTATGTAATCGGGCGAGTTGATTTGTATTGGGAGGTACTTCGCGTCCTGGTGAACTTTGTACAGGTCAAAAATGTGGTAGGTTGGAGTTAAGAGCATTTTGTCCTTATCGGTCAGGATCAGGGATTGCAGTACGTTAATGGTTTGGGCCAGGGCCGCGCCGCGCACACGGTCGCAATGATTATTGAAAATATTCAGGGTACTGGCGGCGATCAAGGCATCCCGCAGGCTGTTTTGCTGGTATAAAAAGCCGGGATTAGTGCCAGGTTCCACATCCGTCCATACGCCCCATTCGTCAACTACCAGGGCTACGCGTTTTTTCGGATCGTACTTATCCATAATGGCGGCATGCTTGCTGACCAGCTCATCCATTTTCAAACAATTTGCCATGGTGCTGAGGTACTCTTCCTCGGTAAAGCTGGTAGCTGAGCCTTTGTGACCCCAGTCGCCGGTTGGGATAGTGTAATAATGCATTGAAATTCCCCACATCATCCATGTGGGAATATTTTTCATGATCACGTCGGTCCAATTATAGTCATCCGCGTTGGGGCCGCTGGCGATCTTTTTGAGCGGAGCGCCTGGATAGTTTTTTGCGAATGAAGCATACCGCTTAAACTGGTCGCTGTAAAACTCGGGCGTCATATTGCCTCCGCAGCCCCAGCTTTCGTTACCGATGCCCCAAAACGTAACCTTGTAGGGATCCGGGTGGCCATTTTGCGCGCGCAATTGGGCAATGGTGCTATTGCTGTTGCTGTTGCAATATTCGATCCATTTTGACATTTCCTCCACCGTGCCGCTCCCTACGTTGGCGGCAACGTAAGGCTCGCAACCCAGCAGGCTGCACAGTTCGAGGAACTCATGTGTACCGAAACTGTTATCTTCCGTTACGCCGCCCCAATTGGTGTTTACCATCCTTGGGCGTTGTGCGCTGGGGCCTATGCCATCGCGCCAATGGTATTCATCGGCAAAGCAGCCGCCGGGCCAGCGCAGGCTGGGGATCTTTATTTCTTTAAGCGCATTCACCACGTCCAGCCTTATCCTGTCTTGCTTTTCCACGGGCAGGGATTTGTCGACCCAAAATCCACCGTAGATACCATGACCTAAATGCTCGGCAAACTGGCCGTAGATATATTTGCTGATAGTAAGTTTGGAGGTATCGCTAATGGACAGTGTAGCGGTTTCCTGGGCGAAAGCGGGTAAACTTAGGCTGATAAGAACGAAGAGGAAGATGGTTTTGAGTTTCATGGCGCAGCGTAGATTGGCCGGAGGAGACTTAGTTTTTCTAAAACTTCGTAAGTCTCCTCCGGGAATAAATGTATTTTATAACGGTTTATAAAAGTAGAAAGAATTTTTATTAAGCTGTTATATTTCTAATTTCAACAATTATTTGACGGCTAAAGTCAACATGAAAAAATACATCCCACTTTTCCTGGTTGTTGTCACCCTGTTTTCCTGCAAAATGCCCATCAATGCCAACGACCTCTACGGAAAATGGAAATACATTAAAGTGACTAACCCAAACGCTAGCCCACCTGATAGCGTAGCCAGCGATGACCTTGCCGCACAGGCGCCCTATATACAATTCGACACAAACAATACTTTGATCATCATGTGGGGGGGGAAAGTACTGTCGCATGGAAAATTCAAATTGGACGGCCGTAATATTCAGTACACCGAAAGCCTGCCGGATGGAACGACCAGAACCTTCCCGTTTTGGGTTTCGGAGTTGACCGATAAGGAAATTATTTTCGAGACAAAAGGCGTGGATGGATCGGGGGTGACCGCGGTGAAGGAGTGAGGGGTGTTGATAGCGGCAGCGGTAGTTGGCAGTGGCAGTTTTAGGAACATGTATTTTAGGTATGCGTTATCCATTTAATATTAAATCGGAACTATTTTCACCAGGTTCAAATAACTGCCCTGCAATTGCACTTGACGAAATCCGGCAAACCCACACAGAATAAATATACCTTTAGCCAAACAAAAACTATGGAAAAGTTGCCTTTCGATCTATTGAAAATCAATGCTGACGATGTAGATGCCCTCGAGGCAACGTACAGGGCGCTAAAAGAAAACTTCAAAGTTGGGTTGATAAAGGATGATGCAATAAGATTAAAAGAGTTTGACATGTTCACCAGCCATCCCGAGGCAACGATCGGGGGAACGCTTTTAATCAATCACCCGGAAGACGGCTGCCACCTCACCTTCGTGAAACTGCGTACCGTTATACAGGGCGGGCGGGGATCCGCCATCAGTTATTACAAATACCAGGTGTGGGCATCAGCGACGTTACGCAGCGACTTCGGGCGGGTAATGATCAGGCGCGAAAGTCTGAAGAGAGCAAAATTTGTTACTCCCCATCATTCGGCTCCCAAAGCTCGATTTTGTTGCCTTCCGGATCAAGAATGTGAACAAACTTGCCATAATCATACACAGCAATTTCATCCTCGACGATAACACCGGCAGCCTCTAATTCAGCCACCAATGCTTCGAGGTTTTCAACCCGGTAATTGATCATAAAATCTTTTGTGGATGGTTCAAAGTGTTTAGTATGCTGTGGAAAGGTCGCCCAGGTAGTAACTCCCTTTTTCTCCGGCTCATCAGCATCCAGCCATTCAAACGTGGCGCCCCAGTCAGTGGTTTGCAGGCCAAGGTTTTTGGCGTACCATTCGTTCATTTGCTTTGGGTCCTTGCATTTAAAAAAAATGCCCCCGAGTCCTGTCACTTTTTTCATACCCACTAAATTATAAATTTAGCACTGTTATCTTGCCTTAAAAAAGTTAAATTTGTTAAATTAAATGGCATCGGTATGCGAATGGTAATTGATTTGGACGAAAAATACAAAACCCTTTATTACGAGATGGTAAAAGCTACTCAAGCTGTTATTGTCGAGGAAGAACCAGAATTATCGGCAGAAGTCCGGGAACATATTATAAGCGGAATAAAAAAAGGGCGGGAGCAGGTAAAAAATGGTCAAACCAAATCATATGACGAAGTAAAACAACTGCTTGCCAAACGATGGCCCTAAAAATTATTTTTTCAGATGATGCCGCGGAAATGCTGCTAACCATCGCTGAATTGATTGAAAACAAATGGAGTAAAAAGGAAACCAAAAAATTTCTCGAAAAAGTTCATAAAACGCTTGCTCTCGTATCGACGCAACCCTATATGTTCAAAGCCTCTCCCTTTGACGAAAACATCAGGGTTGGACTTATTGCTAAACAAACCTCTTTTTATTACGAAATTCAAGAAAATGAGATAATTATTTTGTTTTTTTGGGATAACCGCCAGGAACCGTTGTTTACAGGCGACTCCAATTAAAACAAGTAATGATTTTATTAACCATCCTTTTTTGCATCATCGTGCTGGTGCTGCTCGTAAGCTGGGCCAAGGTTAACCCCTTTATCGCCTTCCTGATCGTTTCCATTATGGCTGGCCTGCTCCTGGGCATCCCGCTGGATAAGGTGATGCAATCCGTGCAAAACGGTTTGGGTGATACAATGGGGAAGATCACCATTATTATTTGCGTGGGCGCCATGATCGGTAAGCTGGTGGCCGTGAGCGGCGCAGCGCAGAAAATAGCCGAAGTGCTGGTGAATGCCTTCGGCATCAAACACATCCAATGGGCATTGGTTATTGTGGGCTTCATTATCGGCATCCCCCTGTTTTTCGAAACGGGTTTTGTGCTGATGGTGCCGCTTATTTTTACCGTGGTTTACAAATACAAGTTAAAGGCCGTCTACATCGGCTTGCCCATGCTGGCGGCCTTGTCGGTAACCCATGGTTTTTTGCCGCCGCACCCCTCGCCTTCCGCGCTGGTGGTTATTTTTAAAGCCAATATCGGCACGACACTGGTATATGGCCTTATCCTCGCTATACCTGCTATCATCATTGCCGGGCCGCTATTTGCCCGGAGCCTGAAAAACATAGACTCCCAACCGCTGGATACCTTTCGCGCCGAAGAAATGCCGGACGATAAATTGCCTGGCGCCGCAACAAGCTTTTTAACGGCCCTGCTGCCGGTTATCCTTTTGATGGCCGGTACACTGTACCTCAATACCGCCCATAGTACCGGCATGCTGCATAACCTGGTGGCGTTTGTAAGCGATGCACCGATGGCCATGATTATTTCGCTGCTCGTGGCTACCTATACGCTTGGGCTAAAACAAGGCTTACGCATGGCAAAGCTTGCCGACATTTATGGTCATGCCGTAAAAGATGTGTCGCTTATCCTGTTGATAGTTGCCGGGTCGGGTGCCTTTAAGGCAGTATTAACGGATAGCGGCGCCAATCACCAGATCGCTGGATTTTTGCAGAGCTTTAATTTACAGCCTTTGGTGATGGGATGGCTTATTGCAGCCATCATACGCATAAGCCTCGGGTCGGCTACAGTTGCGGGTTTAACCGCTGCGGGCATTGTTTCGTCGATGGTTTTACATGATCACAGCATAAATCCCAATTTGATGGTATTGGCCATCGGCGCAGGCAGCCTTGCCTTTTCGCACCTCAATGATGGCGGTTTCTGGCTGTTTAAGGAATATTTTAACCTTTCTATAAAAGATACCATCCGCTCCTGGTCGTTGATGGAAACCATTATTTCGGTTACGGGGTTGATAGGGGTTTTGGTTTTGAACCAGGTGGTTTGACGTTAATTCGGCTCTGATAAGATTTGGTTTAAAATAGACAAGACTTCGTCCTTTTTTATCGTGTCTATTTCAGATTTATCATAAATTGTCACCAACATTATATTTATCGAATCTTCGGTTTTTATGGTGAGATAATAGATCACGCGAAAACCGCCACTTTTTCCTTTTCCTTTGCTCTTATCGGCCAGCCGTATTTTGTAAATATTTTTGCCGTATGACTCGCCTAAAAACGGATTTATTAAAAGGTCGGCTATCAACTCGTCGACACTTTGCCTTAAAGAATGGTATTTTTTCGCAAGAGGTTTTAATCTCTTTTTGAATTCATTTGCATAATCAACGCTATTCATCCCAAAGAGTAGAGATAGGATTTCTTTCCAACTCCCCCCGTTCCGTCAAGATTGCTTCTTTTAACCCCTGCTTTAAAGAACTGAGCTGGCTTTGTTTAAGAGAACTTAAGTCACTCTTTTTTCCCGCTATTTCCTCAATTTTTTGGGTGCTCTTCTTTGAGGTTCTTTTAGCAGGAGTCTTATCCTCCGTCTTTATAATAGTAAGCGTCATAATATTTGCCGTTATAATTCAAATTTAATGAAAAGAAACTGAAGATTTCAGCATGATTCTCCGCTCAATCAAAATCCAAATTGAATTTATTCTTCAAATCCACCATTGCCGGATTCTTAGCCGCCATATGCTGGAATTTTTCCGCGGCGGTATAAGGACGTTTTACAACGGCTTTTTCATCAATACGGGCGCTTACTTCAATGTTAAAGTTCCGGAGGCCCATCCGTAAAAAGTTCATCAGGTTTGGGCGTTCGTCGCGGAATAGGTTTTCCTGCACTTTGTTCTCTACAATGATTTCGTAAGTATCGGGGCCGATCAATTTTGGGGGATTGGAAGTAAAAATCGTCAGCGAATTTTTCTTGCCTTCCGACTTTAAACGGGCGGCAAAATCGCTCCAGGCCTGTAATAGCTGGTCATTGGTATAACTGCCCTTTGCATCGCCTTTCAGGTAGGGGTCTTCCTCCTCCAATATCGCTTCGCGCGTTTTGCCCATGTCTTTCAACGAAGGTATTTTTACGGAAGTAACCGCACCGTTTGCATTGGGTATAAAACCTTTGGGCTTTTCGGCCGCCGGCGCTTCCACTTTTTCGGGCGGCTTTACCGGTTGTGGCTGCCTGTTAACCTGGTAGCCAACATCCGGATCGCTCAGGATTGACACCGGTTCAGCAGGTTTTGGCGCGCTCTCCGGCTTTACTGCTGCAGGCTCAGGTTTTTTTTTTAATTGCCCTTCCGCGGGCATTGCACTCAGCGGATTTACCGCAACCCTGAAGACGGAGGGCAGGTTGCACATCTTCAGCAATGCCAGCTCCACCTGCAAACGCTGGTTTTTGCTAAGCTTGTAGTTCAGGTCGCACTGGTTGGCGATGTTAAGCGCCGATAGCAAAAAGGAGACAGATGATGACTGCGATTGCTGCAGGTATTTCGATTTGATCCCATCGCTTACTTCGAGCAGCTTTAGTGTGGCTTGGTCCTTGCCGACCAGCAAATTACGAAAGTGCTCGGATAAGCCGGAGATGAAATGCGCGCCGTCGAAACCACGCGATAAAATCTCATCAAACAGCAGCATGGTCTGGCTGTTGTCTTCGTTGAGCAGCCGGTCGGTGATGCTGAAATAATAATCGTAATCGAGTATGTTCAGGTTGTCGATAACGGATTTATAGGTCACGTTCCCACCCGAAAAGCTTACGATCTGGTCGAACATGGAAAGGGCGTCCCTTAAGCCGCCGTCAGCCTTTTGAGCGATGATGTGCAGGCCGTCGGGTTCGTAGCTGATGTTTTCTTTTTTGGCGATCCCGGCTAAGTGCGCGGCCATATCGTCAACCCGGATGCGGTTGAAATCGAATATCTGGCAGCGGGAAAGGATGGTGGGCAGTATCTTATGTTTTTCGGTAGTTGCCAGGATAAAAATGGCATAATGCGGCGGTTCTTCCAGCGTCTTCAAAAAAGCGTTGAAGGCAGCCTGCGACAGCATGTGCACTTCGTCGATAATATATATCTTATAACGAACAGCCTGGGGCGGGATGCGCACCTGCTCGATGAGGCTGCGGATATCATCGACCGAGTTGTTGCTGGCGGCATCGAGTTCGTGAACATTAAACGAGTTGCCATTTTGAAACGACTGGCACGACGCACAAACGCCGCAAGCCTCGCCATTAGGTTGCAAATTTTCGCAATTGATAGTCTTTGCAAGTATGCGGGCACAGGTAGTTTTGCCTACGCCACGCGGCCCGCAGAATAAAAACGCCTGCGCCAGCTGGTTATTTTTGATGGCGTTTTTGAGCGTGTTGGTGATATGCTGCTGACCGACAACACTTTCAAAAGTTGCCGGGCGGTATTTGCGCGCCGAAACAATAAAATTATCCACAGCTACTAAGGTAACAACATTATGGGTTAGTTAAAAGCAGTGTTGATGATTTGGGCGATGCCGTTCTGTTTTAAGTTTAAATACCTAAATTTGTATCAAATGAATTGCGTTATGCAGCTTTCCGACCTCGATCTAACCAAAACGTACACCTATGCCGATTACCTTAATTGGTCTTTTGATGAGCGGCTGGAGTTGATCAGGGGCAAGATATTTAAAATGAGTCCTGCACCAAGTTCCGGACATCAGTCTGTGTAGGGCGCGGTATTTAGTGAAATATACAACCATCTTAAAAAAAAGCCTTGTAAGGTATTTTCAGCTCCTTTCGATGTTCGTTTAATGCGGCGGTCGGCTGATGATAGAGATGTCGTAACTGTGGTGCAACCCGATATCTGTGTGATATGTGATTTGAAAAAAATTGACACAAAAGGCTGCATTGGCTCCCCGGATATTATAATCGAAATTTTGTCGCCGGGCAATAACACGAAGGAACTTCAAAACAAATATGAAATTTATGAGGAAGCCGGTGTTTTAGAGTACTGGATCATTCACCCTGTTGAGGAGACGTTTTTAAAGTACGTTTTAATCGAAAATCAATTTCAGCCCTCCAGGCTTCTTACCGTTGGCGATCTGGTAACTACGCCCATACTGCCAGGCTTTATAATGGATTTAAAAGAATTGTTTGCAGAAGCAAATGGCTGATCTTCGAGTTAAATACTACATTTAAGCAAAAGGTAAACTAATCCGCTCAATCGTAGTCGTCCTCGGGTAAATGATCGTCATCGTCCGGATCTAAAATATCATTGTCCTGTTCCAATACATGCAGGTCGTCCCGGTCGTCGGCCAAATCTTCGAAGTCTTCATCATCGATGTCGGACCAATCGCCGTCACCGTCTTCAACGTCGTCATCATCGCCGGGGGACAATAGTATAATAGTTTGTTCTTCGTTTATCGCGGTGGTATATTCGTCGGTTAACATAAGACAAAGCTAATTAAAGTATATCTAAAGAAAAAAGTCATGCTGATAGAGCACCGACACACCTGCCTGGCGTGAACGCATGATGGGAGGCCGAAACAAGTTCGGCAAGAGGCAGGACTTGTTATTTATTATCGAAGTTTACCCCAAATACGCCATATCGTCGCCGGTCAACTCAATATCCGCCGCTGCCATATTCTCCTCAAAGTGTTTCAACGAGGAGGTACCCGGAATAGGCAGTATCCACGGCGAGCGGTGCAGCAGCCAGGCTATATTGGCCTGTACCTGGGATATATTATATTTTTTTGCGATCTCCGCTATCCGGTCATTTTTTTTGGGCATGGACAGAAACAGCGAGAAATACGGTACCAGGGGTATTCCATTAGCTTCACAAATGTCCAGCAGCTCTTCACCGCCGTTACTTACCATGTGCCCCGCGCCATGTGTTGTACGCTGAGCGTGGCCGTACATATTTTCCACAGTGGCAACCTCACCCATTTTCATGGCGGTTTGCAGTTCATCACGGGTAACATTGCTCACGCCCACATGCAAGATCTTGCCTTCGCGCTGCATTTTAAACATGGCCTCCATCGATTCTTCAAAGGGAGCGCCATGGCCGGCAATAGCCCTGAAATGCACCAGCGTTATCTGTTCAATTTTAAGCGTGCGAAGGTTATTTTCAATGCTGCTGCGCAAATTTTCGGGCCTGTTAAATGGTATCCAGCTTTTATCGGGCTTGCGCGCGCCACCAACCTTGGTGCAGATCACCAAATCAGCCGGGTAAGGGTACAGCGCCTCGGCAATCAGGCGGTTGGTTACATCTTCGCCATAATAATCGGCGGTATCAATAAAATTCACACCAACTTCTACCGCGCGTTTTAGTATTTGCAGTGCTTCGGGCCGGTTTGGCGGTTCACCATAAATGCCCTCGCCGGTAAGGCGCATGGTGCCATAGCCGAGGCGGTTAACAGTTAATGGGTGCTCGGATCTGCCGGCAATGGTAATGGTTGCAGGAATGCTCATGGTTTTGTTTTGATAGATAATGGGGGCAAAATTAGGGATTGTTTTGGATTAAAAACAGTTTTATGCTACAGGCTCCCTGTCCAGGTCACTGTAAGGGTAATAGCCTTTCTTTTTCAACAAATCAAATAATTTATCGCCCCCGTTGTCCTTGGCAAAATTCATTTCACTTTGAAAAATCTCCATGCATAATAACAGATGGTGTGCTTGCTCGCCAATTTTAAACGCCTTGTTAGCAGACATGTAATTATCGAAAATCAAAAACCCTTTTTCGTCCGGAAGTTCACAAGTCTCCTTCGGTGCAATAACGGCTTCAAAAGAGTATCTCGCTATCCCTGTAAATATCCAACGAGTTCGATTTTTCATCCGTTCAAAAGATGGTTTCATATTCTCGGTTTCACTATACGGTAACTTAGTAAACGCGACCAGTTCAAAAGTACCAAGCAGATTTGGTTTTGGCCCGCTTCCATCAGTGGTCAATAATTCCATTGTTGCAAACCCAGTTCCGGGAATATGATGCAGGAAGAAATAAATATCTACATACCCTCCGCCATAAAATGAGATAATCGAATGGTCGCTACCATGCATCTTACCTAAAACATTTTCAAGCCCTTGTTCTTTTAGCTCCAAGTAATTGACATATCGCTCAACCGGAATCTCATCGCCATATTGTTCTATTTTTTGCTTTTTTTTGCCGAATACTCTCTTGAAAAAATCCATGCGACCCGCTGCACTTTTAATGTTTAAATGGCAGTTAAATTTATAAATAAATTGTGCTCGGAATTTACAAATGGAGGGTTTTCAGCTGATAAAAACCAGAGTCTTACATTTAAAGAACCCATTATTCGCGCCAGGGATAGCAGCGGATACCGGCCAAGAGCGTAAGGCCTGCAGGCGTATGAGCAGATAGCCCGCCCGGGCGCCCAAATTATTTAAAGGAGGAGTTTGCAAGTCCCGTCCGCAATCATTATAATCCATAACACCACTATCTAATCACCAACATACCCCCCACAAGCAAATATCCGACAAAATTCGCGACGTATCTCCCCTACAATTTCATCTTAAAATAACCCAATTACCTTTCTCACAAACAGACAAAAAATCCTTAATTCACAAAACAATAACCCACACCACAACCCTACACCATAACCCCACAATAAGCCCAAAACAACAACCCACACCATAACCCAACGACAAGCCCAAAACACCCCAAAAACAAACCAAGAACACCCCCAAAACAAACCAAAAACAACCTCACACGCACCCCACCACCCATCCCTCGAACTTTTTTGTGAAATAGTGCATACTTTTTTCATAAAAATTCTTAATTTTGCAGCCCCGTAATAGCGGGTAAAAAGTTAAAAATCAAAGTATAACAATGCAACAGTACGAAATTGTGATCATTCTGACCCCGTTGTTATCGGAAGAAACTGCTAAAGAGGCCATTGGCAAGTACAGCAAAATTCTTTCTGATAACGGAGCCGAAATTGTCCAGGAGGACAATTGGGGTCTGAGAAAACTTGCGTACCCTATTCAAAAAAAGACGACAGGGTACTATCACTTAACTGAATTCAGGGCTCCGGGTGATTTAATTAATAAACTGGAGGTTGAATTACGCCGCGACGAGCGCGTTTTGCGTTTCCTGACGATTGCTTTAGACAAGCACGCCATTGCATACAACGAGAAAAAACGCAGCGGTGCATTTAACCAGAAAAAACAACCTAAAGAGGAGGCTGCAAGCTAATGGCAAACGAACAGATTAAATACGTTACCGCCCCCAAGGTTGAGGACACACGTAAAAAATACTGCCGTTTTAAAAAGAACGGGATAAAGTATATCGACTACAAAGACGCTAACTTTTTGCTGAAGTTTGTTAACGAGCAGGGTAAAGTATTACCACGCCGCTTAACCGGTACTTCGCTGAAATTTCAGCGCAAGGTGGCCCAGGCCGTTAAACGCGCCCGCCACATCGGTTTATTGCCTTACGTTACGGATTCACTTAAATAAGCAGGAGGTTTAAAGCAATGGAAGTTATTTTAAAACAAGACGTAAAGCACCTCGGCGAAAAAGACGACGTGGTGAAAGTGAAACCGGGTTATGGTCGTAATTACCTTATTCCTAAGGGTTATGCCATACAGGCAACTGAATCGGCCCGCAAAGTTTTAGCTGAGGACCTTAAACAGGCGCAGTTTAAACAGGAAAAGATCCGCAAGGATGCCGACGCGATTGCTGCCCGTTTGGAAGGCGTTAAGCTGACTATCGGCGCAAAAGCAGGCGAAACCGGCAAGATCTTCGGTGCTATCAATACCATACAGATCGCTGACGCCCTGAAGAAAGAAGGCTTTGACGTTGACCGTCGCCGCATTACTTTTGACCAGGAGCCGAAATTTACAGGCGATTATGTGGCCAACATTAACCTGCACAAAGAGGTTAAAGTACGGGTACCGTTTTCGGTGGTAGCTGAGTAAATTGATTTCGGATGGGTGAGGGCTTCGCCGTCCCGGATTGCCGATTTCGGATTTCATATTTGAGGATATTTAAAGGTGTTTTGCGAGAGCAGGACACCTTTTTTATTTAGCAAGTGGGACGACAAACATTGCAAGTCAACCTAAAAAAGCTAAATTCTTAATTCCGCAGTCGGCTCCCGATAGCTATCGGGACCGCATTCCGAAATAAAGTGGACCGACCCTTATTCATCTTGAATAATTTTCGCGCTGCCCCGATGATTTTTTAAATAAATATTATTTATTTGCAGAAAAAAACCTAATCGACATGAAAAAATATCTACTCGCATTCACAATTTTCCTATGCGCCGCGTATGGCGCTTTCGCACAGGACGATAACACTTTAACCAAGATCGGCATCGGCGGCAGCGGCGGCGGCACCATCGGATCATATGCAGGTGCTTACCCGGTTGGCAGCGAATTAAATTTGAGACTGGAATTCCCGCTGGAAGGAACACCTGTGAGCCTCACCTTTAATACCGGTCTAACCTTTTACCTTTCGTCAGACGGGTATAACGTGGACTATACCACTGACGAAGGAGATTATAGCTCTGGTTCCGTGGCAGTATTTCTACCGGTACAGGTGGGAGCACGATTTTACGCCACCCACAAGTTTTTTTTAGAGGGCGACGTTGGCGGCTCATTTAATTTGAATTCACCTTCGTCCAACTTTACATCGCAAAAGGTGGCCTTACTGGTTACCCCGCAGGCGGGCTTTACATTTCCGTTTGGCGCTTCCAGGTTTTCATTAGACGCTTCATTGCTTTACGAAGACCGGTTTGAATCGGGCGGCGGCTACGGCCAGATCGCGGCACGGGTTGCATTTAACTTTGGGTTGTAGATGGGGATCAGAATTTTTTGAATTCGACTCCCGATAGCTATCGGGAGTCGAATTCCACACTGTGTCCATATTTTTACATAACATATAACCCTTTCGGGCGTTATTGAGGCATTATTCAAATAATTTTAGTTTTTTTGCCCCAACACTTAAATAACCCCATGAAAAAGATCTTTCTATTATCTGCTATTTTATTCGGCGCTGTCTGTGGCGCTTCTGCCCAATATTATTACAACAATAATAATAATGACCCGAACGCACCCGCACCCAAGCTCGGTTTTGGCCTTAGCTCGGGCATAGCCACCGGGCCGGTTTCGGGCTATTTCCCGGAAGCAGGTTCGTTGATTTTGAAACTTGAGCTTCCCATAAAGAAATCACCGGTAAGCGTAGTATTCCTTACAGGATACACCTTTTATGTATCGCAGGGCGGCTACGCCGCAGGCTATGACGGCTACGGGTTCGACTATGGCACCTACTACTCCGGCCAGGTAGCGTCGTTTATACCGCTTGAAGCAGGCTTAAAAGCCTATGTGGCGCCGCATTTTTTTCTTGAAGGTGAGGCTGGTGCGTCGTTCAATGTGAACTATGCTACTTCCAATTATACCAACGACGAAACCGCCTTAATTTATGATTTGGGTGCGGGCTACTCCTTCCCGCTTGGATTCAGCCGGAGGGCTACAACCGATCTGAGCGTGGTATATGAAAACAGGCCTGAGGCAGGCGGCGGCTACAGCCAGGTAGCCTTACGCGCCGTATTTAACTTCCCTTTAATAAAATAAGCGAAACTCCGCAAATAGATTAGTCGTGATTAAACCGTCGAATTTTTTAATTTAGACGGTTTAATTCCTATGGCTAAAAAAACGACTGCAAACCGAAAACCTGCGCCGGGCAAATCCAAAGGTATTTTCCGGAGCGGATGGCTCAAGCTTGTGCTGCGTATTTTAAAGCTGGCCTTTATATTTTTTGTGGTGAGCAGCGTTTTGGCGGTTATCCTTTTTCGCTTTATAAACCCGCCGGTTACTTTCCTGATGATCGAGCGGGGTTTTGAGCGAAAGGCCGATGGCAAGCCCTGGAAGATTGACAAACAGTGGATAAGTTTTGACCAGATAGCCGACCCGATGAAGAAAGCTGCTGTTGCAGCCGAGGACCAAACCTTTCTTGAAAACCACGGCTTCGATTTTAACGCCATTGAAAAAGCCATCCAAAAAAACGAGCACAGCAAAAAGCTGATAGGCGGTAGCACCATTACGCAGCAAACCGCAAAAAATGTTTTTTTATGGCCGGGCAGGTCGATCATTCGCAAGGCCTTCGAAGCCTGGTTTACCATGCTGATGGACGTTTTTTGGAGCAAGAAACGGGTGATGGAGGTTTACCTGAACGAAATCGAAATGGGCGACGGCATTTATGGCGTGGAAGCAGCCTCACAGGCATATTTTCATAAGTCAGCTTCCGATTTAAACAATTCCGAGGCTGCAGCAATTGCGTCGATATGGCCAGACCCATTAAAATGGTCGCCCACCGACCCCAGCGATTATGTAAAGCACCGGCAATATTTGATTAAAAAGAATATGAGAAGACTGGGAGCATTGGATTTTTAGCCCCCGCCCCCCAACCTCCTAAAGAGGGAGTTTGAATCTTCAATTATCTAAAGATATTCCACTTTGAAATTAGCTTTTAAATCCTGAATTTCTTCGTTTTCCATTGTCAAAAAACCATTCGCTTTAAAGTTCCCCCTTTAGGGGGCTAGGGGGTTTGGTACTTCCAATGCCTTGATTTCCCTTCCGCTATCCACTCTATTGCTGTATCCAAACGTTTCAGCCTGGTAGCATCGCTTTTCGCATCAACAATCCATTCCATATATTCGCGCTTGTGGGACGGGCTGAATTTCTCATAGGCCGCCTGCGCCTGGGGATTATGGGCCAACCGGTCGGAAAAATCAGTGGGCATTTCTATCGGAGCTTTAGGGGCAGTTTCTTTTTTTACCGCAGGCTTTTTGTTGGCGGGCTCATTTAGCAGCATCGCTTGCTTTATAAAATCCACAAGTATCTCGTCCGAAGGAAGATCGCTTAAGCTCATGATCTTTCCAAAACTGCCTGCGGTGCCATCTTCCGGCTTAATTAATTTACCCGGGTCGTTCAATTGACTTTGCTTCCAGAATCCAAAACCCATGTGCTCCTTAAAAGCGGCCATTTGGCAAACCGACCCGTTGTAATCAAAAAACGGGAAGCCCCATTTCATCGTTTCGGTTAATAAAGGCGACACCGAGTGTACCAGTTGCCTTAGGTGTTTTAAAATTGGCTGGGCAAAATCGGCTGATTTGCCGATATAGGCGTCTACGCGCGAATCATATTGTTCCATAACCGTAAAAATACTTACAAAAAATAATCCGGCAAATAGTTCATGCGGAGAGGATATCGTGAAATTGCACAGATGGGCCTGAATTCCACCTTATAATTGTAAAAAATATTACACAGCCTCTGCAATCATATACATTCTCATTGGCCTCCAATGTCCAATAAGGCAGAATAATGAAGGCACTAAAGGTTCAAACAAACGCAGGTTCCCAAGACTTTGGGAAATTGGTAAACCGTTATGGGACAGATTCCTTTGCGTTCTCTGTGCCTTCCCCGCGCTCTCTGTGGTTAACTCTTCCGGGCAACAACATTAAGAACTGCCGGACATCATTCGGCAAATTAAATTCAAATATCTTTAAGTGATAAAGGCTGCACCGTTCCGTTTTTCATTTTCGACACCTCAATTAATGCCTGTGCAATTTCTTTTGTAAGTTCGTTCTGACCGGACTCTTCAATCAAAATTTGCCAGTCTTTTTTCTTTTGTTTTTGCTTCGACTTTTCCATTCAATAACCGTTGAACTAACTCACCAAATTCCCAAACAACTGCACATGCCAGCTATCCTTAAAAGGTACTTCCCATTTGGTTTGCAGTTCGTGCAGGTTTTGTACCATATTGTTAAACACGATAGAGTCGGTATTTATAGCGCCTTGCTTGATGAGGTTTTCAAAAACGTGCCGCGGCGCCGACAGCACTTCAGTGCCTTCGCGGTAGGCCAGGTTGAACCGGTCCAGCAAACTGATGTTGAATTGCTGTTCCAGGTGTTTAATAAAATGTACTGATTTATCAATGGAGCAGCCACTGGCCCCGGCCTGTCCTTCGTCCACAATGAGTATAATAAACCGGTTATAGCGTATTTCTGCCCCGGCTTTCAGCTGGTTGTTATGGGCCGTCCAGCCGGTTACAAAGCCGTCCGTCGCCTCCTGAATTTGTGCAGTTTCCGCATCCGAAAGCTTGCGGTTAGCCTGGTAAACCCATACCCGTGAATTTTGTGAAAATTGCATTTACAAAGCTATCTATTTTATTAATTTATGGTTTAACTTTGTTGTCATCTTAAGATAAGATATTTCTTTTTGCGCCGAATGTAAACCAACCTGCCATGGGGTTAAAAAATTTACTGATCGCTGTCTCCATCCTGCTGCTCTTGACGGTCAACTACGGCTTTAAGCCTGCTTTTGACGAGCAAGACTGGTTGGCATGGGTAAACCGCGCCCTCACACAATCGTACGACCAAACGGCCGATGCTAAAGTGAAAAAAGTGGAAATATCAGTAACGAGCGATTATTTTGTCAGGCTGCGGAAAACCTACGCGAAAAACATGCAGGAATATTATTCGTTCAACCTGCATAAGTTTAACGACTTCGATTATTTTGGCGATACCAATAGCGGCACCCTTCAGCTAAAAACCATAGCCGACGACATCATCGTTCAAACTTACAACAGCCGTGATGGGGATATCGATTCCATGAGCACCGTCCTGAACATCCCTGTAAGAAACGTTGAGCCGGAGCGATTGGACAGCCTGCGGGAGGCTTTTAATTATTTTAAGGCGAAGGGATTGTGAAGACTTACGAAGTTATAAAAACTAAGTCTATTGCGTGTTCTACAACCCATTCGCCCTCACGGTGATCTCCGCAATATCCAATACCTGTATCTCTTCTTCTTTGTTCTCAAGCTTCACCCCGTCCCGCAGCATTGTCATGCAGAAGGGGCATGCTGCTGCGACCACCGTGGCTTTTGATTGCAGGATATCAGCCATGCGTTCCACGTTGATATCTTTCTTGCCTTTTTCGGGTTCTTTAAACATTTGCCCGCCGCCTGCACCGCAGCAAAG
Source organism: Bacteroidota bacterium (assembly GCA_013286235.1). Taxonomy (GTDB): domain Bacteria; phylum Bacteroidota; class Bacteroidia; order Sphingobacteriales; family Sphingobacteriaceae; genus Mucilaginibacter. Next base: position 26,164 of record JABDGE010000003.1, read on the forward strand.
GCCGTTGGACCGGCAGCGTTTCATTTCTACCAGGTCGGCATCCAAAACCTCCAGCGCTTTGCGTGGGGCCTCGTAAACATTATTTCCGCGGCCCAGGTAGCAGGGGTCATGGTAAGTGATCCGCTTGCCTTTAAAGCTTTCGCCGCCTTCGGCTTTCAACTTGCCTTCATCAATTAATTGCTGTATGAGTTGGGAATGGTGGATCACTTCATAATTACCACCCAAGCCGGGATACTCATTCTTCAGCGTGTTGAAACAATGCGGGCAGCCGGTTACAATTTTTTTGATTTCGTAGGCATTGAGCACCTCAATATTCGTCAGCGCCTGCATCTGGAACAAAAATTCATTGCCGGCGCGTTTCGCCGGGTCGCCGGTACAGCTTTCTTCGGTACCCAAAACCGCGAAGCTGATACCCACATGGTTCAGTATTTTGCAGATGTCGCGGGTGATGCGCTGGGCGCGCTCGTCAAAGCTGCCGGCGCAACCCACCCAAAAAAGGATATCAGGTTGTTTGCCTTCGGCGGCCATTTCGGCCATTGTGGGGATTTTCATTTCGGATTTCGGATTTTTGATTTCGGATTTTTTATTTTTCGCGATTTTTTTTGCGATACTAAACAAGGCTATGGCCGTTTCGAATTTATTTTATGAACTGCCATCTATAAAGCCACAAACTGCTGCTGCCAACTGCAAACCGCTACTGCAAACTGCCAATGCTACTCCTCCCCCGCCCAATTCAACCTGTCTGCGGCACTATACTTCCAGGGCGCGCCGTTGTTTTCAACATTCCCGAACATATTGTTCAGGCTGGCAGGGGCTTGTGACTCTTCCATTACCACATACCTGCGCATTTCGGTAATAATTTCCAGCGGGTTGATGTTCACCGGGCAGGCGTCGGTACAGGCGTTGCAGGTGGTGCAGGCCCACAGCTCTTCGCGGCTGATGTAATCGTCCAGCAGCGATTTTCCGTCCTCGTGGTCTTTGCCGTGTTTATCAATGTTATTTCCCACTTCGGTGATCCTGTCGCGGGTATCCATCATGATCTTCCGGGGCGACAAAAGCTTACCGGTTTGGTTGGCAGGGCATACCGACGTACACCTGCCGCATTCAGTACAGGTGTAGGCGTCGAGCAGGTTTTTCCAGGTCAGGTCGGTTACGTCCTTCGCGCCAAACCTGCCAGGCTCTCCCGTTGTTTGCGGCACAAACGACGGATCGATCATCGCCTTTACTTCATTAGTGACCGACGCCATATTTGTGAACTGTCCTTTTGGATGCAGATTGGAATAATACGTGTTTGGGAAAGCCATCAGGATGTGGAAGTGCTTGGAATAGGGCAAATAATTCAAAAACGCCAGTATGCCGATGATATGGAACCACCAGCAGCACCGCTCTATGATCTCCAGCGACGATGCATTATCCGGCAGCAAACGCCCGATGAATTGGCTCACCGGGAAGCTGCCTGCCTTAATGTAATGGCCGTAATTTAACAATTGCAGCTTATGGTCGGCGGCGTTCATGGTTAAAAAGGCCGTCATCAAAAATATTTCGATGATCAGGATATAGTTCGCATCGGATCGTGGCCATTTGGTCATCTCCACCCCGCTAAAGCGCTTCAAGTGTGCAATGTTTCGCCTGGCCAGGAAGGTAACGCAAGCCACCAGCACCAATACCGCCAGTATTTCAAACCCGCCGATCAGTAAGCCGTACAGGCTGCCCAGCAGCTTTGAGAAAATGCGGTGTGAGCCAAACACCCCGTCGATCATGATCTCCATCACCTCCAGGTTAATAATGACAAAGCCTACATAAATAAAAATATGCATCACAGCAGCCAGCGGCCGCTTTACCATTTTGCTTTGTCCGATGGCGACCAGCCCCATCGTTTTCCAGCGCAATCCGGGATTATCGGAGAGATCAAGGTCTTTGCCCAACAGGATATTACGGCGAATTTTACCGGCATTTTTACTAAACAGGTAAATGGCGGCGGCGAGGATGATGATGAATATGATCTGTGCAATCATTATGCGTGCATAGGAATTTCCAAATATAGAGGTATTGTTGTAAAATTGTAAGGTTGAAAAGTTGGAATGTTTGGTCTGTTTTTCTGTTTTGCCTGCATGGTAATTTTTTCACTTGAAACATTCCAGCCTTTCGACGTCGCCGGCAACAATCTAACAATACAACAATACAACAACCTTCCAACATTCTAACATTACAACACCCTCCCCCAACAATTTTGAAAAAAAATCAAGGCGAAATGAAAAAAATCTTACATTTGCAGCCCCAACGGGAGGGTATCATAGCTCAGTTGGTAGAGCAAAGGACTGAAAATCCTTGTGTCGCTGGTTCGATTCCAGCTGATACCACAGAATAAAATAGGTCTTTTTCTAACGAAAAAGGCCTATTTTTGTATCTACAAGGCATATTCTTTGGCTTAGGGCCATTTTGCCGGGACGTTCTGTTCTGGCCGGTTTTACACAAATTTTTGTTAAACTCAGCGAAAAAAAGTTACAAATAAGTTACGAAACTTTTTTCGCCTAAAAACCAAAGTATGGCTACTGTAGGCATTAAGGTGTTTAAGCACCACAAAAAAGCAGACGGAACTTACAATGTTAAGATCCGCGTATCACACAAAGGGAGTAATCACTACATCGATACTACTCATTTTGTAAACGGTAAACAACTTACCGCTAAATTCAAAGTCAAGGATACTTTTATCCTTGACCTCGTTAATGATACCTTAAAAGGGTATAGAAAAGTAATAAGTGAACTGGAAGATAAAATCGATCTCTACAATTCAGAAACATTAAGAGATCATTTAGTCGGCAAAGATAAAGAAGTAAACTTTATTCAATTTTCTTACGAACACATTGATGAGTTATTTAAAGAAAAGCGGGACGGCTCCGCCAAGACTTTAAAAACGGTTGTACTTAGCTTAATCGACTATTTCAAAAAGTCGGTTGTTTTGCCGAAAGAAATCAACGGGGCCATGTTAGTTAAATATGAGGCTTATTTAAGAAAACCGAGAAAAATAACCCGGCCCGACCAATTCAAAATTCCGCGCACACGGACAGTCGAGGGCATGAAAGATGCCGGGGTTCATAATCATTTGCGTGATCTCCGGATATTGTTTAAGGCTGCAATGAAAAAATATAATAAGCCAGAACTTGGTGAAATAAAGATCCCTCATAACCCTTTTGAAAATTATAAGATAGTTGAAGCACCTGAAACTAAAAAAAGAAACATCACAGTTCAGCAAATCATCGATATCATGAAATGCGAGGTTAAAGCCGGAAGCAGGCCAGAATTAGCCAGAGATTTATTCACCTTATCTTTTTTCATGTGTGGTATAAATGCAGTAGACCTTTACGAACTTACAAAAGACAATATTGTAAATGGCCGATTAGAATATAACAGGTCTAAAACTGAAAGCCGGAGGAAAGACAATGCATTTATAAGTATCAAAATCGTAAGGGAAGCAAAACCTCTACTTCATAAATATATTGAAAAATTAAGCGTGAGGTATGCGAGTTCCGAAAACCTGGACCATGCTCTCAATGAAGGTATGCGTCAGCTATGTAAGGCCCTGAAGATGTCCCGGATTACATTTTATTGGGCAAGACACAGCTTTGCTAACATAGCCAGGAATAAGTGTAAATTGAGTAAAGATTATGTTGGTGAAGCCCTTAATCATCTTGACAGCGAACATAAAACAACCGACATATATATCGAAAAAGATTGGAGTATTGTAGACAACGTGCAGAGCGAAGTCGTGGTATATTTCCGAAAAGTTTGGAAACTAATACAGAAAAAGGAAAATATCGATGACGTGAAAGAAGTTAGGGTTGTTAATTTATTTCAATCAATCGTACTCAATCCATTAAAGGCAAGTTGACCATCAATGATTAAATTCCAGCGCATTTTTCATTATTATTTTTGTTAAAGTTTCTATAAATTTAACTAATAATTTTAAACCTTAACCTATGAAAACTTTCGTGTTTTTATTGACCGGTATCGCAGTAATCACTTCCTGTTCGTCCGTTCACAACTCTATAAAATTTGCAGAAAGCAAAGCGGATACAATGGCTGACCTGCCGGCAAATATTTTTTCAAATTTGCTTGACCCATGGAACCGCCGGGTTGATCAGGCTGATACTGCAATAAATAGCCCCGAAATTATCAGGAATTTGAGCTCAGTTGACACGAATTTATCACACCAGTTTATTTTTGCCGATTTATCCGTGCCATATTATGTGGTTGACAATGCTCCTTTGGTGGTTAAAATATATGGCGATCCTGAGGGTGTACAAGGAGGGAATTACACCTTGCCAGTGGACACGCAAACACTGTTTCCTGAATTGAGCGGAAAAAAGCCCCAGATCAGTGATCCTCATTTATGTATCGTTGACATAGGGACAAAAAAGCTGTATGAGTTGTATGGCCCCGATTCAGTAGGTCCTAAACTCTGGAAGCACAACGGCGCAGCATTTTTCGATCTTTCTCAAAATGGCATTAACCGGGCGGATGGCTACACCTCGGCTGATGTAGCAGGACTTCCGATTTTGCCGGGCCTCCTTCGATTCGACGAACTACGAACCGGTAGTATAAACCACGCCCTCCGTATAACGATAGCGGATAGCACGGGATTGAACGCCCACATCGGGCCAGCAGCAACTCATCATCCGAAAAATCAGAATGGGGTTTCGCCGGGAGCACCCATTTTATGGCTTCCAATGGGAGCACGATTGAGGCTACGCGCCAGTGTAAGCGAAGCACACTTATCGCCTGACGGACTGGCAATTGTCCGTTGCCTGAAAACATACGGAGCGGTGGTTGCCGACATCGGCCCGCCATTTGCCATCTCTGGCACACAAGATATTCGATTTAAAAGCGATGCTGCGATGTGGCGGGCAGACACGACCAATAATAAAATTAGCTGGACGCTGCGGCTATCTGATAGTACGGGCACACGTGATATACGCTGGGGAGATTTCCAAGTCATCAAAATTGCGCCGGGTGATTTGGATACATTGATTAGCAGCCTACCGCCGCCTAAACAATATGTGAAGAAAAAATAAAGTTCAGTAGAGATATTGACAGTCGCAAATAAAACAATCATTAACGAGCGTAATAAAACAATTATTTGTAAAGCGAATATGGTATAGACATTGCCTTAGTAATTTCACACTTAGGCACTTATATAAGGGGCAAATTTTGAGACCGAAAATAATCGCGAACTGATTGTCACATTAACAAAGTCCCTTTTTATGCGCGTCTCAGAAGCTTCGACTTATAATATATCATGGCATGAAGGTATATCTCCCACAAAAATTAAGACAGGTCAAATCAACTCCAAAGATGACAAGAGTTTTCGTAAATTGCTGCGATAAACCTGATCTAATCAAATGCGCATTTTTTTATTTTGGACTCTGCTGATAATTGTTTTTGTGACTCCAGATAGCTCGAGCCAGACTAATGAACTATCTCCGTTAAAACTGGGTGATCTCTTTAAAAAAACCGACCAAATTTTTTCCAGGCACCCGGATTCAGCAATTGCAATGGTAAATTCGGCATATCACTTTGCAATACGAAATAAGGATTTAATAGCTCAAGTCAGATGCTTGAATACCCTTGCCTATTATAACTTCTATGCCAACTTTGGGGACAAAGGTGAACGCGATGCGATCAAAGCGGTTCAAACCTCTCGGCACCTAGGCTTAGATTCTTTGATTGGAGATGCTTATGTCACATTGGGAAGCATATTGTCCGGCGGGTTTAGGTTTAAAGAAGCTATAGAGGAATACCAACTGGCGCAACAATATTATCCGGCTAAAAAAATGCCTGCCCGGATGGCTCTTGTATTCTTTGATCTTGGACGTTGCTATCGTGAGATGGGGGTAATTCCGGCATGCATCGATTGATCATTGATGGGATAGAAGCTCATATTAGATATATAATGTTGCGCTTCGTACCTCGTCCCGCAAAGTACCACCTGTATGTTTAAACTAAATGTCATTTAGGAGATTATGACGCACACTTTTTATAACTTTTAGTGCACCGCTTATTAACACATGTGAAAAAACAGGAAGATTGTAAGTGTAAGCTCAATGCCTGGTGAACAGGCCCGGCGCGACAAAATCACCCTCCGGCCAATCCGGTTTCTTCATGTCCGCAATGATGCCGGCAACTTTGGCTTTCCGCGTGTCATTGTAAATGATCATCCTACCCATCAATTCGCTGTAGGGAACCGGTCCGAAATACCTGCTGGCCTGGCGCTCCGTTAGTACCACGTTGCCCTTACTCGCTAAGGAATCTGGATTGCCAGCCAGCCAACGGCAGGGAAATATTTTAAAAAGGCCGGGGCTTAACACCAACACATTTGGCGGGTATTTCGCGGGTTCCGGTTTTTTTAAACTGTAAGCGGGAACCCGCCAGGCCGGGAATGGTGACTTTCGCATAATAGGTTTCAGTCAAAATATGGTCGGCCGGTCTTGACAGAAAGTGCATCTGCTGGTCTTTTTTATACCAAACTATAAAAAATATGAACAGGCAAATGACCAGGCAGATGTATATGGCTATGGCAAGTTTCGCGGTTCTCATCGGCTTTTTAGTATTTATTTTGGTCAATAAGTTTCAGTGTATAGTTCAGCGTTTTGTCTTCGGTTCCCAGGCCGTCATCTTTAAAGGGGTAATCCGGCACTACACCCGTTGTGGCTGTGCTGCCATTCGGACGGACCATGTAAGCTTTAGGGTAAGACACAATAAAATGGGTGTGCGGCAGCGTAAATTCATGCTCTGCGGCGTATAAGGTCGGACAATCCGCTGTAGTCTCGCCGACGATCTTCCCGAAATGGTCATCCTGTATCATGGCCGGCGTGGTGGTTGCATTAGAGTAGCTGTGCCGGTTGGTCAGGACATAAACGTGGCCGGTGAATTTCAGCGAATCTGTCCTTGGCGGATAGCTTGGCAGAGGGGTATCAAAGACATCCCCATCCTTGTGCGACAGAATTGCCGCGCGGATTTCCTTCACGGTCGTGTCGGTCACTCCCACCCAGAATTTCTTGGTCAGCTCACTGGTTTTTACACTGAAGCGCGAGCAGAACCAAAACGGTTTGGTGGCAAAATAAGCCACCATAGGGTCACTAAAAGAGTCATCGCCGCCGGGGTTGCCGCGCAGGTCGATGATCACATTTTGGATATGGTGCAGGTGTACCTGGAGGAAAGCCGAATCCAGCAACCGCAGGAACTCGCCTTTTTCAAAGGTCTTATGGTCGGAGGTGCCGCCACCGCCATCCATGTTCAGGAAGATACCCGGACGATAATAGGCGGTACGCTTATCCAGAAGGCGGAATGCGCGGTCGAATTGCAGGGCATTGTAAATGCCTTTGTCCACTTTATCGAATTGCACTGCCGTGATCGCACTCACATTAAGCACTATTTTGATAGCAGTACCCGCTTTCTGGATCTTTAGCCTGAAGTTATCCTGACGCCCGAAAGCCTGCCAGAGCGATCTTGGGAAACCGCCTATATCTACGGATGTGCTTTTGAAATAGTCGTTCTCCCCAGCAACGAGGGGGTAGATACCTTTGAGGTAATAGCTGAACGGCTTGCCATTGATGGCAAGAATTTCGTCACCCAGCTCAAGGGTACTGTTCCCGCTGTAATTGGCTTTTATAAAACCATGTTCCCCTTCGATCCGGACCCCCAAAGGGAACAATGTGCCGCCGCCGGCCTTGTACAGGTTATAGGCATCGGAGAACGCGCCCTGTACGGACAGGTGCCCCAGCCCGGCCAGTACCGTAAAACGCTGGAAAAGGCTGGCCGTTTCCATTTCGGTCAGGGAGTCTTTACGTTCGCTGAGCTCATTTTTGATCCGGTGGTATTCGGCATCATAGACGCTTTTTGGCGTCGTTACATACAGGTTATAAGTGGAGACTTGCAACGTCTGGTAACAAGTATCCAGGTCGGCGCTGACATCGGCAGGCGCGAATTTTGGTGATTCCTGTGCGAGAACACGGAGCGTGCCCATGGCAACAAAGCTTAAGGTTAGTAATACGATCTGTCTTTTCATTTTTATGGATTTAATTTTTTATACTTTAAAGTTTTCTGAGATAAATTTTCCCTAATTCGGAAGTGAATAGATAAGCAAGGTTAAAATCATTATAAAGCTAACGTTATTCTGTCTTCTGTCTTTTTTTAAAATGGTTAAAGTGAAACGGAACAAGGCGTCTCAATATTCGAAATAAGGTGGTCGGCGGCTACGTAATTTCCGGCTCAGTCAGCCTATTCGCTCCTCAAGCTCTTCACCGGGTTCGCCAAGGCTGCTTTGATGGACTGAAAGCTAATGGTTATAAAGGCAATAGCAATTGCCCCCAAACTTGCAGCTATCACTAACCACCACTGAATATTTTGATGATAAGCAAAACCTTCGAGCCATTGGTGCATGAAATACCAGGCTGCGGGAACTGCCACAACAATGGCAATAAGTACCAACAGAATAAAGTCTTTTGATAGCATACCCACGATAGTTGAAACATTAGCTCCCAACACTTTGCGTATTCCTATTTCTTTGGTGCGCTGCTCGGCTGCGTATGCTGACAGGCCGAACAAACCAAGGCAGGCAATGATAATAGCAAGTGAAGTGAACGACGCAGCTATTTCCCCGGTATGCTGTTCCGAACGATATAATTTATCGAATTCATCATCCATGAAATTGTAGTTGAACTGTTGATTTGGCGATAATTCGGTCCATTTAGCTTTTACCTGTTCAACAATGGCACTAACGTCGGTCGATCTCACCCTGATAGCCATAGCGTTAACGCCTCCCCCGGTATTAAATAAGATCAGCGGGGTCACATTTTCACGAAGCGATTTAAAGTTAAAATCCTTCATCACGCCGATAATGTGGAAGGGCTTCATTACCTTAGCCATTTTATCCTGCGGCGCATACATCATCTGGTTTAGCGGATTATCGAAACCTATTCGTTTAGCCGCAGTCTCATTGACGATGATCGCTGTAGAATCTGTAGCCATCTGTTTGGAAAAATTTCTTCCGGCAGCCATTTTTATGCCAAGTGCAGGTATATAATCTTCATCCACATCCCATAGCTGACTCGCTGTTGCCTGTTTCTGATCAATTACCGGGCTTTTGTATAAAGACATACTGCTACTTATATCTGATGTTGGCAGGTAGTCCGACATAGCAACATTTTGTATCCCGGCAAGTTGTTGTACTTCGTGTTTAAAGGCTTTAGCTTTATTGCCTGGCAGTGTCCCTGTATCCCACACGATCAACACATGTTCCCGGTTATAACCCACGTCTTTATGCTGAATGTATTCGAGTTGATGGTACATGACAAGGGTCCCAATGATCAGGCCGATGGAAATAATAAACTGCCCCACAACCAGCACATTGCGTAGCAGACCACCCTTGAAACCGGCTGCAAGTTTTCCTTTGAGCACTTCAATAGGCTGAAAGCTGGAAAGATATATCGCTGGGTATGATCCGGCCAGGCAGCCTACCACTATAATGAAGACGATCATAACCGGAAACAACCAGCCAATGATCTGCGGAGTAATTAACAATTGCTTACCGGAAAGCCCGTTGAACAGAGGTAACAATGCCCAGGCAGCAAATACTGCAATAATAGCACCGATCAGCGTTACGATAATCGATTCCGTCAGGAACTGAGCAATAAGGTTTTTGCGTGTTGATCCTAACACTTTGCGAACACCCACTTCTTTTGCCCGGTTAGATGATCTTGCTGTAGATAAATTCATAAAGTTTACACAGGCGATAAGCAAGATAAGTACAGCGATCACAGCAAAAATGTAGACGGTCTGTAAATTGCCGTTTGCATCCAATTCGCCCAAAGCATTGGATTGAAGGTGTATTTTCAATAGCGGGAAAAGCTTAAGTCTGTAAATGTTCCCACCCTGCTCCATTTGAGCGAAGGATAGGTGCAATATGCTCTGAATATCCGGCCCAGAGTGTTTTTCCAGGAATGCCGGAAGCTTCGCCTGCAGTTTTTGGGGATCGACGCCGGGCCTTAATAAGATATAAGTATTGAAACTACCGCTGAACCAGGCATTCTCCTTGCTGTCCTGCAGGGTTGACATCGATATAAAAAAGTCGAAATTAAAATGTGACTGCTCACGCACGTCTTTGATGACGCCGGTTACCTTGTAAAGCGCGGTGTCATTAAAAGTAAATACTTTACCTACCGCATTATCGGTATCAAAATATTTCTTTGCAGTGCTTTCGGTAATCACAACCGTATGTGGTTCCTTTAATGCGGTTTTAGGGTCACCGTTTATCATGGGCAGGGTAAATACATCAAACAAGGCTGGGTCGGCATAAACCATCTTGTTCTCCTGTATATTCCCGGTGCCCTTCCTGACTTTGGCGCCTCCCTGGCTGCAGAGCCTTGCTACCTGCTCAATTTCGGGAAAGTCCGCTTTTAATGCCGGAGCAAGGGGCGCCGCAGACACGGCCCACAGATTCTCAGCCCCCCCAAACCTGAAGTCAATGTTTACTCGATATATACGATCGGCCTTTTCATTATACCTGTCATAACTCAACTCGTCGAAAACATAAAAAACAATAAGCAGGCAGGTGGCCAGGCCCAGCGCTAGCCCCAGCACATTGATAGCTGTAAAGCCTTTGTTCTTCAAAAGATTGCGGAATGCGGTCTTGATGTAGTTTTTAACCATTGTTGCACGTTTTAAATCTGTAAGAGTGGTTCCGTGACACAAAATTACCGCTGTAGGATGGGAATAAGGCTCCAAATAAGGTCTCAAAGTGTATGTTGGGCGCTCTTTTTTCAGGTCGCTCATATATTCGGCCGGAGGTTTGCCGGTCATTTCACGGAAGACACGGTTAAAGGTGGATTTGGAATTGAATCCGGCCGTCAATGCAATTCCCAGCAATGTTAGCTTGTCATACGCCGGGTCCCGCATTTTCCGGGTCACCTCACGGATGCGGTATTCATTGATAAAATCATTGAAGTTTTTTCTAAATGCCGTATTAATGATCCTGGATAATTCATTAGGATACAGGTCCAGCGCTTCAGCCAATGAGCGCAAGCTGAGTTCCGCATCGTGGTAATACAGATTGGCTTTCATTACCTCCTTCAGCCAGAGCCCTTTTCGTTTTAGTTCCGCTGGCGGCAGTGGCCTGGAAACAAAAGGAATACGGAGAGGCGCCCCAACATCTGGCCTTAAATGGGCGGCGGCGGCTATCCAGATAAAAAAGGCTGATAAAAGGAGATACCAGGACTCGTAAATCTGGATGCCTAACCGGCCATGGTAATAAAAATAGTCAACTCCAGTATATGGGATCCACAATAGCCACAAGATACCGAAACTCGTTAGTAAACGATGCAACCACCGTAATTCGCACCGGTATCGGTCACCCCCCTCATTAAATTTCAGCCGTTGATAAAACCGTTCTATCAGTCTATGAGACGCGTATAAGTAGATGCTAACGGAAATGAACACTAGCAATTGCAGCACCGGGTTTAACTGCCGAAATATAAAGGTACCATACGTAGCTACGCCCTTCTCTATGCTCTCTTTAACCTCCAAAACTAAGGCGCCTTGTTGCAGCAAAAGCGGGCTGAAATGAAGCAGATCCTTAAAACGAAATTTATATTCTGGCAGGGTTATTTTGAGCACATAAAAAAAAATTATCGGGCCCAATACAAGCAAAAATTGGATCGGCAGCCAGCTCCAATGAGGGAAATATGTTCCAAGCCGGACGTCGATGCCCAACACCCAAACCATCTGCAAAACGATGGTGATCAGGGCTAGTGCAAGGAACCGGTTTGCGGTCTGGTTAATTCTTTTTGCGAATCCTAAAAGTAGAGCAAACATCAGCCCAATAAATATCGTTCCCAGGAGGACCAAGTCATACAGGTTGATATGGAATGTATATGGGTTCAAGCAAAATAGAGCCTCAATCGCTGTTCCAAATTGCTAACATATTGACAGGTAGAAGATTATGCTATATTTTGGATAGCTATTGTAACAAAACCGGACAGGCGGTCGTTCGGTTTTGAATTGTGAAACATTGCATTATCGCATCAACTGCAGACACTTGACCGGCGAGGTTTAGTCATTAATGCCGAAACCGCTGATCTTGTTTTGGGAATCGAATTGTATGATCAGGTCTATATAGTCGTACCCGTAATCCAAACGGTAGCGATAGGTTCGTCTGCCGTTCTTTTCGCGCCGCTCAATCAGCTTTATGGAATAAATCTTGCCTCTAATCGGGTCAGCTAATCCCTGCGCTTGATCTTTCTTATAAAGCTTAGCAAGTTCCCCGGATAATGTGCTGGTGTCGATAGAAGAATGCTGCTGTAGTCCATTAATGAAGTTTTTTACCCTGGCTGTGATTCCTGGTTCTTTATCAGGAAGGGCCTTTGCGGGTAAGGGCTTTAATGCAGGCATAAAGAATCCGGCAATGTTTTGCGCCATGCGTTCTACATTAACGCTGCCAACATTGGTTAGCACGATTACCGTAAGTTTATCGTCAGGGAACCGTTCAAAATCCGATCTGAACCCTGGAACGAAGCCGCTATGATGTACATGCAGATGATTATTAACCGAATCGATAAACCAGCCAAAGCCGTAGTGGGTGTTTTTACCATCATTCAATTTCATAGCCGTCCACATTTGTTTTTTACTGACGGTTGTTAAAAGTTTGTCGTTATAGAGTATCCCATCCCATTTTGTCAGATTAGTTATACTGGAAAGAAAAGCCCCGCTTGGCCGCAGTGCAAGCCATATCTGTGCGTTTTCCCAGCCTGCACTTTTTCTTTCATAACCACCTGCACGGTTTGGGACCAGATCAGTCATACTGCATGTAAGGGTTTGGCTCATGCCGGCAGGATCAAAAATATGCTTGCTGATCCACCCGGCCCAGTTTGTGCCGGTAACTTTCCCAATTATTGCTGCAAGTACATAATAGTTCATGTTGCTGTATTCCCATTGCGTGACTGGGGTGAAATCGAGCGGCAAGGGATAGATGGCTTTTATATCTTCGCTTAGCGGGCGTACTTTAAGCGGGTCGACGTCAGCGAAGAAATGCCAAAGCCGCTCTCGAACGCTAACAACTGGCAGCGCGGCGGATTTAACTATGCTTATTACGAAGGGACTTGGGATCAGTGGCCGGATATTACAAAACTGACACCTGTAAAAACGGGCATAACCGACAGTAGTTTCGATACCGATAAGCTACCGCGGAAAAATCATTACGCATTGGTGATTGACGGTTTACTTGAAACCAACGAAGAAGGATATTACATTTTTGGCCTGAATGCCGATAAGGGCAGCAAACTTTATATCGATCATCTATTGGTCGCTACCTGCGATGGCGAATTTCCACGCGCAATCATTGTGCCTCTATCCAAGGGGTTTTACCCGTTTAGGGTGGAATACCTTCATCAAGATGAAGCATATAGTTTAGACTGGCAGCAATATTTAACCCCCGGCATACTGGAAAGCCAAAACTATATACTCATTCCGGCTAACCTGCAATATAACAAAAGGTAAATTTGTCACTATGAAAATAAATTTCCCAATAAACTCCATTTTTTCCTTGACAGGGCTGATGCGCATGTTGACCCTTGCCGGCATGCTGGTTACCAGCAGTATCAGCCTGCCCGCGTATGCGCAGTCCGGTAAAGTCATATCCTATGAGCAGTTGAAAGCCTACGAAGGCGTTTACGGATATTATGACTATACCACATTAAAAATTGCAGCGTCCCCCCGGGACACCCTGTTATACGCGATCATTAATAAAAGCAGTTATCCCCTGAAATGGCAAGCCCCCGACGTATTTGTAACGGCCAGCAATAGCACGGTGAAATTTCTTCGCAATAGTACCGGGGAATTAACGGGTTATACCACAGATAATACCACTTTTAAACTCCTCAGCCGCGATGTTCATTTCCCGGTGCAGATGTGGTACCCTCGCATGGTAGCTGATCCCAAAAACTTTATTTACCATTATGCAAAGCCACAACAGTTAAGCGATGGACTGGCTGTCGGCGATTTGAGCGGTTCAGGCCTTGATCCCGAACTGCTCGCAACCATGGTACAAAAGATCGTTGCCGGCAAATATCCAAATGTTCACAGCATACTTATTCTGCGGAACAATAAGCTGGTATTTGAAGAATACTTTTATGAGTACAACCGAGACAGCCTGCAGGAGATGCGGTCCGCTTCCAAAAGCGTGGTATCTGCCCTTATGGGTATTGCCATTCACCAGGGTAGGATCAAAAGTGTTCATGAACGTTTGCTGGCCTTGCTGCCGGAATACCATTTTGCCAATCCTTCGCCGTTAAAAGAACAGATTACCATACAGGACCTGCTGGATAACCAGAGCGGGGTGAATTACGATGAAGCCTGGGATAAATCGATGGGTAATGAAAATGATATGAACTCTTCTGACGATTGGATCAAGTATACCTTCGACCTTCCAATGATCGACACACCTGGCAAAAAAGGGCGCTATAATTCCGGTAACCCGATAACCGTTGGATGGCTGATCGAAAAATATACTGGTATGCCGCTACACGATTTCGCGGCAAAATACCTGTTCGGCCCGATGGGGATTACAGATTTTAAATGGAATTTTAAACCCGATCGTTCCAACGTCGCAAACTATTGCCAAGTCGTGCTTACCCCGAGAGACATGGCTAAATTCGGATTACTTTATTTGAACAACGGCTTATGGCAAGGGAAGCAACTTGTTCCTGCCGGATGGGTTGCTGAATCAACAGCCAAACATTCCGTAGTGGAAGGAGTGGACTATGGTTATCTTTGGTGGCTGAAATACCTGGATGCGGGCAATGTGCGGTATCATAGTTTTGCGGCACAAGGAAACGGCGGCCAAAAAATATACGTTTTTCGGGATTTGAACCTTGTCATCGTCACCACAGGCGGGAATTTTAATACCCAGTCACCGGCAGATGAATTGATCAAAACCTACATTCTGCCTGCGTTTAACAAGCGTTAAAGAACGTTCAACGGTTTCACTGAATAAGTCCAATTCGACTGCAAAAACTTTCAGTCTTTTGCCAGATTTCGTGAACGAGCTCCGGTATTCAACCAATGTTCGAAAGGGTTTGCGACATAATTTATTATTACGGAAGTGCCCCGATATCGAGCCCGCGCTTTCCGCTATATCTTTATAGGGATCATTATTAAAAGGATAAACTTAGCAGGGTTACTTCCTGCTATTCTTTTTGAGATACGACTCCACGTCCTTTGGAGAGTTACCAACAGCATTAACTGCGGCTTTCAATTTAGCCTTGGTTACATCAAACTTATCAGCCCAGGCTCTCAAGTCTTTATCCTCTTTCAGATTTATAACTTCAATTATCCCGCTTCCGTTTGCCCCATTTCGCTCCATAACAATTACAATATGTTATCATTAAAAAAGAAACTTCACCAGCTCTAACCGGTCATTTTTATTACGTTCAATTTAGCAATAACCACCTAAAAAAATAACACAAAATTTACAATAAAAAAACATTCACAACAGCCCTGTTTTTTTGGCATCCCTTTGAGCAGCCTCTCCGCCCCATCTTAGAAGTGCTCCTAGTTTCCCACCCTATCAATCTCATCATTGGCACTTGTATCGGTATGTTTAACGGCTTTATAAGCTTTGCCAAAGCGGTATGTGAACGCAACGGTAACTACCCGCGTATCCTGAAGCTCTTTAAAATACTCGGTGGCGTTGGGGAATTGGGTTAGGCCTTCCATCCAATTGGTATGAAAAATATCACGGTAGCTGAGTCTTAAAGTGCCTTTCTTTTTTAGTACCGGTCTCGACAGTCCGAGCGACACCTGCCCGGTTGGGTACAAAAGTTCCTGTATATCGTTGCGGGCGTGGGTAGTGTAGGCGCCGGTAACTTCGGCGGTATAGATTCCTGCAATAGTAAACTGACTGATGGTGTTAACGCTCAATTGGTTGATGGTGCTGGTGTAGTCGTTACCGTTAAAACCTGCCAGTTGCTTGTGGTTAAAAACTGCTTCGGCTGTAAACGACCACCACTTAAATGGTGAAACCGACACAGCTTCTGAAAGTCCGAGATTATAGGTATGCCCCACATTTCCCTGCGAATATAAAAGAATTTGTTTTGAAGTATCGGCCAGGAAAAGCTGCGAAAAATAATTACTGATCACACTGTATGACAGGGTGGTAGTGAACAGGTCTTTGTACTGGTGACTCAATTGCAAATTCCAACTGTATTGGGGCAGGATATAAGGGTTACCTGTTTCGTAGGTGTATTTATTGATAATAAATAAAAACGGATTGAGTACCTGAAAGGGAGGCCTGTCAATACGCCGGCCGGCGGTAAGGCTGAGCGTATTGTCCGTATCAGCCTGGTAGCTGATATAACCACTCGGGAAAAGGCTGCCGTAATTTCGTGAAAAGGCCGAATCTTTTTGGATGGCATTACCCAGTTGATTTGCGTGATAGCCGGTATGTTCATAACGTAGCCCGGCCTGAATGGTTATGTGATCATATTTTTGCTCAAAGTCGCTGTAGATGGCGTTAATAGCCTCATTATAGGTAAAGTGATTGCTTTTGGTATCATCGTCAACGTATTGAGAGCCGTCGAAATTCTGATAGTCGGCTGAATTGTCTGTACTGCTGCGAGACGATTTCCAGCCAGCCTCCAGGGTACCGTTTTTTCCGGCTTTTAAAGTATAATCAATCTTGCCGGCAACAATCTTGATAGTAGTGGGAATAGTTGCCCGCGACAATTCATCGTATCCACCTGGCGCCAGTAACTGGTAGTCGAAACTCTGGTCGCTGGAGATAGAATAATGCAGCAGGTCGAAATCGGCGGCGATATCCTGCGCCGAAGATATGGTATGCCGGGCGTTCAGGTTGATCGCGCCGTTTTTAAAGCCATCGTTGTTTTTGTTATCAGTAGCTATTGTTGAATCCAGTGCACCCGAAGGGCTTAGCCAACGGGCCAGGTCGGTATTGTTCCCCTTACGGCTGATGTCCGTACCTGTTAGCACAATGCCAACAGTAGTCTTAGCATCAAGCGAATAGTCTACACCTGTTTTGATGGTATTGTTTAGAGAAGTCCCTTTAAAATAGGAAGGTTGGTCAAGTTGGGAAAGCAGTGTGCCATCATCGTCGTAATATTTGCGTAGCGCGTACAGGTTGAGATAGGACTGTTGATAATTCAGGTTGTAGTTAAAAAAAGTGTTGAATTTGCCGCTACGGTAGTTGAGCACCAGGTTATCGTTGTTTTTAGGGTAGACCCCCTGGCCGGCTGAGGCGGTAAAAGTGTCGTTAAAACCTTTCTCTTTGTTTTTTTTTGTTTTAATATTGATGATTCCCGCATTGCCGCTTGCGTCATATTTAGCCGTCGGATTGGCGATCAGTTCGATTTGGTCAACCTGCGATGAACTCATACTACTTAGCAGATTATTCAAATCGCCGCCGCTAAGATAGGTGGGCTTATCATCGATAGTCACCAACACGCCTGTCTTACCTTGCAGCGAAATACCACCATTGCGGTCCACTGTCACTCCGGGCGACTTTTCCAACACTTCCAATACCGTGGTACCCACATTGGTTGGCGACGCGTCAACATTTAGGATTACCTTGCCTTGTTTTTGCTCGATAAAAGGCTTATTAGCCGTAATGCTTACCTCTTTAAGCGCGTTACTTGCCGGCTGTAGTGTTACGGTCGCAGCATTTAAATTTCCGGGGAAATGGTATACGCCCGTGGTCTGTGATTTGTAGCCGGTGTAAGTGATCGTAAAGGTATAGTCGCCATCAGCAATTTCTTGGAAGGCGGCTATGCCTCTTGCATCCGTAATCGTCACCTTTACCAGTTTGCTATCCTTTAACAATTGAACAGTAGCGCCTTCTACAGGCTGCGACTTTTCATTTAAAACTGTAAATGCAAATGAATTTGTGGCCGAAGCCTTGGCGTAGCCTATAAACGATAATAACATTAGCGTTAAGAGCACTGCTTTTTTTTCCGGTATTTTGATCTTCAAATTATAGAGCACTTGTTTGGCAATTGAAATTTAAGCAAGGGGTGCATGTTTAAGTGCTAAATTAAAAGTTAAATTGGCTTCGCTTCTATCCCAAAAGGGGGGATTTATACAATTCAGAAAGCCATTTTACATGTTGCGAAAAGAAGGTGTGCCTGTCTGGCGTGTGAATTATTGGACTGTGAGTATCTCACACTGGAAAGATTGCTCCAGGGCCACCTGAAAATTAAGATCGACATCAAAAAAGGGTGAGGTTATATCCTGGTCGAAGCTCACTGCCTGGTAAAAAGCTATTCGCCCGTCATGCTTAATTGGGTATTTCCGGAAATTCTTCACCGTTTACAAATCTTTTTAAAAGTAATGGTGCATCCTTTCTGAGTTTTTCTTCAAATTCTACCCCGCTCCAAATTTCTGTTTCCTTTATCCCATACTGACCGGCATAACTGCTGATCATCGTCCTCATGTTTGCGCTTACCCTCCCCCCGCACACTACGATAAAACAATCTGGTATATTTTTCTCGCTAACCAGTTTCTTTATATCTTCCTTTACTTTTCTTACTTCCAAATGCCTGTAATTCGCACATTGGTAACAAAAACTCTTTCCCTCATAGACCCCCCAAATATCCCTTCCGCCATCGTTACCGGTTTGCCCCAGGTATTGGATAATATCCCAGTTTTTCAATTGAATTAAGTAGGCAAAGACAAGCCTTTCAAATTCTATTCCGCTGCGATCTTCAAAGTGGATCGGAAATACAGATTTTTCAATTGAAGCTGTTTGACTTGCTTTATTAATGCTATCATATTTTTTTGATTTTTCAATTTCGACGAACAAGTCGGAAAGTGACTGATATTCGGCTACGTGAATCGCCGTAACATTCAAATTTTTCTGATTTTTATCACAATAAACCATTAGGGCATCGAACAAAGTCTTTAATCTGCTATCAGCATTGTAGATTTCCTTAATTTCAGTGGTAACATTTCCGGAAAACTTTTTTTCATAATCATTATGACGCAATTCTTCCCGCTGCTGAACTTTCTGCAAATAATCATCAAGTTCCTTTAAAATTTCATTTTTAAAATCATTGGGGAAACGGTGCAGGGATACACGCTCTTCGTAATTATTTTCATTTAAAAAATCAGACCGAAATTCTTTAATTAACTCGCTAAAACAATTTTCATCAATTGAATCAGGGTATTTTGTTTCTTCTAATTTTTGGTAAGCATTCATAGGTGTATTTCCTATAAAGTTAACGACAAAAAGAAACGAAATTCAATTCACGAATTCAAAATCCTATACTAACTGCGCTCTTATATCCCCAAAAGTTAAAAGATCCGGCCGTTGCCTTCTGCCCGGGCTATCCATTACAATCTTTTTCAAAGGATTTTCATTACTATCCCTAACGGATAACTCCTGCTTAAAAGTCAACTTTACTCATTTCGCTTCGCTCATTCTTTCAGCAAATTTTTAAGCCACACGGTAAAAGCCTGCCTGCCGTATGCCCATCCCTCATTCCTGAATTTGACTGTACACTTTGTTTAACCTGGCAAATTCATCGCGCTCATCCGGCAGGCAGGCATTTACCCCTTCCCCCAAAAGATATAAGGCATTTACATTGGATCCAGTGCATGTTTTTAGGTAAGGGCAAAAGAAACGGAAGCTAAGGGAGATGGTTTTTGTTCACAATTTATCTTTCAGAATGTGCATGATCATTGATTCACATTTTGATCCATCTGAACGCGTTGTTTTTCTTCTTCTGCACCAGTTGCCCTTTTTCTCGCCGGCGGTACTGTCTTTTTGCCAAATCTCCAGTTCAAACTCAATATTGCTATGCGGCTGTCAAATCTTCGCAGATATTCGGCATCGATATTCTCAAATTGGGTGGAGTACTGCCATTTTCTGGTATGTAATAGGTCTTTAACAGCCAGTTTGATACTACCTTGTTTATTAAAAATATATTTTTGGATACCGGGGTTAACCTGGAAGCCTACTGATCTTATATTTAAGAGACCTTGTTGCTGCCCGGAAAGATAATTTAAGTTCAGTTCGGCATTCCACATTTCCGACAAAATGAAACTGTTAGTCGCATTCAGGTTAAAGGTAGGCTTGAAAGTATTTAATTCGCCGTCTAAATAAGGTCCGTGGTAGTAATTAAAAAATTCGCCGATAAAATCATTGGTATCCCACCAGGATGTTACCTGCTTGGTATAGCTTATTCCAAACCCTCCATCTATAACGGTAGAAATGTTGCCATAAGTAGTTATCGTTGTATGTGTGTTGTCATTTTGTTGTATTATACTATTTATGCCACCCTTAGTGAAATCTATGCTAAAATCAAAATTCCAGGTGTTTTTGTGCAAATAACTTATTTCAAAGGAGTGGCTTAATTCAGGATTAAGATATGGGTTGCCTTCTTCATAATTAAACGGGTCATATATTTTTTTGTAAGGATCAAGTAACTGGTAGGACGGCCTGTTTATGCGCCTGCTATAGGAGAAATTAAATTGGTCGTCATCGGATTGTTTATAGCTAAGGAAAAAGCTTGGGAACAGATCAATATAATTTCTATTGAATATTTGTCCTGTTGACAATTCGTTTCCTTCCGAATTTGTTTGTTCTACCCGTAAACCTAATTGAATGCTAATTTTGGTGAAGTCTTTGGAAAGATCAGCATAAGCTGAATTAATATTTTCCTTATATACAAAATCATTGCTTAATCCGGGGTCTAAAATGTTTGAACCATTTAGTACATTATAAAAATCCAGATTATTATTATTGCTGACCCAACTGGCTTTTATACCTGTTTCCAGTTTATATTTATCACGTAACGGATAACTGTAATCGCCTTTAAAAGACCTGATAATCAAATTACCGGGATAAGAATTAATCAGCGTATCAGGAGATTGCTTTAATTTACCAAACTGGTCGAAATAGGAATTCTGAAAAAACTCATTGTAATTGCGGTGATAATTTCCATAATCCAGGTCAAAACTAAGCTGCCTGCCCGTCGAATCAATCGCATATCTTAAATTCAAATTGCCTGTGTAGTTTTGCCAGTTGTTTTTGTTATTGTCAATCGTCATCAAAGAGGAGTCCGTAATGCCAGACAAACTTTTTGTGAGCGTGGTATTGTTTGTATTAGCGCTATAATTATTCAAAATTCCGTTAAATAAAAACCCTATGGTCAGTTTCCTTGTGGCATAGAAGTCGGCACCCAATCGCAATGCGTCATTCACAGTTTTATTCAACTGATGATTTTGCTGATCGAAGACGATTCCGTCCGAATTAAAATATCTTTCGCTGCTTACATCCGAAAAATTATTGATAATTGTTTGATTATATCCCCCAAAGACGTTCCATTTTTTATCCCTGTAGTTCAGATTAAACCCACCGATATATCTTGAATCAACGCCTTGCCCGTAACTTAAGTTCATATTGCCGTTCAGCCCGATTTTCTGATCTTTTTTAACTATAATATTAATAATGCCATTACCTGAAGCTTCGTATTTACTTGAAGGGTTACTGATTATTTCAACCCGGTCAATTTGACCGGCATTTAAGCCGCTTAAAAATAATAACAGGTCTCCGGCCGATAAATTTGTTGGCCTGCCATCGATGTAAACAATTGCACCTGCCTTACCATTAATTGATACGTTCCCATTTACGTCAACCAGCACACCAGGCATTTTTTCTAAAATTTCAGAACCTGTATTGCCTGCTGATAAAATACTGTTCCCGACGTTTACGATCAGGCGGTCGGCTTTTCGCTCCATTAATGGTTTTTTTGTTGTTATCGTCACTTCGCTCAGGTTTTTTATATCCTGGTTTAGTATAATGTCCCCTAACACCACTTCGGGATGTGCGGGGTCAATAGTGAATTCAGGTGAATACGTTTTTGAATATCCGACCTGGTAAGCCATAATCTTGTAATCACCAGGTTTGACATTATCAAACTGATACTTACCCTGGGCGTTGGTAATTGTCCCTTTTACCAGCGCAGAATCTTTGGCATTAAGCAATGAAACAGTAATATAGTCTAATTTTTGGGCACGATCATCTGTTACAAGCCCCGAAATCTTACCCGGGGTTTGTGCTATTGCTATATTAGCAATAAATAAAAAATAGCAAATTCTATACATAAAAATTAAATTTTCAACAAAGCGGTGGCTAAAGCCTGTAAAATATGACTTGGTTGGTGGACAATAAATGTTTGGACGGACTACTTAGGGATTTTACAAAATTAGCTGTCAAATTCAAATGTGACGACGCATTTTTCATTCGCATCGCCAAACTTTCCGGTTGAATATGTACCTAAGTATATATAAGTCTCCCTGATTTTTTCAGCAGGTATGATATCCTTAAATTCATTAAGCGGGTACTCTTTACCTTTATAATAAAATATGGCATCGGGATAGTTTTTTATGAGAAACACTGATGGATAACGGTCCCGGTTTTTAATAAGGGCAATTCCATCTTCGCCCTCTACGGTAATTTGACCTCCGCTTATATTTACAAGCGCATCCCCGGTCATTTCGGCATGCCAGTGGGCGCCGGTCGGAATATCATAGTTCGGAATACCTTCATTTCCCGTTACGGAAGGTATAACCGCCTTTTTATTACTTTTACTTATTTTATAATTGGCCGCGATCTTCGGAGGCAATGATGAATTTACCCGGGCGGGATTATTTGGCTTTAATGGCGTAGAAGTATTTAAACCCGGCAGATCAAACCCGGCAGCAAATTGTTTGATAGCTTTTATGGTAGTTGGCCTTACATCATCAAACAGCGGTGAATTAAAAATAATGAACAATAAAAATATTACAGGAACGATGACCATATACTTTAAGCAGGACAGTTTTGATGACGGGTTTTCCCGGTTCATCATAAAAAGCCTTTTTTTGAAGGTATAAGCCGCAAAAAAATTAACTGAAAAAACTACTTTATCTGAGTTAGAAACATAAAGCAGGCTTAGCTGGTAGCGCTGCGGATCGAAGCCTTTTTTTAATACCGAACTATCCGCTATAAACTCAAGGTTCTGCCGTAGCGACCTGATATAGTACCATACTAAAGGATTGAACCAACAGATGATTTTAAAAAGTTCCCCTGATAAAATATCTATAGTATGGTACTGATGAACATGGATTTTTTCATGTTCAATGATATGCGTAAATTCTTCGGGGGAATATAATTCGGGATTTAAAAAAATTTTGTTCCAGAAGGAAAATGGGGTTTTATGTTCTTTAAAGTTATGAATGATAGCTTTACCTTGTTTGCAATACGCTGAAGATTTGTTTAGAAATCGTACTAAGCTACATGTCTTGTAAACGAACAGTAAGCTAAAAGCGATTGCGCCGAACAACAGTAAATAGGAAAGCAGGGCGATATTACTTAAATAATGATAAGCAGAAGCCGTTTTTACTATTATTTGATTATCATTTAAGCTTTTTGAAATTTTAAAAACAAAATCGTTTTTGGGGTCTGCATCGCTTTCAAAAAAGCTTCTGAAGTTCAAAAGCGGCAAAATTATAGCAATGACAATAGTCGATAATAAATATATCCTATTCAAAAAATAGAAGCTGAGCTCCCTTAAAAACAAGCGGTAAATGATATACAAGAACGTAAAACATACATTTACTTTTAATACAAATATTACCAGGTGATTTATCATTTGGAACTCCTGTTTTTGATGATTTCGATAATTTCCTCCAGGTCATTCTGAGTGAGTTTTCTTTCTTCAGCAAAGAACGCCACCATTTCTTTGAATGAGTTTGAAAAATGATCCTTGACAAATGAGGTAAGAAAATACTTTTTATACGCGGTTTCTTTTATGACTGGCAGGTATTCGTTTGTATTTCCGACCGGCCTTATTTCAAGGTATTTTTTTGATTTCAAATTATCAAGCGTTGAGCGAAAAGTGTTATAATGAGGTGCAGGCTCATCATGGGCATCTAAAATTTGCCTTGCAGTGCCTTTTTGAATCTTCCACAATGCCAGCATTGCGTCTCTTTCCTGGGATGTTAACCTCTCCATGTCTGCGATTTTTTCGTAAAAATGCGAAAATTTCGCAGGTTTGCAAAACTTTTTTCACATTTTTTTATAATTTTTATTGCTATCCCTAACGGATAACCCTTGCTTAAAAATCAGCTTCACTCATTTCGCTCCGCTCATTCTTTCAGCAAATTTTTATGCCGCACGGTAAAAGCCTGCCTGCCGTATGCCCATCCCTCAGTTCCGAATTTGACTGTATACTTCGTTTAACCTGGCAAATTCATCCCGTTTATCCCGCAGGCAGGCATTTAGCACTACCTACTGATAGAGGGTATTTGTATGTAATCTGATATTTTTAGACAAGAAAGAAGAAATGAGCTAAGGGCGGTGGTTTTTGTTCGCAATAGTGTATATCATGGGACTCGTTCTGCTTTGAGTACAGAGGTACTTTTAGCTTTCGTGTGCTGAAAACTAAACCGTTAATCCAAATTCATATCTTTTCCATCCTGCAAATCTTTTATGGCTTTTGCAACCGCATCTTTATTGGCTTTGCCTTGAGCCTGCGGCAACGCCTTTTCGGCAAATGTTAAGGCTTTTTTTAAATCACCCAATGCTGAATATCCGCTTGCCATCCCCATGTTGCTAATCAAGTCATCCGGATGTTTATCATAATTCATCTTAAATAGGTCAAAAGCTTCCTTGGTCTTTTTGCGATTCACAAGGTCGGTTGCATACATGTAAACGTCAAACTCGCCCCCATAAGGCAACGCCTTTTTCATAATTTCATCTGCTTCATTAGTACGTCCCAGGCTATCTAATACTATCGCTTTTGTCCTCCATGCCTGATAACTCTGGCTGCCGCCAAAGTTCGGTCCTACAGCATTATCTGTCCATTTTAGAGCCTCATCGAGGTTTGTTTTATTTTGAACACAATAAGTCGCTGCCTGATCCCAGCTTTCCCAGGTGAAGCCCTTATTGCTCCGGAGTTCTCTCCTGAAGGACGCTATTTGATTACTCACCACATCGACTTCTATTTTAAAGGGGATCACCAGTTTCTCCCATTCCAGTTCGACAACAGCGCTTGAAGACGCTTCGTCAACGAACTCGTATTTCAGCCATTCCACACTATTATCAGTGGTTATCGGTTTTACTTTTACGCGCAGCGCATCTTCTGATGGATCATAATAAAAGCTGCCCCATGACGTAGAGTTTTTTGAAAAGATCAAAATACATTCGTTGGGATCGTAGGCTATTGAAAACCCATACCTGCCGGCTGGCAAAGGCTGCCCTTCTACTTTTACATCGGTCGAAAATTCTATCGTGGTATTTTCATTGGCCCCTGCGCGCCAGGGTGCGGCTTTTGAGGTGCCGAAGCCCTGATCGACAAACCCTACTGGTATAAGTTCGCCCCAAATATGGCCGTCCCTCTTATTAACATGAGGGCGGTTATAGTGAATAGTGATGTCTGTAAGCCCAACCTGCTCACTTACCGAAGCCCTTCTATTGCCGCCGTCCGGCAATGCGGTCAGTTGTGCATTGACCCTCTCAGTAAAAAAAAACAATATTAATCCGGCGGCAATAACAGGGGTAAAAAGATTCTTCATTGCAATAATTTTTGGTTGTGAATAAAAAATATCGTGATCATTATATTTTATTTATACGCTTCGATTTTAATTTAAAAGTCGCCGCTTAGAGCAAGTGAATCGGACTATAATCCGGTTAGGCCGCCCCCTCCACATTAATACTGCTGGTTAACAAGTCACCGCTTCAGCACTGCTATACGCGCAGAAAACCGCTAAAAGGTCCTGTGAATAGTAATAAAAACATTCAACTCAATATTTCAATAAAAATATTGCTCCTATTCTTTAAATAAATCCCCCCTAATGGGAGATTTATTTAAGAGCAACCAGAAAAAAAAGGATTTAAATTTTATTGCTGAAGATGACATTATCATTTGTCGATAGATCTTAATCATCAAAAATCGGTAATATAATAACCCCTGCTTAAAAATCAGCTTCACTCATTCGCTCCACTCATTCCTTCAGCAAATTTTTAACCCGCACGGTAAAAGCCTGCCTGCCGTATGCCCATCCCTCATTTCCGAATTTGACTGTACACTTCGTTTAACCTGACAAATTCATCGCGCTCATCCGGCAGGCTGGCATTTGCCCCCTCCCCTAAAAGAGAAAATTATAAGGCATTTTATATTTAATGATATGATTTTTTAGGCGAAACGGGTAAAAAGCGCAGCTAAGTACGATCCCGCATCTGTCGTTGGGTTTTGCCAAAAGACTACGGCATAATGTAAACGCTCGTTCCTCACTTTTCCACCCTTCGGGACTTATTCCGTTTCCTTTTGGCCTTTAGGCGGGCTCTATTTTTTGCTTTCTTTTTTCCCTTTTTCTTTTAAAAAATACACACACAGACAAACGGACGAAAAGAAGAAACAAACAAAATAGTTCACTAAAAAAAACTTTAAAAAAGTTATGGAAATCACAGGAAGATTGACCGCAAACGCAGAGGTCAGAAATGTAAAAGGCGACAAAAAAGTAACAGGTTTTACTATCGCCATGAACCGTTCCTACAAAAAGGACGGTGAAAAAGTAACCATCACCACTTACGTGGATTGCTCCTACTGGATCAATTCAGGTGTAGCCGAGTTTCTTAAAAAAGGCACATTGGTGCAGTTGTACGGCGACATGGATGTAAGCGCATGGATTAACAAGGAAGGCAACGCACAGGGGCGTTTAACGTTCCACATCCAAACCATCAAAATCCTTGCACAGCCGGGAAACAATAATGCTGAAAACACCAATTCAGCAAAGCCCAATACGGATAAGGCAAAAAGCAAAAAGGCTGCAGCCAACGGCGCATCTGATGAAGACGACCTGCCATTTTAATTAATCCAATCAGAAAAAAATTCACGAACAAAATTTTTAATATTATGGCACACAATCTTAATTATAACGAAGAAAACAAGGAATACAGCTTTTTCAGCACCAAGGAAAGGGCTTGGCACGGGTTAGGGAAAATCGTTGACCAGTACCCGACAAGCGCAGAAGCGATTAAATATGCCGGGCTTGACTACCGGGTTGAAAAACGCCCCCTTTTTACCAACGAATTTGCGAACGAAGATATCGGGTATGTAGGGAATGATGTAGCGTATAAAATCGACGTACCGAATTTTTATGCTACCGTCCGCACTGATAATAACGCGGTGTTAGGGGTTGTCGGCAAGGACTACGAAGTAGTACAGAACGTAAACGCATTTGAATTTTTTGATGCTATCGTAGGCGGGGAGGATGGTATCCTGTACGAAACCGCAGGCGCATTAGGCAAAGGTGAACGCATATTCATTACTGCCAAATTACCTGGATATATCAGGGTTGGCAAAGATGATTTCATCGACCAGTATCTTTTCCTTACCACCTCGCACGATGGTTTCGGCAGTATCACCGCTGCATTTACCCCCATTCGCATTGTTTGCAACAATACCTTAAATGCTGCCATGCGTAACCATGCCAATTCCATTAAAATCCGTCATACCGCCTCGGCAAATGACAGGTTGAAACAGGCGCATACGCTAATGGGTATCAGTTCAAATCTTGGCGCAGAACTACAAGGGCTTTTTAACCAGTGGTCACAAGTCCGTATTACCGACAAGGAAGTAAAAAAACTCATACAGGTCGCGATGGCTCCAAACAAGGAAGTCCTTAAAAATTTGGAGGCCGGCAAAATGGATGAACTTTCCACCACCTATACTAACATTATTGATAAGGTGTATGAATATGCACTTAGCAGCCCTACCCAGCAGATGGTAACTACTGCCGGAACGGTATTCGGCGCTTACAATGCCGTAACGGGCTATTTTCAGAATGTTCGCAATTACAAGGACGACGAAGCCAAATTCAAATCCATCATGGATGGAACTGCAAAGCAAAGGGCGCAAACGGCCTTTGACCTTTGCTGGAACTTTTCAAACAACGGTGCAAACGCTTTAATACTTAATTAATCAGTAAGGGGGAGCAATCCCCCTTATTTAAAATTCTATAATATGACACGTTCAAATCTTTATATCAAACTAAACAACGGAGATAATATAAACTGCGTTACCGAAAGCAGCAGCGCACCGGAACAGGGCTATATCGTTGAAAACTTAATCGTTCCCCTTTTATCATTTTCCAATGCGGAACATGAACTGGCTTTGCTCAAAGAGCATTGCACAATGAATGAACTACGGATAAATGCAGACTACCGCTATGAAATCGACCTGCAAAAGGAAACAGTAGCATTTTACGACGAAATGTATTTTTTTAAAACAGGTGTCTTTCGCAAAGGCGAAAACCTCACCCGCAGGTATATCGCATACCTCGAAAAAATCCAAAATCAAACCGTAAAGGATATGTTCAAAGGCTATTCCAACCAAGCCCTGATTCAAAGGGCAAACGACCTGCCCGACTTTAAATGGGATGACGAGGGAACTGAGTTAAGAAGAAGGAGCCTGCTTTCAAACGGCGCATTCATCTACACCATGCGTGGCAATTCACTAATCATTCTAAAAGACAACTAAAATTCAGCGCCATGAAGCAAATAACTTTAAAACTATACAGCTTTAACGAACTGGACAAAGAAGCCAAAGGAAAAGCGTTAACGACCCACAGGGATTTGAATGTAAACTTTGATTGGTGGGACGATGAATTTGAGGATTTTATAGAACTGTGTTCTTACATGGGCATAGCCGTTATAAAAGATAAAATCAAATTCAGGGGCTTTTACTCGCAGGGGGACGCAAGCGGTTTCTCGGCAAAAGTAGATATTCCCAAACTGATTACCGCCATAGAAAACCAATCCTGGAAAGACTATGCACCGATGCAGGAATTTCTCTTCACTTCGCCCGGCATCGACCGCAGGGTATTACCTCTACTGGCAAAGGACGTTTTGCCCAACGAACCGCAGATCATTAGCAGGCACAGGCAATTCGGCGTAGTGGTGGATTTAGGGGTGTATGTCATTAACGAGAACGGCAGGCAACATGACAACGTGTTTGAAGAACTCGACAAACTCGAAGAATGGCTGCGCAAAATTGCTGAAACCCTTAACCGCTATCTCTATACCACCCTTGAAAAACAATATGAATTTCTATGCAGTGATACCGCGATTAAGGAGAGTATTTTAAATCAGGAATACCTCTTTACCTCGGACGGCAGGTCTGCCAACTATTTAGAACAACTGACAAAAAAGAAAAAAAACTAAACGAAAAACCATGACAACGAATTTTTTTCAAAACATAGCAAGTCTTAACGTTCCCGGAAACTGGAAACTGACCTTGCACACAGACGAATCCGGGAATTTTACCATATCGGCTCTTTTTACTGCTTTGCATAATGCTGATAACGCGCTCAAAGCAATTCCCCCCATGTTATTAAAGGGAACGCCCGATGAACTGGACGAGGGCTTTTTTGAAGTCATCACGCAACCCGTTCAGCAAACCGCAGGTCTTTATGACAATCTTAATGCTTACCACAAGGAAGTAGAAGAAGCCCGTCTTAAATCGAAAATGGAACAGGATAAAAAAGCCAAAGAGAATAAGGCAAAGGCAGGCGCAAACGGTTCAAAGGACGACATCGAAATAGGCGAGCCAAAGCCCAGCAAAGAGGACAAACGCAAGGCTTATGTACAAGCCATGATTGAGGTAAACGAACTGAAAGCAGCTTGTAAGTACGGCGAAGCATTGGCGGTATTACCTGTCATAAGCGAGTACCCCGAAAAAGAAACCGAAATCACTAAGAAAGCGGAAGAACTCACCCGCCTCAAAGCCCTGAAAGATAAAAATTTAGAATTGTTTCACGCCTGATTTGAATAGCCATGTTAGCAACAACCACATTACAAAGGATTTTTTTACACAAGGAAAATGGTGTAGAAATCCGCCTGACAGACCCCGGCGAGGGTTTTGCACCCGAAGCCGTGATGATATTTTATTCAGCGACCTATCCCATTTTGAATAACGCAAAAATCATCGGCCCCGAAATAAAGGACGATGAAATACAATACCGATTCGAAAGCACGATGGGCGTAAAAGGATAAAACTATGAAACAGCAAATCATAAAACGAAGGATAACGATAAACAAGGAAAACGACCAATGGAAACTACACCAGCTATTCGGACAATTAAGCACAAAACTCGACCGTCTGCCGGACGCAGGAGAGGTACAGCGCAACCAATTGAGAAGCGCCCCGCAGGGCTTCGTCCCGATGGTTTTCTAAATCATTACTTCAAACCTTTTTCCGCGGTCGAAAACCGGAATTACCGGGAGACTGAAATCGAGTTTTTCCGCTCCGCCGAGAACCTTTGCGAACTGTATAAAATAACCCTGCCTGAAATGGCAGGGTTACAGTTCCCGCAAAACGTGGATTATACTTACAACTACATCTGCCATAAGCTGAATAAACTCGAAGAAAAAGAGGAATGTATCATTATCAGGGATGAAACACACAAAGCGACATTAGCCACTTTGAAAACTTATGATACCGGACAGTGTCTTTATTATATCCCGGTAAGACCCTTATGGCGGATTACACAGGTTGCACAACAGCAACCTTTAGCGGAAATGCTGACTTCCGTGTTCGCTTACCTCTACCAAATCGCAGATATATGCTATTACAAGGGCAACGGGAGTTACCTCGACTGCATGTATGATACGCTTGATAGCTGGATAAACGAGGAAATGGACGACGATCAGGAACAGGAATACAGGGACGACCAAAACAACGACCTCAACGAACTGACCTATGCGGGTGAACAATTACGGCCATTGATAGCGAACCCAATCTATTTAGAAAACTTTGAAACCCACATCCAAAATTACCGCAAATCCGGAAATTGGGATTTGGAAACGGAGTGCCTGGCATCCGAATTTTTACAGCTTTACAGGGATTACCCGCAACAATCCGTTTTTCAAAACATACACCCCAACCTTTTTAACCCGGACGAGGAAGAACGGGTAAGGGCATGGCAGTATATCAGCTTCTATTGGAGCGGGGAAGATACCCTTTACGAAATGCTGTATGAAATGGTAAATAACGAGTTTCAGGAATATGGGGTAACCGATGAACCAATGGTAATCCAACTGTATGACAGTCCGCAAACTAAACCGCTCAACGACCTCAATTTCGAAAAGAGGCTATTTGAACTAATCGACAAACTGTGTAAAATCTTAAACCAATACGACCATGACTAACGTGAGTGATAATTTTAATGAAGCCTATATTCCCTATAAAGCACTGCTCATCTATAATTGTGTAAAAGGCAATGATAGTACCAAAAGCAGGTCGGAAAATTCCTCTGTATATGTGGAAAGCTATGACATTGCCGGAAATGGCAATCCGATTAACGCCCATCCATTATCCCTCACGGAAAGTATCGCATTAGCGGAGTTGCTGCAAAGCGGTTCTGAAATGCAGAATACTTATCTGAAATCAAGAGGACTGCTGCCTCAAAATTTGTTATTCGTTAACCCGGACAGCACAGGATATGCGGTATGGTATACCCCGCCACAGCAGAGAGAATTGTTTTTTATCAAGAATTTAGAGATACCGAGCGGTAAGGCATTTATACCCGCGATGGTTTGGAAAGCCGGAAGGGATAATTTAAGTGTTTACGCCATCAAGGGGAAAAGCAAACCGAATGCAGGTACTACCCTTTATCATGCCCCCTACTTTAATATTTATCAGGGCGGTAACGTGTGCATGGGTTCTGTCAATGTCAAGATTGACCGAAACACCTGTTTGGAAGATTTTATGGCACAATGGGAGAAATATTTCTTCGGCAGCTATTTCAGCCACACGATTGCCAACGGAAGTAACACCAAGCAAAATGTCGTTCAGCTATGGCAGGAACAAACCACCACCAGCCGGAAATTCCCCGAGGATATTTTGGTAGAAAACGGCATGAAACTTAACCACATCATCAAATGAAAAAGAAACTGATAACCCCAAAGCAAGCCGTACATATCGTTGAGAAGGAATGGCTGAACCCTTATAATCCTATCGTAGTTAACCTCATTGGCGCAGGCGGAACAGGAAGCCAGGTGCTGACCGCCCTTGCAAGAATGAACCAGGCATTAATTGCCCTTAACCATCCCGGCTTGTTTGTCCGCCTTTTTGACAATGACAGGGTGGAAAGGGCAAACCTCGGCAGACAGCTATTTGCCACCGCCGAATTAAAAAAATATAAAGCGGTCGCTTTGATTGACCGGGTAAACCTGTTTTTCGGCACCAACTGGAAAGCCGTACCGCAGCTTTATGACAAGTCCCTGTTTTCCAATGATGCAGCTTTAGCACAGGCAGGGTTAACCATTTCCTGCGTCGATACGGTACAGGCAAGATTAGAAATAGCCGGTATCCTCAAAAACCTGAACAAGAATAGCGGACATGGCAGGAACAGACCGCTTTATTATATGGATTTCGGCAACAGCCGTTTCACCGGGCAGGTCATACTTTCTACCATCGGAAAAGTGATACAACCTGCTATGAAAAAATACCAAACGGTTGATCAATTACCGATGGTGACAGACGAATTTAAGGAATTGCTATTGGCGTCTGAAAGTACAGACAATACACCAAGTTGTTCATTGGCGGAAGCCTTAGCCAAGCAAGACTTATTTATCAATTCTTCCTTAGCCAATCTTGGGGCATCCCTGTTGTGGCAGTTGTTTCGCGAGGGCATGTTATTCAACAGGGGATTTTTTCTAAACCTGAAAGAGTTCAGGGCACAGCCCTTAAAAATTACGCCAACGGTTGCGAAGGAAGTAAAGATGAAATCAAGTAAATTCCATCTTAAAGTAGCATAATTAACAACGGGCATTAAAGATTAAACACGATGAAAATTATTGATTTGGACGGCAGGGAAATTGAAGTTACAGATTTGGCACTGGCGCTTCTGCAGGCGGACGATTACCGCCATTACAGGGTTACAAATCCAACTCCAATGCACCTGCGCTTACAGGACTATTGGAAAGATTTATACCAAAAATTGTTGGCATTGGATAGGGAAATTAAAGGATGATAAACTACGTAAAGGGCAACCTGCTGGATAGTCCGGCGGTTGCCTTAGTCAATACAGTGAATACCGTAGGCGTAATGGGTAAAGGGATTGCCCTCCAATTCAGATGGGCATATCCCCATAATTTCGCGGTCTATAAAAATGCCTGCTGTCTTGGGCAGGTTGAAATAGGAAAAATTTTGGCGGTCAAAGACCGCGACTTGATTTTAGGGGACAAATTGATAATTAATCTGCCGACAAAAACGCATTGGCGTTTACCGTCCCAATATGGATATGTAGAAAAAGGCCTGACAGCGCTTCGGGCATACCTGATGGAAAACGATATCAAAAGTTTGGCAATGCCTGCCCCTGGTTGTGGAAACGGTGGGCTGGATTGGAATTTGGTAAAATCAATATTGGAAAAATATCTTTCCGGCCTTGATTGCGCTGTTGATGTTTTTGAACCCGATTATAACATCGCACGACGGGGGATTGCTATAGTTATGCTCAAAACGAATAGTTCTTACTGACCTAATCAGCCGTAATAACCAACCTTATTTTTTGAATTTTTCGTTCAGATCGTTGGCAACCCATTGTACCCAGTCTTTCTCCTGCGCGGGTATGTAAATATCGGGTTTTATACCCGTTGGGTTGATGGGATTTGTTTTTATATCCGTCGAGAAAAATACCGGGTAGCCCCAATAATACCATGGGCAGTTTTTATCGCCTATCGGCAAGGCATTAACGCTGCTGTAATCAATCATGCCGAACGTATTATCACCGTATAAAGTCATTTTTGAGCTGGTTTCCTTTAGCCCTATAATGAAGGCTTCGCCGGCGCTTGCTACTGCTTTATCAGTAATAACTGCAATGTGCGCCGGATATTTGTACACTACTCTTTTGTCGGTATCCGGCCTGGAGCGATAAAACGAAAAGCCAATCATCGTACCGGGATTGGCCTTGATTACCGTTATAAGGCTGTCGTAGTACTTAGTCGCCCGGTCGTCTTTCTTTTTCCGGTAATATGCGCTCATGTTGTAAAGGTAGACGGCATCGTCCCGCGATGCCATAAGCATCAGGTCGCTGACGCCAGGTTTCTTCGGTTCGGGGCGTACAATGGTGTTGGCGATATCATAAATGCTTCCCCATATATAATTACCGCCGCCATTGCCGCGCACATCAACGATTAAATTCGGTGTCGATTTAATGAGCGCATCATTTTTTGTAAGCAAACTGTCGAGGTAACGACCGTCAATTAATGCCGAGGGCACAGTAAGCAGTACATTGTTTTTATCGATAACCTTTATAACAGGCAACTGCGGGTCTTTGGTATTTATGTATTTGTACTCAGCGTTGACAGGCCAGGTTTTGGCAAACCGGTAATTGCCCATTGCCAGGAAAACATTTTTAAAAATATGTATATCTTCAAAACGTAGCCGGGCAAAATCGCCCCTGTAAACTGATATATTATAGGTATTTTTGGCCGTTTTTTCAATTTCCATTTTTACCATACCCGGTGCCCATTTTGGCGAAGATGTTTGCTGTACCACACCCGAAAAGGTATTGTTACCTGTTTTTATTATGACCACCTGCTGGTAACCGGCCGTCGTCCAAATGCCTTCTATAGAATCCTTTCCGGTCTTTTGAGAAATTATTTCTTTATAATTTGCTGGTACAGAAAGAGTTTTAACCGTAGCGGCTAAACTATCGGGTTGTTTTGGCGGCGATTCAAAAATGTCTAAATGCCCATCGTGAAAAAAGGCAACATATTGCTGTAACACGCCATAGCAATCAATAAAAGAGGTGTTGACCGCCTTGTTTTTCAGCATGGCTTTAAGCCCTATATATTGCGAACTGTCTTTTTCTTTTACTTTATGAATATAACCCGCATAGTCGCTTTCCGTTTTTGAAATAACCTGGCCCAAAAGGTCCGGACATGAGCATGTTTGCGCGAACACGGTATATCTGCCAAGTATGCAAAAAACCAATAAAAATATCCGTTTCATTTTTTTTTAAATCTATCGTACAAATAAAATAAACAGGCCGCCGGTATTTTCCATAGTATACATAAAACGGGTATTAGTATACCAACTGCATAATTTATATTTCAAAACGGTGTTTTAGTATCACATCATACATTAATAACACCATCTATGTAATCAGAAAAGCTTTAAATAAGCATATTTGCTTATGCTCAACCGTAAGAAAATACATACAGGAGTATGGATAACTTATTTTTTGTTCGACTATTCACTCGACATGCTTATGCTTTGGCAGCGATACCCATACCGCAAAGCCGATTTGGTTGAACAATCTTTCCTTTTTTCGTTATTACTGATAGGGCCAAAAATAGCTTCATTTTACCTGCTGTTAGACGGCATTAATCGCATAGGTTTTAAACATGCAAAACAAAAGCTGTATGTTATTTTGTTTTGCGTAGTTGTACTTACTGGTTTTGTAGTTATGCGGCAATTGATTATAAAAGCAGGAACACCTTACATTTACCACAACCCGCCTGTATATTATGCGCCTGCCTACCATATTGCGCCGCCCGATGCTATGTTTAGTGCTAATCGTGTAGGGACTGCTATAATGGACTTCCTGATAGTTTGCGGTCTTTTAAGTATTACAGAATTGTATATACACCAGGTAAATGCCCTGTTTGTTGAAAAAAACCTTATCAAAGAAAAGCTGCAATCGGAGCTGAACTTTTTAAAAGCACAGGTTAACCCGCATTTTTTGTTTAATACGCTCAATAATATTTATGCGCTGGCCCGAAAACAATCGTTGCAAACCCCGGAGGCTGTTTTACGGCTTTCGCAACTGTTACGATTTACTTTATATGAAACACAAAGCGAAACCATACCGATTGAAACTGAAATAAAGATAATTGAAGATTACATTTTGCTGGAGCAAATGCGCTACAACGACCGGCTGTCGGTATCTTTTAAGAAAGCAATGGCATATACGTCGCAGCAGGTGGCGCCCCTTATTTTGCTGCCATTTGTTGAAAATGCGTTTAAACACGGGGTAAGCGAAACCCGGAAAAATTGCTATATTGATATCAGTTTGAGGTTGGAAAAAGACCTGCTTTTTTTCCAGATCAAAAACTCAAAAAACAATATCATAGAGAGAAATCCCGAAGGTAATTTGGGGTTAAAAAATGTGAGGCGTCAACTTGAACTTATTTACCCCGGTAATATTTTGCAAGTTGTTGATGAAACCGAAAGCTATGCCGTAAATTTAACCATCGACTTAAAAGATCATGTTAAACTATGACTGTATAATTGTTGAAGATGAGCCCTTTGCAATTGAGGTGCTGAAAGATTATATCGATCTGGTGCCATCATTGCGGCTACAGCACATTTGCACTGATGCCATACGAGCAATTGAAATATTGCAGCAGTTTAAAATCGACCTCATTTTTTTGGATATGCATTTGCCTGAATTAAAGGGCATAGATTTTATGAAGTCGGTAATGCAATGCCCGCCCGTAATAATTACCACGGCTTATCACCAATATGCGCTGCCAAGTTATGAACATAATGTTGTTGATTACCTTTTAAAACCTTTCGACTTCATACGAGTTGTAAAGGCGGTAAATAAATTCTTCCTGCAAAAAAACCACGCCGAAATGGTTACACAAAGGATTACGGAAAAGCCCTTTCTCCTCGTATCAGTAAATAAAAAGAAGATGAAAATTTTTATCGGCGATATTATTTATCTTGAAAGCATGCGTCAATATGTTAAAATTTTTACGGCCAGCGGAAGTATCACTACCAAGCTTAAGATCAGCCAGGTAGACGGCTGGTTGGGTAATATCGGTTTTATACGTATTCACCGGTCGTTTATTGTTTCGCGTGTCAATATAACGTCTTTCACGGTATCCTATGTCGAGATCGGGGGCAGGCAAATACCAATAGGGCGTTACTATAAGGAAAGTACTTTAACTGCTCTAAAAGCCGGGCAGGTGCATAATAATCCAGGTATTGAAGCGCTTATTTTCGTTTGACAGACCTGACAATTTATTGCCTTAACATCGGCAACGGCTTCGCCTGTGGCTCTTTATGAAATTGAATTGATTTCAAACAGGCCCCTGCGTGATGTATAGCACATACAGAACATACTAAAAAAGATAATTCTTGTGAAAGATTCGTTACCTTCTTAGTATTTGGCCCCGGCAAAGCCGGGACTACCTTTCACCACTGTTTATTTGTTTTGGATGTTTTAACAGCCAGTGCTTTTTTTATAGGAAACAATTCAACTACATTACGGAATTTATTACTTCAATTTTTTTTTTTGGGGGGGGGGTAAAACTCTTGTGACTTCTTCCAAATAGTGTTATTTTAATTTTGATGAATATCTCCCATGATGTTTAATCAGCTATAATTAGATAAGTTATAATTGGCATTCAACCAGTTGAGCATTCCGATCAAGTGCCCCTTCATCTTTTGAGCGTTTGCAAATTCTACGTCCGAAGATTTCTTCTGCAAGCTCTCCGCTGAAATAAAAGCAGTCTGCGGGGTATAAAAATTAGCGGCAAAAAAGGTAAACATTTCACCCATATTCTCTTTCTTCAAAAGTCCCTTCTCCACAAGCATCCGTATCAGTAAACCGAACTGTGCTACCGGCAAATTGATTTGCAGCCGTTTAGAAGATTTAGATAATTCGGTATCTTTCAATACAATCCTTCGTAGTTGCAGCAATTGTTTGATGACCTGACCTTTTTCCTCCAGGAAACATTTCAAATTAGTAATGAGGGATGCTTCGCATGTCAATAACCGGTCTGATTTTTGACCACGGATATTTTGTAAGGTATCCCGTACGACCACGATCCTTTCAAGTTGGTCAAGTAACCCTGGTATGTCAAGTAAACTGTTTTGCCAGCTATTAATCATATAGGTAAAGAACTCCGGCAGGTTAAAATCATAAAGGCAAAGTATCTCTTTTAAGCTTTCGGTATCCAGTTCGGTTGCTTGGAATAATGCTGTAACAAGTGTTTGAAAATAATTTGTGTCCCTTAATGTCAATTGCTTTTTCCTTATGAATTTAAACACTCCTTTTAAAAACAGGTTTCTCAGGTCCTGATCGATAGCAGCAGCATCCAGGTGTTTTTTTAGTGAAGCGTATTGGCGGTTTAACTGCGGCTTAATCGCCTTTAGCTGAAAATCAGATATAGATTGATTAAAATGAAATTCAGGTTCGGAAGTTCCCAAATTAGCAATAAGCAATTCTAAAAAATTAATTGTCTTTAAGTAAAATCCTCTGATCAGTGAAACTTGCTCATGGTCTTTCCAACTGGGTGAAAAGCGGAATAGGTAAGCATTCACTGTATTGCTCAAATACAACAATTGACTCAGCAAATTCTGTTTTTCTTTTGGTGATGCATCTGTTTCCAGGAAAAACGCGTGTTTCAATTCGCGGCCTTCCGATGCCAGTATTAAATTCCAATCTATTAGTTGTTCATTTGTTATTATCCCTCCTATTAAATTTGGCGGGGCAATTTTTTCATCAACCAAATTTAACAGTTTACTCATCCTGTAGATCATCTTTATCTCCGTCCTGTTTTATATTTAACCGTAATCGTTTAATTATTAAGAAATGCAAAATTCAGGGGATTATACGGGAATGTAAATACGTAAAAGGGAGATTTGGGTAACTACGTAAAATCACGTATTTTATTGATTTTGAATGTAATAATCTGATCGGTACTTTTGATTTCTATTGCACAAAAGCTATTTTTGAAAACCCTGAAAGATTAATTAAGACAAATCAACGTTTAGAAATTATGGGACTTTTTTCGTTAAAAAAATTGCTCAAACGAAAACGAGGCTGGAATGGATCACCGGAAATGTTTTTGGCGTTAATTTTGGAAATGTCCGCAATGAACAGGAAAGATCATTCCGAAAAAGAAACGATACAGCTCGGTGAAGTCATGCTCAAACTTATAAAGGTCGATCTTTCGCCGTACGAAAATTTTAGCGATCTTTTAATTAGAGGCATCCCGGATTATAGTATGATAGAAGTTTTAAGGGAAAAGATGGCAAAACAGCAGCAACGCGTCGATTTAAAAAAAGCTATCTACGGGGAAGCCGCCGATCTCGGGGATGATGATGTGATGAGAAGCGATGCGGAAGGGGCAATATTCGCGAGAAAATTTATTGAAGATTTTATCAGGTACGTTGATTTAAAGGATGAGGGTTGAATGCGGCTCATCCGGATTTGAAAAATATTGTTACCTTACGATAGTTTGAGTTGGTCGGGCGCGTTAAAAATGCCCAGTTCTAATTTCCTTAGTAATTCAAGTCGGCTCCTGGTTTGCGTCTTGCCCATCACATTTTGCAAATGGGTGGTTACCGTTCTTTCGGCAATGAACAGGCGGTCACCTATTTCCTTTGCATTTAAACCGCTTCTTAATAATTTTACGATCTCGACTTCCCGGTTAGTGAGTTTATATTTAAGGCAGTTCTCTGCAAACAGTTCCGGGCGCACCCCGTGAACTACCATTTCCGTAAACTGCTGATATTCCAGCCTGGCCTGCTTAATGGATTTCCATATAAAAAGTATGCTGATCGCAATGATCCCGGTATTGGTACACAAAACCTCGATGAGCTGGCTGCTTTCAACTATTCCGAAAAACGCCAGGGCCGCCCATGGCGTGACTGCGCAGTGCATCGCTATTTCTTCAAAGTATTTATTTTTATTTCGCTGCTCTTTGTGTTCCCTTCTTATGGCGCGAAAAATCACCCAAAGCAGCACGATTGCGTATATTAAAGGCGCAATCATTCCAAATTTGATGTCAGCATTCAGGTTGCCGTTGATCGAATAAACAATTACAAAAAAAATCAAATAAGGCAGCATCAAAAACAGCGGGACGCCGTACAGCGCATGCCAGCGCAAGGATTTGAGGTCAAAAGCCTTGTAAAAATAAAAAGGGAAATAGGAGGCCATTAAAAACCCGCTGCCATAGGCTACCATTTCCTGCGTTGGTATCGGGATCTGTATTTTAGGATCAGGGAAAAGGCCGCCTGTGATATTATAAAAGAGCATTAGAAAAAGCAACAGCAAATACCACAATCGGATTTTATCCTGCGGCCGGAATAAATAATAAAAAAACTGGAAAATGAACATACCCATTTCCAGTATAATAAATATGAATGTGACAATATGGATTTGTGTCCCGAATACCAGCATTTGTTATTAGTCTTTTGGTTTTCGTTTTAAAAAGAACAGGGTGTACCCAAGTTCAAGCTGATTATAAATTTCAAATCCAAAACGTTCGTACCAGGGCAGGTTTTTTAACGTAGACGTTTCCAGGCAAACCATTAGCTTCTTTTCATCAGCATCGGTAATAATTTCTCTCAGTAAATTGCTGCCAATGCCCCGGTGCTGATACAAAGGGGCAACCCCGATAAACCACAGGTAAACCATTTTTTCGTTCGGCTGAAGCTTCTTGACCTGCGACTCCCGCTTTATGGTCTTTACGATGCCATTAATTCCAATGGCCCGAAAGATCAAATTAATGTCAAGCCAAATGGATGCTAATGAGGTCCGTTTCAGATGTGGTGACAGTGTCAGGGCGCAGGCCTTACGGTCGTTTGATATCCAAACTTCACCGAAACGGTAACATATTTTAAAGGAATATTCCATTAGCGCACTGATTCGCCGTGACAAGAATTTGTCTTGCCGAACAATAAAATTTACGCTTTGATTTTCTTTGAACGCACTTGCCAGTATGTTTACTATGACAGCTTTGTCCTCGTATTTTGCCTTGACCATATTCGCTAAACTTTTGTGGATAGTCTTCGGGATTAATCAGCCGTGTTTTTCAGTTGTTTTGAAATGTTCAGCTTCCGGTCAATATCGTTGAAGGCGTTTAATACCTTATCCAAATGATGCTTGGTATGACCAGCCATGATATTTAGCCTGATCCGCGAGTTCTTTTTGGACACAGCCGGGTACATGATAGGATTAGCGTAAACGCCCAAATTTAACAGCAGCCTGCCCGCTTCCAGTGTTTTGGGAATTTCGCCCACCTTCACCGGGATCACTGCGGAAGCAGTGGGTCCAACCTCAAAGCCCAGATCGATAAGGCCATTTTTTATGTAATTGATATTGTCCCATAGCTTTGTTCTCCAGAATGGTTCCTCGTCGATCAATTCAATTGCCTTAATGATCCCCATTACCGCAGGGGTGGCCGTGGTAGAAAATAGATGCTGTTTTGATTGAAACTTGAGGTAGGTGATAATTTCAGCGTTTGCGATAACAAACCCGCCAATATTACCCAACCCCTTGCTGAACGTACCGGTGATTATATCCACTTGGTCAAATAAATCATACATTTCGATCACCCCGCGGCCGGTATCCCCCACAACGCCGATTCCGTGGGCATCGTCAACAACGAGGTAAGCGCCGTACCTGTGCGTAAGCTCCGCTATTTTGTCGAGGTGGGCAATATCGCCGTCCTGGCTATACACGCCATCGATAACGACCATTTTGGTAATGTATTTGTCCTGTGCATTTTTAAGAACTTGTTCGAGCATCTCCAGGTTATTGTGTAGAAACGTTTTAACGTTGGTCGTGAGGCATCCCTCATAAACGCTGGCATGAACCGCCATATCCAGGATCGCTAAATCAGTCTTATGAAGCAAGCACAGCAGGGTAGCACTGTTGGCTGTATAGCCCGTCGTATATAGTATAGCATCCTTCCTTTTATAAAACTCAGCGATCTTTGTTTCAAGTTGCTGATGGTAAATAAAATGACCGCCAATGGCTGGTGATGCCCCCGAACCCGTTCCAAACCTTTCAATTCCGTCAATAACAGCCGCTTTTATTTTTGGATGCTGGCTAAAGCCCAGGTAGTCGTTGGAAACCAGGCATACAGAACGGGTGGGTTCGGAATCGCCCGGTAGTAATAAGTCCATTTCCGGCCCGCATGGCGACAGGGATTCGATCCGGTAATTTAAGTGGCCGTTGGCCTTCAGAAAATTCAGGTACTTTTCAAATTCCAGCGCCGTCGTGTAGACGTTTTGCCCTTCGATAAACTCAAAGTCCTTAAAGCTTGCTTTTTCAAAATCAATTTTCATATATAGATAGATATTTTTATAAACGGCCGAAAATAGGTCTCAAAAAAATCAAAAGTTGGGACATTGGATAACTTGCACCACTTTTTTGTTAATTATTGCGATATTTTTTGGCATGTCTCATATTTCCAAAATTTGCTCTATTATTTTTGGAGGGCCTTCTCCTTCATCGATAGGATATGAATCAATTGGCGGAGAATTGGATAAACCAATTGTAATATCAAATCTACCGGCAAATGGATACAACGTCCATAATTACATTTTTAAGAAGTGTAACTGATTTATCGGAAAAGTTTATACAAGCTTTGGAGGAAAGCTTGCATCAGGAGTTTTATAAGCCGCATCAAATTATCCATGCGGCGGGTCAAACGGAAAGCAGGTTATCGTTTATAGAAACTGGTTTCGCCAGAAACTATTTCTATGATCAGAATGGGCAGGAACATACGGTTAAGTTTTGGGCGCCCGGGAATATCATATTTTCCTGTGAAGGATACTATAAAGTTTCATCCTATTACTATACGGAAATCATGGAAGAATCAAAACTGATTACCCTTACTTATAGCGAACTTCATGATTTGAATACGAAATATGCGGAAATATCAGCTTTAATTAAGGCTTTGTTACTCAAATTCCAGTATCAAGAATTTCAACGGCAAATTCTTATTTCCCTCCCCAATGAGGATCGTTATCGCTTGCTGCGGAAAGACAATAAAA
The DNA here is from genome assembly GCA_013286235.1 of Bacteroidota bacterium. Classification (GTDB taxonomy): domain Bacteria; phylum Bacteroidota; class Bacteroidia; order Sphingobacteriales; family Sphingobacteriaceae; genus Mucilaginibacter. The sequence continues at coordinate 69,018 of JABDGE010000003.1, forward strand.
CCCTCTTCCAGAAAGCACCGTCCAGGATGATCGCCTCATACCTCAATATGAGCCGTGAAACGCTTGCCCGGCTTATTGCCAAACATTAGTAATCATTGATATCGTTTTCATGTACTGCCAAATGACGCACCTGCCTAATCATTTGACGAAACAAATTGTGTTACCTGAACGCGCAAACCGCATCAGATGACGCACGGCTTAACAACCTTGATGGTATAATTTTATCCAACATTTTAGATTGGAAACTATAACTACATCAATTTAATTCATTACTGAATAACAGCTCACGTAATACAAAAGAAAGGAGGCCGCGACAAATAAAGAAAAGATACAAACTGCAGGTTACGCACCTGCTTACGGCTGAAGCCGTATTACGAACATCTCAATGAATAACACTTACACGTCTTATGGAAAGTTTGACTGTCAAGAAAACGAGCTATCGTCTTTCTGAAAAAGCAAAAGAATGGCTGATCTTTAGCATTTGCCTGATATGCATTTTTTTATTTTTATACGCAGCATATAGCAAAATCGCAGATCATCGGCGCTTTGAAAATGGCCTGTCCAAGGTAGCGTTAATAAGGAGTTTGGCCAGTTATATAGCCTGGATCGTCCCATTAGCTGAAATACTTATATCGACGCTATTGATTATTCCTCGAACATATAAATTGGGCCTGAGTGCTTTTGTAGGACTGATGGCCGTCTTTACCGTTTATATCATAAGCATGTTACTGTGGGCGACCAAACTGCCTTGTCATTGCGGTGGCGTTATCGAAAAATTAAGCTGGATACAACATGTATGGTTCAATCTCGCATTTATTGCGATTGCCGTGTTTGCTTTGTGGCTCAGCAGATCGAATACTAATTAAAAACTTAAAAACATGAAAAATTTCAAAAAAATCGCTTTGGGCCTGATAGTTGGTGCCTTAGCAATTGGGTTTAGTGCATTTACCAATATTAAAACGAAAACAAATTTGTCCGAAAGGTATTGGACAAATGACGGCACAAACTATAATCTGGTGACGAGTTATGACCTTGACGATTGCACCGGGACAAATTCGCATTTATGCGTTGTAGAATCCACAGATGCAATGATACCTGCCCAGTTTTCAAACAGCAACCCATCGGGTTACCCTATTTCGGGGGTGGCTGGAGCCAGCGATGCACAATATGTCGACGAATAAACGAGGTCATAAAAAGGAGCGGAAAAAAATTTCCGTTCCTTTTTATAAAATTATCTTAATAATTTGTCAATCAGAATAATCAACTTCTCACCTTTATCAATCCTCGGATCAGGAGGATAAGCATCTGCAGTATGCCCAACTCCATCTATAACAAGCAGCTGCGGAAAAGTGGAATAACCATAATGCGCCAGCATAGGATGTGTAGATCCCATGCCGTCAGTAAACAAATTGATTTCCCCGGCCATCGTATATAAACCTGATTTCATGCCGTACTGCCACCATTTTGCATCCTTGTCGACACAAATGCTTAACCAGGCTACACGGTTGTCATCTTTATATTTCTCGTATACCGTTTTAAGTGCGCCAGGCATTTGGGTACAACCCATACACCCGTTAAACCAGAAATCAGCTACTATTATCTTGCCTTTAAAATCGTCCAAACTATATCGTTGGCCGTTTTCACCCTCTAAATTAAATTCGTACGCATTTTTCCCTATTGCTACTTTTTCCCTCCATTCCTGAAGCATTCTTTTGCTTTCATTGTTTCCCATGATCGATAAAGCATCATCCACATAATTAAACACATCGTCCGTTTTATTCATTCCTGGCATATGCATACCTTTCATATCGACAAATGCCTGTAGTAAAATTTTATCCCTGAGCCCGCCTTGATATTTATTGCATATGTTATCATACAATTGCTTGAAAGAGAATCTGTTGAAATTATTTGTATTCCCTTGAAACCTGAGAAATGTTAATTCTTTCCACAATAAACATTGTGAATAATATATCGATGAAAGCGCAGCTAAACTGGTGTCAGCTGATCCCAGACTTATGTTTAAGTCATTCAAATATTTTATTTTATATAAATCTTTTTTATCACCTGTATAGAGGCTGTAAAAAGTATCATGATATAACATTCCGAGGTGATCAGCGTAAAACCTGTTTATGACTGATGCAGGTAAACTGTTTTGGTAAGAATTAAGAACCGCCCTCTTCATCGCCAGCTGAATTTTTATCATTCTTAACTTCGATGAATACGCCTGAGAATAATCTCCATTGCTTATCAGGTCACAATATCTATCATTCGCACCGTTTGGCAGGTTCATAAGACTATATAGATTAAACTGGCAAGACAGTTTCTCGGCCCCACTCCCTGAAAATACCATAAAGCTGCCATTAATCCTTATATTTATGCTGTCCCCTTTTTGCAGGAGGTAAGCTTCAGATTCGTTTCCGACACTAAGAATTTTCGTCTTTCCTGCTGTATCTGTTAATGAAAATGTAGCGTAAAATAAATCCGAGTTGGCGGGAACCGTAATTTTAAATTGATTATTCTTAATAGCAGCCTCAAAATTTTTTGAGAACATTGTCTCATCCTCACTGGCATTATTTCCAATTACCTTGCAATTGAAAAAGCCGCCATTAAACCCTACTGTACCAGGAGTAAGTACCCCGGTTATGTTTACGCTATCTATTGCCGATGCGGTTAAAGATGCAGGCAAAACATAAATGAACAATAGTAAGGTCAGGCATCGATAATAGTTTTTCATAATTTTACCAATCATTTCAGTGTTTGTAATTAAATCATCTTATATTTTGCTGTATGCGGCTCAAAGCGATTTCATCATCCGGGATCGGGAAAACATAAAGCGGTGAATTAGGCGGCAAGGTATAGGTTACACCATTGAGAACTCGCGTGAGGGTTATATTTGCTCCTTCTTTATTTAGGCGCCTTAAATCGTCCCATCGTAAACCGGCGCGCCACACGAGCTCCTTACGGCGCTCCAGTAAAATAGTCGATAAAATATTTGCAGTAGCTGTCGTATACGGGATATAAGTGCCCGTAGTGAACCGGTTTACTAAGAGCGCATTCAAGTATTGAAGAGCAGTCTGACTATCCTGGCGCCTTGCAGCGCACTCCGCCTTGATTAAATAAATCTCATCTGTTGCCAAACCGGAAAATGTATTTCCGCCTGCAGAATATCCTATTTTTGCCTTTATAAGACCGGTTGATGAATTTGTAATAAAAAAAATTGATCTTCTTAAGTCGTTCGGCGCATAAGAAGCCAACAATGTGGTGTCGATGTTAATATTATCCGCTGAATTATAAACCGGTACATTGTACCCACCCGCATAGGTAGAATAAAATAAGGATTCAGCATTCGTCCGCGTAAAAGGCACATGTGAGGTCTTGCTAATTGTATTGTAGTCAATTAAAGTGTTATACAATGCCAATGCGCTGTCTGCATAAAGTTCTGCTTGCGGATATTTTCGCATACTAAGATATAGCCGTGCAAACAATCCAAAAGCAGATGGTTTACTGGCTCTATTTAGGTTTTGAGCTGGGAGATTGGGACTAAGCAAACGGCATGCGGTACCCAAATCTGAAATAATCTGATTGTATGTTTGCTTTACCGTCGAACGCGGTTCATTTTCATTAACATTAGGATTAAGTTTCAAGGGAATGCCCAGGTCGGTTGAAGCTGTTGCATCGTCATAAACGGGCGAAAAGTTTTTTACAAGATCGAAAAAAGAAAAAGCCCGCATAAAATAGGCTTGTCCAAGAATATCATTATACTGGGCCTGATCTGTGGGTGAAACTTTTAATGAATTAAGCCCGCTTATAGCGCTGTTTGCATAAAATACGGAGAGATACGGCGAGTTCCAATCCGGTCGTGCTACCTGTCCGCCAAAAAGGTCTTTATTCCAAACATAGGCATTTTGTTCAGTCGGCGATCCGGCCTGGTAGGCGGTGTCGTTAATAAAGTAATAATCGTCACAGGAAAGTTGCGGCAATGACGATGTTTTGTTGGTAAGCGTATAATCTAATAATTGTTGAAAATCCGAAAGCGAAGTGGGCGTAACAATTGCGGTGCTTGGTTTAGCATCTAGGAACCCTTTCGTGCAACTATTTATTAAAAATCCGATTGTTAAAAAACTTACAACAATCAAAGTACGTGTGATATATGATTTTTTCATGTTTTTAATATTTTAGGTTAAAATGACCCTCTAATTCCAAGTGATATTGATTTTGCCAGTGGCGGGCTGTATGGAGAATCGGGATCGAGACCGTCGTGATTTGCTCGCCAAAGTATCATCAAATTATTGGCATAGACATATAGTTGTAAGCTTTTAAAAGGTAAATTATTGATTGAATTCTTATCCAACGTATAACCGAATCGTACGTCTTGTAACCGAACATTATCTGCACGGTCGACAAGCACATTTGAATAGGTATAAAATTCATCCCTGGCCGGATCGTCCGGGTAGATCATTGACGGAACAGTTGTGTGGTTTTCGTCTCCAGGATTTTGCCAGCGATTGCTAAAATCGGCCTGGTTAAAATTCCCGGCGGAACCTGGGAATCCGAATAGTGATGAATAGTTTAATGACGGCTTACGGAAATAATAATCAAGTTTATAAGTAATCAAAAAAGATAGCGACAACTGTTTGTAGTTAAAGTTGTTCATGACACTTCCAAAATACAATGGTGTGGCTGAACCATTATATTTTAAATTCGAAGGCGAGGTTGAATTTTCAATTGAAGCATAATCTTCACTAAGCTGCCCATTCAAATAACCCTGCGGGTTGCCCTTATCATCCAGTTTGGCACTCGGGAAACTGAAAATCGAATAAATTGGATAGCCAACTAAAGGATTCAGATAATTGCCTTGTACGATATTGTTATTAGTGCCTGCACTTAATTCGTAACGTGTAACTTTATTTGTCACGTAGTTAAAAAGGAACATCGTATTCCAGCTTATAGGCGATTTCAAAATCTGTAGATTTAGCTGAACATCCATTCCATTGTCGCGCATATCGGCGGCGTTCCCCCTGAATTGGGTATTTCCGGATTGCGGTGCCACAGGACTATTGGCTATTAAATCAGTTGCATTCTTAATATAGTACTCGATTGTACCTGTCAGCAGATTATTCTTTAATCCAAAGTCTAATCCAAAATTCGTAACCGCAACCTTTTCCCATCTGAGGCCGGGATTTGGAGGGTTGGTAACCACTAAATACGGCGCATTGAAAGAATTTACGGCTCCTGATTGCGAAAGCGTAGTTAAATAGGCAGTTGTCGACTTATCGGTATTACCATTGTAACCGTAAGTCGCGCGTAAGGATAATAGCGGCAAGAAGTCAAGCTTATAAAAAGGTTCATCATTAATTTTCCACTTCAATCCGGTTGACCAGAGCGGTACGCCTTTTTGATTTGTACTGACGCCAAAAATATTTGATTCGTCACGACGAGCGCTTTCAGTAATGATATATCTTTTTTTATAACTATAAGAGGCGTTGGCAAAATAGGAACGATTTCTATCAACTGTGCCCTGGCTCGTCAGCCCTGTTGGTATCTGCCCCGTGTTATATCCATAATATTGCTGGAAATAATCCGCAAAGTCTATGGTCTGATTTCCATTGGCCCCGGTTGAAGGGTTGTATCCGTAGAAGGTATAGGTGTCTTCGTTACTGGTATAATCACTTACTTCATAACCACCCAGGGCGGTAACCTGCTGATCCCGGCCAACCTGCTTATCGTAATTCAGTAATAAGCGCCCGGTATTTAGCGTGTAACTATTGTTATCTTTATTTAAAATATCTCCTTCGGGAATAATTTGAGTTACCTGCCCTGTAACGGGATCGATTTGCGAATAAGTATTGACCATGTTACGGACATAATAAGAATCAGCTGAATTATCTGTGACGATATCCGTATTCCCTTTTTCATAGAGATAATAAGCAGATAACTGCAGGCCGGGCATCAGTTTCAGTGACAGTTGGTTACTAAAACGATAATCGGTAGTTGTAGTTGTTTGGTCCGGGTAATTTTCGTCCAATGGTATATCCTGCCAGTTGAGCAATTTACCCGCACCGGCTGTATCGATATAAGAACCACGAAGACCACCACCTGAAGGGACTACGGCGAGGTTATTTCCATTTGCATCTTTTAACATTTCGTATGGGGTGCTCGGTACAAAGCCATTTGTATTATTTTTTGCAGTACTTTGGGTGAACATTAAACCGCTCGTCCATTCCAGCCTGTTTTTTATCAAAGAATAGGTGTTATTGGCGTTTATAGTTACACGGTTATAACTATTTGTTACCAGAGGCTGAAGATTGTCATCAAAACCAGCGGAAATAAAATATTTATTGGCGTTACCCCCGCCGGCTACGCTCAACGCGTATTGTTGGCTGACTGGTTTGCGGTATAAATATTTTTCCATGTCAGTTCTTACGTCATCGTTTGATAAGGCATTAAGCTGAGCGTTCAGTTGAGCTGTTGAAAGCTGTCCATTTTGATTTTCGTTTAAGAGATCGACTACAGGTGAGATATAACTATATCCGTCGCTTGTATTATAGTAGTATCCTTGGTTAAACAAATATTTTTCGACCCCGATGTATTGCGCAGAGGTCAATTGTGGAGTATAATACAAATTAGGTTTATCGGCTATGGTTATATTTGAATTGAAATTAATCTGAGGGAGCGTATTTGTTTTTCCTTTTTTGGTTGTTATCACAATTACCCCGTTACCTGCCCTCACTCCCCAAATGCTTGCAGCGGCAGCGTCTTTTAACACAGTAATACTTTGAATGTCATTGGGATTAATATTACCTAAATCACCCTCGTATGGGAAATTGTCCAGCACGATTAGTGGCTGATCATTGGCAAAAAGAGTGCTGGTGCCCCTTATGGTAATTGGCGTACTGTTTGGATTTTGAGGATTCTGATTAAATATCAATCCGCTCGTGATCCCATTCAGCCGGTCTAGAATATTGGTACCAACGCTTCGGTTTATTAATGCGCTATCTATAAGTACAAAGCTTCCGGTTGCTCTTTCTTTAGGTAAGATTTGATAGCCATCGGAAACAATGCTTACCTCTTTTAAGGTGCTTTTATCTTCGACAAGGCTAATGTCAAAAGGCCCTCTATTGGTAGGGCTAAAGTCGATTTCGAAAGCTTTATATCCTACAAACGTAATTGTTAATACACCGCTTGTTTCACTCGCGTTAAGTGTAAACTCTCCTTTTTCATTTGTAGAGGTCGAAATGTCCGTTGCTTTTATTTTTACCGTAGCGCCTTGGATAGGTCGATCTGTGGAATCCGTTACCTTCCCAGAAAGCGTTATTTTGGTCTGCGCTCCCGCCTGGAAAAAAAGGCAAAGCGCGGCCAGCACTATTAATAGTATAGTTTTTTTCATAAATTTTCAATTAGTTTGGTTGTTGAAGAAATAGCCGAATATGGCTCTGAAAAGAAACGGCAACCCTACTATAATTAACTATTTACTGATCGTGGGTTGCCGTTTTCGCCGAATTCAATCGGGAGACTTTATTATGTTTTTAAAAAGAAATTTTAAAGAAAAAAATGAAATGAAATAAGCATAAACAAAACGTCCAACAGCATCTGCCAGTTGGAAACGATAAAGGATTAAACTGTTTACTGGAGTTTTGTTCATGCCCGTATTATTAATACGAGTCTTGAGGAAGTTTGCCAACATAAAAGTGGGTTCTACAAACCGTAACTCCATTCAGTTCTCACGCCTTACGTTGAAACGGATTTACAGCAGAACCCACTCTTATTTGACACGCCAATATAGCATATCTAAATAAGAAATGGGTATAAACTGCTGTCTTGCTTCAACGGCGTGAGAATTTGGAGTTGCAAGACTCTTATTTATACCTATTTATTAGAATTTCAAATCTAATAAAAAAAACAAAGTAAACAAATTTGTTGACCATTAATTTAAAAAAAAGTTGAGTTTGGTTTGATGGATCAGGAGGTAGTTAATTTCAGGGCTAAGCTGGGTAAGAGAATTGAGCAATTAAGAAAAAAGAAAGGTTTAGAGCAAACAGAGTTGGCTGCAATTATCAATGGCAAAGACAAACAGTTTATTAACCGTTACGAAAAGCAAGGAGCGAATCCAACTGCTTATATTTTAGTTCAAATTGCAAAAGCTTTAGATGTAAGTGTAAATGAGCTATTGGATTTCAGTAAATTAAAGACATTTTAGCGTTGGAGCTATCTCTTATCAAACATGGTCAGTTATAATTTAGCAACGGGTTGATTGTTTCTTGAATTAAGCTTTTCGCAATGAAGGTTTATTTTTGATTCGATGGGACTTTTAATTTCGCTATCTGAAAAATAGATTCAATTAATTTCTCAAAACTTTCGGGTAACGCTGGATCACCGTTTGCCTTAGTCCAGTCGGGCCTTCTTTCAGGCAATTCCTTCATAAACCATTTAGTTAATTCCATTTTGAAAGTTTCGAAAGGCACGTTATTAAAATATTCCATTATTCCGGTGAGCGTGCTGAAATCGGGATGATCAACATCTGTATGTGAAGTATTCATAACTAAATAAAATTTGACTCAGAACTTGGGATAAGTTTCGTTATTTATAACTCTTATTTCAAAAACACGTTTATATTTTCTAAACATACGTTTCGAAATTATATCCAAATTTAAATATATTATCCCATTTATTTAAACAGGTGTACATTAATTCTAAATAAGTGTAACGGATTTAGTAATTGATGACAGATTTAGGACTATTTTTATCAAAACGCTCGGTTAATAAAGCCGAAATTTCTCGCCGGACAGGAATAAGTAAATCTCGCTTAACTCAGTTGTCAAATAACAATACCACCAAACTGACAGCCGAAGAATTATACAAAATCGCTTTATCTATTGAAGTACTGCCATGCGATTTATTAATGGAAGTATGTAAGGGCATTTCTTTGCCAGTCAAATAAAAGGGATTGGCCACCTTACTGCAAATAAGGATAATAAGATGCCTCTTTAAAAATCATCTTTTATTTATTTCCTTATTACATTACTTTTCACTTTTCCGCTTCCTGGTAAGCCCAGCCAACGATCTGTTCAAGGGCGGTTAATATCTGCGACTGGCCTTCAGAGGTATTTATATCCACATCACATATTATTCCGCCATTATACCTGGCGTGCAAAACAGTATAATAAATCCCTCCTACAAGTAAAGCGGCTACAGCCCTAAAATTGACATTACTTTCATTAAAGTGTAAATCAGTTAATTCCAGAAATTGCTGACCCATACTTTCTCTTACGTTGTGAATACTTCTCATCAGAGGATTCTCTTCCGATATTTCCCATAGGATCAGACTTTGCATTTCCTCCTCCGAAAAGAAATATTGGAATTGATTTTGCAGAATTGAGATGATTAGATTTTTACTATCGGAAGAATCAACATTTGAAACAAGTTCTTTCATTTTTTCTGAAAAAACCATCCAGTAATCATTTTCAACAACGTAAGCTTCTATCAGACTATTAAGACCTCCAAAATAACGATAGATCAGTTTTCTATCAACCTCTGCTTTTTTTGCAACCTTGCTTATTTTTAAAGCAGCAAAGCCGTCTTTCTTAACAATTTCGCCGACAGCTTGAATTAGTTTTTGTTTGGTTTGTTCTTTGTTTTTCATTTAGTGTTATTAATCGATTATTGCCTGTTTGCCGCAATTACTATAACACCTTCATAAAATATTTTTAGTATTATGTATTCAATTATTGAAGGCTATTTTTTAATATTTCAATAATTTCATGGATAAGTATTGATAGAGGACAAGGTTTTTCATAATCGCCCCTAAAGTATATCCCACAAATTTCAAAAGTGGTGACATGAGATAAAAAATTTACTTTTTGATAATATAGGGTTTACAATAGCAGCGGAAAGCGAGAACTCTCTTAAAATGTCATTTATCCCAGTTTTTCGCGAAAAGCCCAACCGGTAATTTGTTTAATAGTCTTTATTATTTCTGCTTTCCCATCTTCCGAATTGATATCCAAATCGCAGAATATGCCGCCGTTGTGCCGGGTATGCAAAATTGTGAAATATATCCCACCAACTACTAACGCAGTGATGGCCCTGAAATTAACGTTTGACCCTTTAAAATATGGATCGGTTAATTGAAAGCATTCCCTTGCTATATTTTCTCTGACCTTATGGATTCCTTTTATTAAGGGGCTCGCATTAGAAATTCCCCAAAGAATTAATCGCTGCATCTCAACCTCTGAATAAAAAAATTTAAAATTGTTCTGTAAATACCCTGTCACCAATGCTTCAATATTTGGATCGCTATTTTGATCGATGTCTTCGTTAAATTTGTTAGAAAGAACAATCCAATAATCGTTTTCATTTAGATAACATTCTATCAGGTAATTAATATTTCCAAAATAACGGTAAATCAATTTTTTATCGACGCCGGCTGTCTTTGCTATTTTATTCACACCCAAACCTATATAGCCATTGGTTTTTATAATTTCGCCAACGGCTTCAATAAGTTTTCGCTTGGTTTGATCTTTATTCCTAATTGGGGTAGATAAGGTCTGCATTTAAATGGTCTATTTGAACTCGCTTGTATTTGTATTATGTATCATTTCCAGACGGGCAAGAACAGAATTTCCACGCCAGGCATACAGAGCAATTAATTCATCAAACTGAATAGAAACGTTGTATTCGAAATTGTATAGTTTTCTGTTGAAATCATCATCTGCAATGGCATATAGTAGCAAAATCCATTGTTGAGTTAAGTTAGATATAATGTTGATCGATGCATTCGCCATGCAGTTGCTATCCGGCAAATGATTAAATAGATTTTCGTCATAAATTTTAATGGTAGGATTGTCTTCTGTAAGCATACATTTAGTACGGACATAGGCATTCATGCAAAGATCTCCTAAATGATTTGTTAATTGCTGCGCCGACAATCCTCCTGGCTTATATGATTTACCTAATTGATCGCCAGAAAGCAGAGACATAATTTGTTTAAGTCTGGACGGTAGCGTTTCTATTTGTTCGATTACGTTTTTTCTCTCATCACAAGAATATTGTTTACCAAATTTAAACCAGCCAAAAGAATATGTCAATTTTTCGGATTCCATTACGATCTTCATTAGGAGTGTTATGCTCCCCTGCAAATCTCTACATTGGAATTTCCGCATCTATCCCCCAAAATGGTAGATTTTTCAATGGTCAAAAAGATCTAAACTAAGAATTGATAAGACTATAGGTTTCCCTTCCTAACTACTTATAAAGTGCCGTAATGTGAGATAAAGTTCAGTTTGAGCATTAGCATTTGAGACCAAGTGAATAAAGTCACATCATAGAGTTTATAGGGATCTATTTAAATTCGCTTGGATTCGTGTTTCTTATAATTTCTAAGTGATCAAGGTTTAATGTTCCACGCCAGGCATACAAAGCGATTAATTCAACAAGCGGAATAGAACGACTATATATTGGGTAGTATAGTTTTCTTTTGAAATCTTCCTCCGGAATAGCACATAATAGGAATACCCATCGCTGTACTAAATTCGATAAAATGGCAATTGTCGCATTAACCATGTAATCACTATCCGGCAAAAGATTAAATAGATGTTCATCATAAATGGTTATATCGGGATCGTCGTCGGTAAGTACCAACTTGGTAAGGAAATAGGCACTCATGTAAACATCGCCTAAATGGTTCACCAATTGCCCGGCAGATAAGGCACCTGGCTTGTACGACTTATACCATTGACTGGCAGAAAATGTTGAAGTAATCTGCTCGAGCCTTAAGGGAAAAGTTTTGATTTCTTCAATCACTTTTTTTGTCTCTTCAGATGAGTATTCTTTGCCAAATTCAAACCTGCCAATTGGCCATTTTCTTTTGTCTGGATTATCATCAATTGAACTCAAACTGCTGCCTAAAGCTATAAAGTTGTAGGCTTCAACTTTTTTAATAAACGGTCAAACCTCACCCAGTAAATGGCACAATCCTGCTCAGTTGTGCCGTGCGTGTAAAATAGGTATTTGCCATCAGGCGAGACGAATTGACCATACCGGTGTGCCTTCCCACCGTTGATCAACGGACCCAGGCTTTCGAGATCTGTCCACGTTTTATCTTTCTTACGGAAACTGATGTAGAGTTTAGCCCCAAGGCTATCGGTTTCCCTCGTAATAATCATATAGGACTCATCCCTGGCAATAAAGAAGTCTCCATTAAACCCCTCTGAATTGGGTGGTGAGCCCAGATTTTTAATCGTCGTATCTGCGTCTGAAGGAGGCATCACACTAAATCTCCATGAATTAGCGTCAGAGGGTTTTCCCCATGTTCCGTTACTAGCGGCATATTTGTTACCGCTTTCAGTAGGCATAAAATCATAGATCAGATAGCTTCTTACGATATATTGGGTCGGAGAACTCCAGCCGGTTTCGGTTCTGATTGATCGGAATACCATATTCCCTGAATCATCGCTGCAGAAGTATAGCGTTTTGTAATCGGGAGAAAAAGCAGTCTCCGCTAAATGCTCATTTAATATTGTCGGACCGATCCATTTTTTTCCATCATATCGGAAATATTTCACCTTTAGGTCCTTGGAGTTGCCCCAACTTGTATTCGTACTGTAATAAATTTCCTTTCCATCGCCGGAAATTGCCGTTCTGTTAGCCGAGAACTCTCCTTTATCTGCCAACAACCCGGGTGCAAATACCTTAGGAGTATCTCCGGGTGGGGCTTGCCCGAGATAAGCGTTACTACTATTCAAAAAATTCGTTTGTGCAATTGAGCATTGGCATAGGCTCAGGAATGCCACCAGAAAAGAAAATGTTTTGGACATATTATTAAAAATTGAAGGATCTATTTGATTCAATATTGTAATAAAGGTATAGTGATAATTTATTTAAAAAATCCCCCCAACCGGTAGATTTTTAAATGAAATGCGCAAGGATCAAGCCGTTTCATCCCAGACGATTTCACTTGAGGTTAAAGTATGCTGTAATCATACTGAGAGATGTTTTCCTTCATTAATCATCAACTAGGCGAGCCACATGCGAATAAGCTTCAAATTAATGTTCCATGCTGTATTTTCTTTACTTGATTGGACATTGCTATCGATCTGCTGAATCTTCATTTAATTTAGAAGTCTAAACAGTTTTAAAGAAGGCCTATGGACTCTATAAATTAAAACTCTAATTGGTTTCATTAATTAGTTTTATAGCGTCATCAGCCGCTTTTACGGAAGCATCGTCATTCACCTTTGCGCGCTGGGATTTTATATCGGTTAGCAAACCATTTATAAAAGGTCCCACTCCAAGGGGCTTATTGTCTATGGCAAGGGTTTTTAATGCAGTAATACCTTGTTGTACATATTCAGGATTATTTACATGCCCAGCTATCTTGGAAAAATCTTGAACAAAATTTAGTTTGGCGATGGCACCTAAATCGCTAAACGTATTATATACAAATGGCCAATGTTCGTCGCCACCGTTTGCTGCGTAAATAGCAAAAATGGCTTGGGTAAGGGGGCCTTTATTGTCCCTTTCAAAACCTTTGGCTAAAACTAAAGCTTGTTCCGGCGCTAATTGTGAGATAGCAGTTAATGCAGCGCCCTGCACGGCATAGGATTGGCTGCCGAGCGATTTATTAAATAATGCCATATTGCCTTCAGCTTTGAGGTTACCTAAAGCCGTAATTGCAACACCGCGTACAAGTGTATTTGGATCAAATTGGGCTAATGAATCTAATATAGGCAATGCGGCTGCATGTAAATCCTCATTGCTCATATTTAACGCTCTGACGGTCCGTAGACGCAGGCGAAAATATTTGTCGTGCAAAGCACCTAATAATATTTTCTGAGCTGCTTTTTCTGATTGTTTTTTCTTTGCCGCTTCTATCGCTTCATAACGATCCACGTATAATGGCGCGTTAAAATATTGAAATAAATATTCATCAAGGGTTTTGTTGTCTGTTTTCTGAACAAGTAGAATTTTGTCCCCATCTACATTCACTAAGTCTGGTTTAACGTCAACATGGAAATTTAAAGTGTCATTCTTATCATTCACCCATACTTTCTGACGCTCTTTTTTACCGCCCGAATAAATATCAATTGCCATTGGTAATTTAAAGATCTGACCATCCTGTTTTTGAGCCACGTAAACAGTTTCAGTTTTTGAAGCTTCGTCCCATTTGTAGCTGATATCCAATATGGGGTGTCCAGCGCCAAAATACCATTCGTTAAAAAACCAGTTCAGATCAATCCCACTGGCTTCTTCCTCTGCCAAGCGCAATTGCTGCGCTTCACCATTTTTAAAAGCGTTCTTTTTAAGGTAAATATTCAACCCTTTATAGAAGGCATCAGCACCAAGGTAATTGCGCAGCATATTTAAAATACGGCCACCCTTCTGATAGGTTACTGCATCAAACATATCGCCAGGGTCATCATAGTGAAAACGTACCAGGTCCTTGGCGGCGTTATCAGGCTGTCCAAAGTAAGTCTGCATAGCATTATAGTTAACATCACTGCCTACGTCTGTTCCATATTTATGCTCGGCCCAAAGCATTTCGCTAAAATCAGCAAAAGATTCATTCATGGTCAGGTTGCTCCAGCTTTTGCAGGTTACCAGGTCGCCGAACCATTGGTGAAATAGTTCATGTGCTATTGATACCTGACTAAAATCATAATAGGCGTCAATCATTTCGCGGTGGGTTTCTTGTACGTGTTCACCATGTAAAGTGGCGGTTGTGTTTTCCATCGAACCGCTTATATAATCGCGTACTACAATTTGCGAATATTTATTCCACGGAAAATCGACGCCTAACGTTTTCGAATAAAACTCGATTAACTCGGGAGTCATCCCAAATATTTCTTTTGCATAAGGAGCATATTGTGGCTCCAGATAGTAATTTACTTGCTTATCGCGCCAGTGGTCGTGATATATCTTAAAATCGCCAACGGCCATCATAAACAAGTAAGGAGAAAGTGGCAGGTCCATTTTCCAGGTATCCGTGCGGGTACCGTTACCATTATTTTTTTGCAAAGTCAGGCTGCCGTTTGATAACGTAACATACTTTGCCGGGACGGTCATGCTAATCTCTTCGGTGGTTTTTTGCTCAGGCTTGTCAATAGTTGGAAACCAGGCTGACGAACTTTCGGGTTCACCCTGAGTCCATATTTGTACGGGCTTGCCTTTGACGGTGCTATCCGGGTTAATAAAATATAAGCCTTTGGCACTATTAATAGCCGCACTGCCTTTTAAGTGTAATTCATCCGGCTTTGATATGTAATCAATATAAATTGTATAACTTTCGTTGTTCCGGTAAACCTTATCAAGTTGAATGGCTACTGTAAGACTATCATCATACCTGAATTTCAATGGAATATTTTTACCATTTTTAACTATAGAAATATTATTGAGGTCCATACCC
Source organism: Bacteroidota bacterium (assembly GCA_013286235.1). Lineage (GTDB taxonomy): Bacteria > Bacteroidota > Bacteroidia > Sphingobacteriales > Sphingobacteriaceae > Mucilaginibacter. The sequence continues at coordinate 84,418 of JABDGE010000003.1, forward strand.
TTCGCGTCGAGTCTTAATGTATCTGTAGGATATAAATGCGGTTTTAATGTAATCCATTCCTTTCCATAGAGGTGGCGTTTCTTATAATCAAAACGAACATCAAGTTTCGTATGAACGAGGTCGTTTATCTTAGGTGGTGCTTCCCTGTAA
>JABDGE010000004.1:0-54758 GCA_013286235.1 Bacteroidota bacterium
TCATCAGGCTTAAAGAGCCGGCTGTACGAACATTCCTGTTAGGCTGCCTCTCAGCATTATTTGCCGGGTTTTACATCAATACGGTTTTTTACAACGAGATTGTACCCTATAAAGGGCAGATAGCGGCAGCGGAATGGGTGAACCGAAACCTGTCCGCCGCCACGCCGGTTTATGTGCTCAATGCCGAAAATAACATCTTCCAGTTTTACTGCAAAAGGCCGGTGGATCTGATGCCAACGGCGCAGTTTAACACCATGGCAGCTGGCGATGCCCTTTTTTATATCAACCAGCGAACCATGGACGACCTTGTGCAAAGCCACGCCTCCATAAAACTGGTCCGGTCATTTGTGGATTACCCCAAAGAGAATCTCTCTCTTCAATTTATCGACAGATCAACAAGGATAAAAGCGCTCGGCCAGGTTTATCTCATTACCAAAAATTAAATGCCCTTTACTCCACGCGGTAACGAAAAACCTGCCTGCCAATATTCCCGTCTTTATCAATCCCCTCAATTATAATTTTGCAAGTTCCGGCGCCGTCAGCATTATAATATTCAAAGCTTGCATTGCCGTCCGCATCGGTTTTCAGTTCAGGTTTCCAATAAATCGTTGAACGTAAATCGGGCTGTTTATTTTGCAGCCCGGGATTATCATACTTAGGCGCATAAAATTCCCGCGCTTTATAGAATCCCGTGGGCGAGATCGGTAAAACACCTACAGCAGCTATGTCGTTTGCACTAAGGCCGCTTGCCTGCTTCGTGGTGATAATAAGTACACCACCGGCGCTGTTCATACCATAAATACCCGCGTTCGCGGATGTTAATACCTCGATAGTTTCTACAACACTTGTCGGGATCGCATTTATGTCAACGGGATTGGGTTGTATAACTCCGTCCACGACAACCAGCATAGGCGCCGGTTTATGCATCCCGGCAGTCATAAGCTCAGCCCGGAGATAAGGTATGGTTGAGAATCCGCGATGTACCGGTGTTACCCCATGTAATAAATATAATGATGTAGAGAGCTGGCCGCCTAACAAGTCTTTGCTATGCAGCACCTGATCAGCGTTTCCTGCACCTGCCAGACTTTGTGTATAGTATTGATCATCCGGTTTCCTTTCACGAATATTCACCTGTTTCAACATAATTCCCTTGCCGCTTAAATAATTCAACATTTCCTGCTGCTGAATTTTATCGTTGGCAACATAGCTGGCTAAGATCGAATCAGCAATTACCCTCCAGGACTGAAAGGTTCCCGGTTGCACCGGCGGCGCTACCCCTTTAACCCACTTAATCTTTGTGGAGTTTTTATTCTTTGCATTCACAGCGCTTAATACAAATTGCGCCGTATCTGTAAATACGAGGTTTGCAAAACGATAATTCCCTTTATCATCCGTAACAGCGCTCAAGAGGGAGCCGCCTTTAACAGGCAGCAGCGTGATCGTTCCGTTTACCACCGGCTTGTTAAACAGGTTGGTTACCTGTCCTGCAATGGTGATACCGTACTCAGGTATGAAGGTCGGGAAGCGCTTTGCGGTGTCGAGCACTTGCTTCCATTCAAATCTTCTGTAGCCCTGGGTAAGCAGCAGCACGTCGAGGTTCTTCGATGCACTCACGGATGTATCCGAAAAATAATATCCCGGTTGTTCCACATATCCTTTCAAGTCCGATGTCAGTAACAGGTTTGTCAGGATATTCCCGGCGTCCGGGCCGATATCCGGCGCTTTACTTTCGTCAACCACCGAAACGGAAAAATGCCCGGTTGCCGCTTCGCCTTTGCGGTTCAATGCTTTCAGTTTAATGTTTACCTGTTCTCTTTTTGCATAATCAGTTTTATCAGTCGATAGGTTAAGGCTCAGGTGGTCGTAATTCTGAATAAAAAATAATCGCTCGCAAAGAGGTTCATTTTCCGGCGAAAACAAGGTTACCGTCGCAATACCTGTCCGCAGTTTTCTTTTTAATATATCCAGTTTGATCAACGGGCTGTCCAGTTTGCAGGTTACCGAAGTGATCAATCCGCCGGACGTTATCACGAGGCTATAATTTTTACCCTTATTGTTGTTAAAATAAAGGCTGCTTGCCATTATTTTAATGGTCGCCTTTGGCAGCGAATCATTGTCGACGGTGAGCGAAATGCCTTCAGGTGCGGGTTTTGGCAGGTTTATTACTTGCTGCCTGCCGTCCGGGTAGCTGATTTTAGCAGAATAGGTTTTCCCTTCCGCAGGTGTGAGATAGAAATAACCCATTCCCAGGTGTTCCGATGCAAAAGTTGCGACTTGCGCACCCGTATCGTCCGTTATCACTCCTCTAACCACAATACCCAACCCGTCCGCACCTACAGCCTTGACAGCGATTTTAGCAGGTAAATCCACAACCAAGCTCCCTCCTTCGGGAAAGAATTGAATATCCGGTTGCGCATTTTGCCCCTCTTGTTTTACAGTTGCTTCAGGCACCCTAACCGGCTTCAGTGCGCCTACCGGGATCGTTTTCTCGAAAAATCCAAAGTCGGCCTCATTGCGCATCCATTGCGTATATGCCCGCACCCGGTAGTTGCCCTGCGGGAGCGAATCCGGCAATGCAAAATCCCCCCAGGCTACGCCGGTGTCGAGCCGAAGTTGGATGGATTGATCGATGTGATTTTTTGTATTGACCAGGTCGACATGCAGTACGCCGCTCAGGTCGCTTAGCTTATGGTTCTCGCCTTTTGTTACGTAAGCTTTAAAATAAATGGTGTCTCCGGCCGCATAATAGGGTTTGTCAAACTGCAGGTAGGCTTTTTCAATGGGAAAGTTCTGGTAAAAAGCGGCAAGTTTTGCAGCAAGCCCGTTTTGAGCCATTGCGGCAGCGCACCAGCCAAAGGCTAAGAATAATATGAAAAGGCTTTTTTTCATATTTATATGTTGTTCCGGTTTAAGCCGCCATTGCCTGTTTGGACAGTATTGGCCTTAGGTACAATAATGCCCGTTTTTATGCAACGGTGCCGGAATGGTGGTTTAAAATTAATATAATTCCCGATAGATCGGAAGGTAAATAACGAATCGTTCGGAAACGCACAAACTAACTCAGGATTTAGTCTAACGACTGGCTTGACGCTCTTTACATCCCGATAGCTATCGGGGCACTACTCACTCTGAACCAAACCAATTCCACTGCTACTGCCTCTCACCACTCACCACTCACTCTGAACCTTCAACTATGTACTATGAACCAATTCCACTGCCACTGCCACTGCTACTGCTACTGCCTCTCACCACTCACCACTCACTCTAAACCTTCAACCATGTACTATGAACCAATTCTACTGCCAACCGCTCACTGTAAACTGCCAACCACTACTGCACCTTATACCTGAACACCTGCATACCGAGGTTGCCTTTGCTATCCATACCTTCTACCTCTACCCGGTAAGTGCCTTTTGCATCCGAATTGAAAAAGTTGAACGAGGCATTGCCGCCGGCGTCGGTGAGCAAGTCAGGCTGCCAATATATCGTCGTGCGCCGGTCGGGAAGGCTGCCTGCCGGTTTACCGGTATCATATTTAGGCGAATAAAACTCCCGGGCCTTGTAGAATCCATTAGGCTCAATGGAGAAAATGCCCGGCGACATTTCCTGGCCTATCGGCTCGTTAGTCCTATAATCGTCTTTGGTGGTAATTATCATTACCCCTGCGCCCCCGCTTACGCCATAAATGGCTGCATTCGCCCCGCTCAAAATCTCTACTGCCTCAATCGAATTCGGGTTCAACAGGTCGACATTAACGCTGGTGCCCAGTTCAACGCCATCCTCTACCACCAGCATCGTCTCCGTGGCTGGCCCCGAACCCATAGCAACCTGAGATGATAGCAGGTAAGGTTCGCCAAAGGCAAACGATACCCCAGGCAATAGGCCGCTCAAACCAACAGAAAGCGATGGGGCGTTCTTCAACTTGTCGCTCAGTACTACAGCATCGGCATGTCCCGGTCCTAACAAACTTGAGGAACGGTATTTAGGTTTGCTATTGGAGGGTGTGGCTTTTTCATCATCTGCTAATAGCTTTTCCGACACACTATTGGCCACAAACGGCCCTTGCCCCTGGCTGTTCTGTAACGAAGCCAAAATATCCGCATTGCCATTATATTTTGCGTCGAAAGCATTGCCGGGCATTACCGGCGGCATACTGTTCGGCTCATCAAGCGTAAGCACACTTTTCCGGCCGGCTGCCGACGTGGCTTTTAGAATAAACTTCGATCCACCCCAAAACGGCACATTCGAAAAAGTGAATCTTCCATGGCTATCGGTGGTTCCGGTAGCCGGCAAACCACCCGAAACAGGCACCAGGGTCAGCGCACTGTTGGCAACCGGGTCGCCCATTTTGTTTTTCAGGACGCCCGAAATATTCAAACCTCTTTCGGGGCTATAAGAATTAGCCGAAGCAACTGGGCTGCCCATCAGCTCTTTCCACGAAAATCGCCGGTAGCCCTGGGCCATCATCAATATATCAAGGTCTGCCCGGGTTTGGTCGGTGATATTGGAAAAGTAATAGTTTGGTTTTTCAATATAACCCTTCACATCTGACGTTAGCAAGAGATAGGACAAAATGCTGTTTTCCGCGTTTTCGTCCACCAATAGCTTGCTTTCATCAATAACCGATACGGAAAATGACCCGATTACCGGTGCGCCGTCCTTGTCTTTTGCACTCACGTTCAACACGACGTTTTCCCGGGGGCTGAAGCTGGTTTTGTAGGGAGAGACCGACAGGTTAAGCAGATCCTTGTTTTGAATAAAGGCCAGGCGCTCATTGAGCGGCTCTCCTGTTGCCGACAACAGTGTCACCCTGATAATTCCTGTAGGGAAGGCACTGGCAGCGAGGTTAAGCCCCAAAGCAGCGCTTTCCAGCTTTGGATTGTAGCGTTTTATGGAACCGGCGTAATAAACCAGCAGGTTCAGCTGTTGATTTTTGTTTTCGGTAAAATACTGGTGATTGGCCCTGATGGTAATGGCCACTTTGGATGGATCGATCGTGTTCACTGACAAAACAATTCCTTTTGCTTCGGCCGCAGGCAAGGGGATGCTGCTTTGCACACCGTTACTGAACGACACATTGGCTGTATACGTTTTTCCTTCCTCGGGAATAAACCGGAATATGCCCATGCCAAGATGCGATGAGTTTATACTGGCCACCTCCTTGTTCTCGTTATCAATCACTACACCTTTTACTTCCAGGCCCAAACCATTCGGCCCGATTGCCTTGAAGGCCACCCGTGAGGGGACATCGGTAACCATATTGCCGCCTTCGGGGAAGAACTGCATGTCAGGTTTTTGTGCCCGGGGAGTGTTGTCGGCTACGCGGTCAACCGCATTTGCTGAGCTAACCGAAACAAACTGATCAAAAAAATATGGGGTTTTATCATTCCGCATCCATTCTGTATAAGCCCTCACCCGGTAGCTGCCCTTTTGCAAGGTATCGGGCAAACCAAAATCGCCGGAGCCAGCGCCGCCGTTAAGAGGAAGCGCTATTGATTTTATCAGCACGTTTTTAGGATCGATCAAATCGACATGCAAAATCCCGCTGAATGTAGTAGGCTGGTGTAACTCGCCCATTGTAACATAGGCTTTAAAATACATCACCTCGCCGGCAACGTAACAGGCATACGGCCGGTCGAACTGCAGGTAAGCTTTCTCAGAAATATGATCGGTGAGGAGTGTTTTAAGATTTGAAAGCTCCGCTGTAACAGGGTCGGGGCTTTGCTGGCAGCGAGCGGCTGTTTTGCAAAATATCAGTAAAACGGCCGAAAGAACGATTATCTTTTTCATAACATCATCAGGTTAGTATTCGCTTTGAAATATTATTTGCCTATAGTCGGATAAACTATTGCACAGTACTATCCTGCGCTAAAATATTTTAACAGGCTTTTTGAAGTGGCGGCCTGGTAAAACTAATGTTGGGGTAACTATAAGTAAAAGCGGTGATTTACAATGGCATGGCAAATTTAGCGGTATAGTTTTGTATTATTAAAATTTATTCGCGAATTGTTTATCAGGAATCTGCAACAGCTTATTCAAGCCCCGGCGATTCGGGAGCGGCATTTTGTATATGTTGACCATCATCATCACTGATTTTTGAAACCAGGAAAACGGTCACGCCTCCAAACAATGCAATTATGCCGAATGACACCCGCAAACCCGAAGTTTGGGCGATATACCCTACAAAGGGTGGCACCAATACAAAGCCCAGGTAACCAATAGTTGAAATGGATGCAAGCGCCGAAGAACTGCTCATGTTTTTCGACCTTCCGGCCAGGCTGAACACCATGGGCACCACGCAGGATACGCCAAAGCCTACCAGGATAAAGCCCAGCGCCGCGGTGATGGTATAAGGCAGAACAACCGCACCAAGCAAACCAAAAAAGATAAACAAACCGCTGAATTTTAAAACGGTTTTGATCCCCATCCTGGTTACGATCCTGTCGCCAAAGAAACGGCCGCCCGTCATGGCTACGAGATAGATAACAAATGCCGCCGTCGCAATTGTTCTATCGGGGTTTACCTGTTTTTGAAAATAGAGCGCGCTCCAGTCATACATGGTGTTTTCGCAGGCCATGCAGCAAAAACAGATCAATGAGAATTTGAACAGGTGCGGGTCGAACAAGGCAAACACAAAGTAAAAGAGCACAGCCAGCACGATAGCCACCAGGAAACCGTACATGTAAGCCACAGGGACATGGAAGAACAGCAGCAGAAAAATAATTAAACCGGTAAGGCAAACCATCAACAATACCCGACCGAAATTACCCGGAAGCCTGAAACCGGCGCTTAGGCGTGCAACCGGCTTTTGCGGCAGGGTATGGTTTATAAAATAAATGGTTAGCACGTCAAGGACGATGGCAACCCAAATAAATTGCCACCGTGGGGCAATGTTAAAATAAACCATCACCAATCCAACGGCCGCCCCGGCAAAGCCAGCCATGCTCCATATGCCGTGGAAGGTGGCCATGATGGATTTTTTATAAAGCGCCTGTACAGCCACACCCTGGGTATTGATAGAAAGTGTCATCAGGTTACGGGCCATTCCGAAGAAAAACAAAACAGCGGCAAGCTGCCACAGGCTCTTGGTAAAACCGATCAATACCAAATCAATGCTTAAAAACAGGCAGCCAAACAGCATCACCGCCCGGCTGCTGTAATACATCAACAGCCGGTTGGTAACCGGCATCGTCAGCATCAGGCCGATAGGCAGCGCAAAAAGCACGGTACCCAGTTGGGCCTCGTTCAAATGCAGTTGCTGTTTGATGGTTGGGATGCGCGACGCCCAGGTGGAATACCCAAAGCCCGATATAAAAAAATAGATGGCAGCGCCAACCCGGTATTGCTGTGGGGTGCGGGTATGGGCGGCTTCGTCGTTCACTGGTTTGAAACGACTAAAATAGCGGTATCGACGCTATTTTGCTACAAATAGCGCTTTATTTTATTGCCCTTGTTTACGCGATCAATAGCCCGGGTGAAATTAGTTTTAAGCTGGGTAACGCTCACAAGCGCCTTGGAACGGCACGCAAATCGTCCAAAAAGATTTAGAACTCCTCCCTAATCCCCCGACATATCGTCCCAGCTTGCCAGGTAGTTGTCCAGCGACCATGGCCCGGACCCGATCACGGCGAAAAGTACTAACATCGCCAGCGCCAATATCGAAGGCCAGACCAGCGTATTAATGGGTTCCACAAAAATACTGGTCAGGAATATCGCCGCCAGTACAATTGGGATCTGGATAACGCAGGCCAGCCTGGTTTGGGTTCCCAGCAGGATCATGATGCCGCCGACAAGATGCGCGAATGTTACATAATACACCAGTACCATTAACACGATCGGCGTAAACTGTACAAAATGCTGGTTTTCGATAAGTGTTTGCAGGTAGGTGGTATTTTCCATAAAGGCCAGGCCTTTCAGAAACAAAAATACGCCTACGGCAATGCGGATAAGGTCAAGCGCTTTGGGATGATGCGCGTCGCCCCATTGCTCAATTTTATGAACCATGTTCATTATAACCCCCTTGTTAAGAAATTTGGTTTATAAAAGGGCCCTAAGATTGCCCTATGCTTTCATAACTTAAAAGTAAAGAAAATGTTACAATAAAACCAAATTTATTTATCGGGAAAATGCTGCGTTATCCACAAGCTATATCTCATGGAAATCGTTCTTTGAACAAATAAATCCCCCCCCTCAGCGTCCTCTGGTGCCTTCTCCGTTTCTCTGTGGTTAACCCGCCTTTTATATCTTGTTTTTGTTTGTCCAGGTATTGAAAAACAACATTTATCCAGAATTTATCTCTACCTATACAAAAAATTCACTGCTATGAAACTTGTTATCAAATCCTTATGCCTTTTGTTTGTGGTAACCATTATATTACCCAAAAACCTTTCTGCTCAAACTACAGGCTTTCACGTCCTCACCGATTTCCCTATCCATAGCACGGGAGGATGGGATTACATTACCGTGGATGGGTCGGCCAAACGGGTATATGCTTCGCATGGCATGCAGGTAAATATACTCGATGCCACTACCGGCGATTCGGTGAGCTATATTCCCGATACCAAAGGCGTGCATGGCATTGCTCTTTGCCACGACTATAATAAAGGCTATACCAGCAATGGGAGGGCAAACAACATTACCGTATTCGATCTAACTACCTATAAGATATTGAAGCAGGTAGACGCAGGCACTAACCCGGATGCTATTTTTTATGACGATTTTTCGAAAAAAGTGTATGCCTTTAACGGCCGCAGCCAGAATGCTACCGTTATTGACGCAGCGACCGACCAGGTTGTAGCGACCATTCCACTGGGCGGCAAACCCGAAACAGGGGTGTCCGACGGAAAGGGCAAAGTATTTGTCAATATTGAAGATACCGGCGAGGAAGTTGAGATAGACGCCACCACTTACCAGGTAATTAACCGCTGGAAATTGACCGGCGGCGAAGAACCGTCTGGCCTGGCCATTGACCGCCAAACCGGGCGCCTGTTTATTGGCTGCGGCGGCAACCATGTGATGATCGTACTGGATGACAGCAACGGAGCAATTTTAGGGACCTTCCCAATCGGCCGCTGCGACGGCATGGCTTTCGACCCGGGCTTAAAGCTGGCCTACAGCTCCAATGGCGAGGGTACTATTACCGTAGTGCGCGAGGTAAATGCAGGCAAATTTGAGCTGGTTGAAAACATCACTACAGAAGCCGGTGCAAGAACTATCGGAATTGATACGGTGACACACAAATTATACCTGCCAACCGCGCAGTTAAAACCGGTTGCAGCAACTACCGATAATCCAAATCCACGGCCACAGCAGGTGCCCGGAACATTCCATGTTGTTGTTGTAGGAAAATAAAAAAACATTAAAGAAACTTTAGGGGTGGGTCTTAAGAATCCCGGATTAAATGTATATTTGAGACGGGATATCTTAACCTTGTCATATGGATAAAAAACTTTACGTACTGCTCGCACTATTTTTTCCACTGTTTCTTTCGGCACAAACCAATTACAAGCCCGGCGTTATAGTCGACGCTAAAGGCGATACCCTGCGTGGCTTGATCAACTACCTGGAGTGGAATCAAAACCCTGAAACAATCGATTTCAAATACAAAATCAACAGCGCACCGCAGCACCTGGGCGCCAAAGCCCTTCAATATTTCGGTGTAAACGGCTATGAATATTACCGCCGGTATACGGTAAATATCAGCCTCAGTACAACCGAACTACAGCGACTAACCGACATGCCCGACACATCCAGTAAAACTGCAACCGTATTTTTGAAAATACTTCAAACAGGGAAAAACGCCATCTTGTTTTCGTACACCGATAACTTAAAAAAACGGTTTTATATCGCTGACAATGCCGATGGTAAACCCGAAGAATTGAAATACCTGCTTTACCTGAACCCTGATGACAACAACAACCTGGTTACCCGGCGGGTTTACCAGGGCCAGCTAAGTTTAGTAGCGGGCAACCACCATATAGATATTTCCGGCGATCTGGCCGAAACACAGTATGATGAGCGCGGCCTGGTTAAGATCGTGTCGAAAATCAACGACGGCCAAAATCTCCTTGCTGCGCCGAAATCGGAACATTCGTTGAGGTTTTTTGCCAGAGTATCGGGTGCGGCAACCACTTTGAGTTTCAGCGGCAACCCTAATACTTCTGTTATTACTGGTAACTCGAGTTCATTATCGCCGCAGGTAGCAGTAGGATTTGATGCTTTCTTTAATCCCAATGTCGGACGCTTAGCTATTAGGGTTGAGCTTTCCGCCTCGACAGCAAACTATTCCATTTCAAACAGTGTTCAAAACGAGCCTAACGTCACTACAACAACTTCAAGCCAGCTAAAACAATACATTATAGCATTGAGTCCAATGTTGATCTATAATTTCTATAACACAAAAGGATTAAAAGTGTACGCCAGCGTGGGTTTTAAACTAAACGCCCCTATTTATCCTACAAATACCTACAATATACAAACCTCCAGCGCCGGCGTACCGGGTAGCACGGTCAATAACGGGTCTATGCCTTCTTTGCAAATGGAGTCATTCTTCTTATCCATACCGGTTAAAGTGGGAATAATGATCAACCGGCAAATCGACATTTATGCGGGTTATTGCATTTCGACCAGCTTAACGAATTATGAGACGACAAATAGTAAGCTGACAGCATACCAGGCCGGGATAAATTATTTTTTCGGGAAATAGGCGGCAGTAACGGGCTGTCATTGTTTGTTCGATAGCAACTCATGTACCAGCTCTGTTAAGTTCACCGATGCACAGGCAATTAGCTCATCGGCAGCACCATAATAAATATAGAGCCTCTCATTTTCGATCACCGTGCCCGTAGGGAAACATACATCATCCACGTCTCCGGTAAGCTCGTAGTCAAGTTCCGGGCTGAACAAAGCGTATGGCAGGCGTGCAATTTCCTTCCGCGGATCGTCCAGGTCCATCAACGCGGCACAGGCTGCGTATTCCAGCCCTTCCCCTTGTTTTTTTACCCCGTGGTAGATCACCAGCCAGCCCTGTTCTGTTTCTATCGGAGGGCAGCCGCTGCCTACGTATTCAGCCTCGTGCGGATACTCAGATTCCAGGAAAATATGCTCTGCAAAATGTGTAAAGTAGTCATTCCAAAAATCTAAGGTCAAATCAGCAAGTTCCTTAACAGATACCAGCTGTATGCCGGGTTTTATGCGGTGCAGAAACACCAGGTTGCCGTTGACGCGGCGGGGGAAGAAGACAAAATCTTTATCAGCCAGGATATTTGCGCCTTCGTTGTAGCTAAGGTATTTTTTATTTAATGCGGCATTGTCTTTTGTCAGGCGATCAAAGTCGGTAAAGGTTATCCTGGGGACGATGATGCCCCAACGGGTGAAAGTTTGCAGATCGGTTGAAGTAGCCAACGCACCCAATGCATTGTCACCGTCAAAGGCCACATAAGCGAGGTAGAAAACACCATCGATCTTAACGATGCGCGGGTCTTCCATCCCATGCCGTTCATAATCATAAGCAGGCTCCAGAACAGGTCTTTCCCAACGGTTTTTTATCGACATGGGGCCATCCAGTTCGCAGTAGCCGATCGTAGAGTAATTCTTGATGTGAACAGCCCTGTAGAACATATAAATCTTATCGCCCTCCCGGATAACCGCGGGGTTTAATACGCTTTCGTCTTCAAATTCAAAACCGGCTTTGCGCAGTAATACTCCTTCTTTTTTAACTTTTATCATCGTTAAAGCCTTTTTTAAATTTTCCGTCGTCAAGGCAGGCTATAATACCCTCAATTACGCGTTTTGTTTCGTCAGGTCCGCTAACACGTACCGAAAAAGCACCGGATTGCTTTGCCGGGTAATCGTTACCGCCCGGGAAGATTGCATCGCCGATAAAGATCATTTCGCCGATGGCTATGCCCAACACGTCGCGAAGTTTAAACATCCCATATTTTTTGTCGATGCCTTTTCTGGTGACGTCGATAGAAGTGGCGCCGCCCAGGTTAATAGCGAATCCAGGGATCATTTTTTCCAGCAGGCTTTTGATCTTCGCCCTTTTGGAAAAACCGGGGTCCCATTTGGATTTTTCGGCCAGCGGCGCCGCCTGTCCCAAACCCGAATAGGTTACCTGGCTGCCCCGGTCCTGGATCGTTTCTCCCCAGGTTTTTTTTGCCTTAAAACCTGAATCATCCACCGCCTGCTCCAGCGAACTGATGATCTTTTGCTTTTGTTTGTCGCTGAAATTCTCGGCATAAAGCTGTTTCCAGCCCGACTTGTATTGATAGAATTTCGTCCCGCAGGTAGGAAGGATGGATAAATTCTGCAGGCGTTTTCCCTTCGGCAAATAAGCCAGCACCTGTTTTTCAAATTGTGGCCAGTCGCCGCCCGAAATAACCGCGACCTTAGCAACCGTCAGAAGTGCGGCCAGCCTTTCGGCCATTTGTTTATCAATAGCGGCCTTGCTTTCTGCCAGCGTACCGTCGAGATCGAAAGCAACAAGTTTTTTCATAGATTGGTTTATATGTTGCGCAGTCATTTAATGCGCGCCATTGGGAAATTGTTTAATTCTTTCTTTCTTCCCGACTTTCCGTCTTCCGGACTTTCCGACTTCCAGTCTTCCAGTCTTCCGGATTTTCCGACTTCCGGACTTCCGGACTTTCCGACTTCCGGACTATTCCGGTAATACAATTTCAAGTATGATCATTTTATTTTTTGGCACAAAGGGGCAGGCGCCTACGATGGCAGGCAAAAGCATCACCTCGCCTTTCTTAAACGGGTACATATCATTTTTATATTCCAGCTCGCCCTCACCATCCACGCCAACCAATATACGCGGAGTATTGTCTTTTCCGGTCATAAACGGTGCAAAGCCAGTATGTCGCATCACTCTGAAATGCACATCTTCCACAAGCAATTCCCGCAGTTCAGGGCCGTCGGAAATAAAACAAGGCTTGCCAGGCCCGATCTCCGTTTTCGAGAAATCAATACAGGCTAAGGCTTCATCCACCTGTAAATCACGCGGCTTGCCGGTTTTTTCGTCAACCCGGTCCCAGTCGTAAAGACGGTAGGTAACATCGCTGTTTTCCTGCACCTCAAATACCACCACATCGCCGAGCGTATGCACCGTGCCGGCCTTTATCAAAACACTTTCACCGGTTTTCGGCACAAAGCTGGCGAGGTCTTCCGCTACCTTGTGCTCTTTTAATTTTTCTTTTAGGCCTTCTTCGGTTGTGCCCGTCTTTAAGCCGGCATATACGCGGGCGTCTTTTCCCGTTTCCAGCACCACCCACGCTTCCGTTTTGCCATGTTCGCCCGGAGGAATATATTCCGTTTGCGTATCCGAAGGATGCACCTGCACAGATAGCACTTGCTGACAGTCTAAAAATTTCAGCAGTAATGGAAAGCGATCGAACTTGCCGGCCAGCGGCCCCATCAATTCCGCTGATGAACTATCCAGTAATTGTTTTATCGACTGGCCCCTTAGTTTGCCGTTGCTCACCTCGCTTGGATGATCGTCGCGGTCGCTTAAAATCCAGGCTTCGCCGATGGGATTCTTTGGCGGTAATGGTTTCGATAGAAGGTTTTCCAGTCTTCTGCCGCCCCATATGCGGTATTGATAGATCGGGTCGAATTTTAAAGGATAAAGTGGTATATGCTCCATGAAAAGACAACACGGATAGGAAGCAGATAGTTTGGACGTATATATAAAACTTACGAAGTTTTTAAACGGCAAAGCCCTCAATGAGGCCTTAAAAGACAATAAGCCTCCGAATTAAACTAAGTTTATTCCCACCAAAGTATGGCTTTCAGCTTTCGGCTTTCAGCTTATTTCTCCATCTCCGGCGTATACTCACCCCTTCGCGCAGCATTATCCAAACTGGCGCGGAAGTAAAGCATTTTCTGTGCCTCCGCCACGTTTTCGTCTTTTCCCTTCCATATTTCAAGGGCAGGCTGCTGGATAGCCCTGGCAAACGAAAACGTAAGTGCCCATGGCAGCTTCCCTTTATATTTTACATGCATGGCGTTCAGGTGAGCGGTTGCGTCTTCGGCTGACTGGCCCCCTGATAAAAAAGCAACGCCCGGCACTACAGGCGGTACAGATTGCAGCAGGCAGTTAACCGTGGCTTCGGCAACTTTATCAATACTGGCCGGTTTGGCATAGCTTAAACCCGGAAGCACCATATTAGGCTTCAATATCAGCCATTTCAGGTTGACGTTTTGTGCGAAAAGCTGGTCGAACAGTATATGCTGGGTCTTAATCGTGGCGTCGAAACAGCGCTTTAGATCATGCGCGCCGTCCATCAACACTTCCGGTTCCACAATGGGAACAATTCCGGCTTCCTGGCAAAGTGCTGCATAGCGGGCCAGGGCGTGCATATTGGCCTCGATACATCCCCGACTGGGTATAACCGAGCCGATGGTGATCACCGCGCGCCATTTGGCAAACCTGGCGCCCATGTCAAAATATTTAGATAGTCGTTCTTTCAGTCCGTCCAGGCCCATGGTGATCTTTTCGCCGGGGAAACCTGCAAGGTCCATGGTGCCTTCATCAACCTTTATTCCCGGAACCACCCCGGCTTTTTTCAGCATATCAATAAATGGAACGCCATCGTCGGTAGATTGGTGGATCGTTTCATCAAAAAGGATAGCGCCGCTGATCACCTTGCCGAGATTAGGCGTGGTTACAATAAGCTGGCGGTATTTGCGCCGGTATTCGATGGTTTGGGGGATGCCCGCTTCTTCAAATCGCTTGTTACAGGTTGGGATACTTTCGTCCATCGCCAGCAGGCCTTTGTCACCGGCAAACAACGCTTTAACGGTATGGGTCATTTCTTTTGCTTTCATAATGCAGCGGCATTTTAGGATTAATATTGAGATAGATTGTTTAACAAGTTTACGGAATAAATGTTACCTCAAAATTATTTTGCGATTGTTTTGAAGGGAATGACGGATATTTTACAGAAATCTAACCAACGGGATTTCGACGTGGTTTACCGGAGCCCTTACCTGGTCTCTCATGTGATATCCCAAAGGACAGGATTTTTGGCTTCCTTTTTCGCAACAAGCTGCCTTTTCCAGCGAGGTATACGATACAGGCTACAGATCGCCACTTTTTATTCCGGCTGCGGCAAAATTGGCCGCCCTTGCGGTTAGGGCCATATAGAGGATCGACGGGCTTTGGTTCCCGGTGGAGGCCATGCATGCGCCGTCGGTGACAAAAACATTTTTGCACAGGTGCAATTGATTATGCGCGTTCAACATTGAGGTGGCCGGGTGTTTTCCCATACGGCAGCCCCCCATTTCGTGGATATCGAGACCGGGCGGCTGCTTGTTCTCGTGCGTTTCGATGTTTCGGCAACCGGCTTTTTCAAGCATTTCGCGGCTTTGGGTTAAAAAATCCTGCACCATCCGCTCATCATTATCATCATACTCCACCGAGGTGATGAGCAGCGGTATGCCCCATTGGTCTTTTTGATCCTTGCTTAGCCGTACATGGTTGCTGATCTTCGGCACGGTTTCGCCCTGCATATACATATAAAGTTGCCAGCCGCCGGGTTCGGTCAGTGCATCCTTATAGGCGCCGCCGATCTCGTTACCGGCTATGCTATCCGGATGGTTTGGCCGGTATGCGCCCATAAAGGTGGTAAAACCGCCAAAATAATCCGTTTCGTGCCGGTGGAGGTTGCGGTAGTTGGCAAGGATCAGTTCAGTAGGATTGCGTCCGAAGTAATATTTATCAAGGAAGCCATCCATTGTTGCCGTAATGGAGGCCCGGTAATTCTGGAAGGCGACATATTTGCCCAACAGGCCGTTGTCATTCCCTAAACCGTTGGGAAAGCGGGCGGAGGTAGAATTAAGCAGCACGAGGCTGGTATTTAAGGCCGATGCATTCATAAAGACCACGCGTGCTTTAAATTCCATCACTTCTTTGGTATTGGCGTCGATTACCCTGACGCCGCTTGCTTTGCCTGACTTGTCATTGTAAATAACGGAATGCACCACCGAAAAGGGCCTGGCGGTAAGATTGCCTGTGCGTTTTGCCCAGGGCAAGGTCGAGCTTACCGAGCTGAAATAGCCGCCAAAAGGACAGCCGCGCATGCACTCGTTGCGTGCCTGGCAGGCTGCCCTGCCCTGCTCGATATGTACCGGCTGGGGTTTAGTGAGGTGCGCCCAGCGGGCATGCACCAAATGCCGGTCGGGGTAGTTTTGGCTGATCGACTTGCTGACGTGTTCCTGTACGCAATTCATTTCGAATGGCGGCAGGTATTCCCCATCAGGCATGGACTCCAAACCATCGCGGTTGCCGCATACGCCAATAAACTTTTCAACGTGCGAGTACCATGGTGCAACATCGGCATAGCCTATCGGCCATTCAATCCCATAACCGTAGCGCGCCGGGTTGGTAAATTCAAACTCGCTCCAGCGCTGGCAGGCGCGCCCCCAGGTAAGCGATTTACCGCCAACCTGGTAGCCCCGGATCCATTCAAAAGGCTTTTCCTGAATATATAGGGTGATCTTTATCTTTTATAAAAAAGTGGGCGCAGTCCTCGCCAAAACCGGCAGCTTGGCTGATATAGGGATTCTCTTTAAGGAATTGGAGCGTCATTTGCCCGCGATGCCTAAATTGCCAGGGGTCCATGGTAGCGGTGGGATAATCTTTGATATGCTCCACATTACGCCCGCGCTCCAGCACGAGCGTTTTCAAACCGAGCTCACAAAGCTCCTTAGCGGCCCAGCCACCGCTGATGCCCGAGCCTACTACAATGGCATCGTACGTTAAAGGAATTTGAGTTGCCGTCATCCGGAATAATTGGTAAGGATAAATATAGCGAATCGAGAGTCAAGAACCAATCCCGCACGTGCGGGAAAGAAAAATACGGATGAAATGGACAAATAGCCTCCATCTAGTTTATTAATCGGGTCGCGGCAGCCTCGTCCAATATGATAACTGCGTTACTAAGTTTTTGAAAGATCGACGCCGGTACCTTTTCGGTGATTTCACCTTTAAGGGCTGCTGTAACGATATCAGCCTTTCTTGCGCCGGAGGCAAGCAACACCGGGAGTTTTGCTTCCTGAAGGTGTTTTAAACCGAGCGTGATGCCTTCGGTGAGTTGTGTCTGCTGCTTAAAATATTTCTGCCCCACGCTCACCGTAACGGAGTCAAGCGCTGAATGATGCGCATAGGTGTTAAAACTTGTTCCCGGTTCGTTCAAGCCGATATGGCCGTTCATGCCTATTCCGACGATCATCAGGTCGATTGGCCCTTTTTCTGCAACAAACTCATTTACTTCAGCACAGGCAGCGTCCAGGTTGGCCGCTTTGGCATCAAAAAATTTGATGCGGGCCGGGTCAATAGAAAGAGGATCAAAAAAGTGCTCATTCAAAAAACGGGTACAACTGCCATCGTCGTCCGCGCCCAGGCCAACCCATTCGTCGAGGGCCACAAAAAAACAACGGCTCATGTCTACCTCACCTGCGGCGGAATCGGCCACCAGGTACCTGAACATTCCCGCAGGCGATTCGCCCGAAGGAAAACAGATCAGCGAAGAAGGCTTCTTTCTTAGTTGGTTCACAACCAGATCAGCAGCCATCCGGCTCATCTCATCATAGTCCGCGGTAATTATTAGTTGCATGGGTACACCTTATGGGCTGCAAGTTAAAACAAGGTTTCTAATCCGTCAATGTGAAAACTATGCGTTTTCGACCTCCTGGTGCACCTCTGCCTTAAAACTAATAATGAATTTGGTTCCTTTGCCCGGTTCGCTCTCCACTTCCATCGATCCATTGGCTGCATTTACTATTTTCTTGGCTAAAAAAAGGCCTATGCCCTGCCCTTCAACTTCCTGGTTCAGCCTGCCATACATTTCAAATATCTTACTTATACTTCTTTTGGGTATGCCCATCCCGTTATCCTCAACCGCGAGCGTAATGAAATCCCCGTCGGCTACCGTCCGGATATGAATGACCGGTGGCTCATCGCGCTTAAATTTTATTGCATTGGAGACCAGGTTATAGATAATGCTGCGCAGGTTCTTTTTGGAGAACAGGATCGCTTTTACCTGCAGGTCGCGCACAATCACCGCCGCTGACAATTTGATCTTGTCTTCCAGGCTCCACTCAATATTGTTAAGTATTTCGTCAACGTCCACTTTCTCTAAAACGA
Source organism: Bacteroidota bacterium (assembly GCA_013286235.1). Taxonomy (GTDB): domain Bacteria; phylum Bacteroidota; class Bacteroidia; order Sphingobacteriales; family Sphingobacteriaceae; genus Mucilaginibacter. The sequence goes on from JABDGE010000004.1 coordinate 18,152, forward strand.
TCATATCGCCTTCTATCCGGGCAATAGTGGCTATGTCGGTTATCAGCTCGCGGTATTTATGGATCGAGCCATTGATCATGTTCAAAAAGTCAAGCAGTTTCGGTTCCGAAAGCGTTATTTTGTTCATGATATTAATACTGGTCTCGATATTGGCCAGGGGCGCCAGCAAGTCGTGCGAAGCGGCATGGATAAAATGGTCCAGGTCTGCATTGATCCGCACCAGCGTCTTATTTTTCCGGGCCAGTTCAAGCTGCGCCTTTTTCAAGGCGGTTATATCGTTAAAAGTAATAACCGCGCCTGTGTTTTTATTGCCTGCCTGCTGCACATAAGGCATGGTCATTATCTGGTACCATTTGCCGTTGTTGGTTTCAATTTCTTTGGTGATAACGCTTCCATCAGCCAGCACCTTTTTAACATCTTCAATTATTGTTTCTAATTTGATATTAGTTGATATATTGCTCAGCGGCCTGCCAACGTCGGTTTCGAGCAAGTTGATCTGTTTTACCGTTCCGGGTGAAAACTTCATCAGCAGCAGGTCGTTGTTGATAAACAATTGCCCGTTCACATTACTTCTGAAATAGTTGTTCAAATCGTCATTCAGCTCCAGCAGCTCTTTGTTCTTCAATTGATAATCGGAATTGATCGTATCGAGCTCCTCGTTTACCGATTGCATTTCCTCGTTGGTGCTTTGCATTTCTTCATTTGCCGAAAGCAGTTCTTCGTTAAAGGATTGCATGTTCTCGTTCGAGGCGTCGAGCTGCTCGTACGAAGAATGCAGCTTTACTTTAAGCTCCTTAACTTCCTCTTCCAGGTTTGCGGTATATTGGTCAAGGTTCAGCTTTTCGTCAAAAACCTCCTCATCCTGCATGGAAGAACCGGTTGATACAGCTTCCTTAAAAGTAACCATCAGCAATTTTTGCGCGCCTTTTTTAAGCGTTAAAGGGCTAACAGATACATTTACCCTGATACCTTTTCCTCTGTATCTTATTTTTATACTATTGGCTGTGGCAGTAACGCCGGTTTTCAGCGCTGTGGTGCTTAGGGTATTAAATGCCATAGCCAGCTGCTTTGGCAAAAGTGTGGTGAGGTTTGAGCTAAAATGCTTGGGCAGCAGGTATTTGGTAGTATCGCCATAGGATTTAACCACGAAATTGTTTTCATCAACGCAAATGGCCAGGTAGCCAAGCTCGGTTGCTAAACTTTCATGTATCGCTTCGGCCAGGGCAGGATCGGTGTTTGCGATAGCGCCGGCCGCCGGGAAAGGCGACGGAATGCGCTTAACATCCAGGGCATCGGGGAACGAAAAAGCATCAAAGCTGACCGACCGCTTAGTTTCCAGGTTTTTATAGATCTTCCATTTTTTATGCACTACCTCCAGGTTTCGGATAATAGGCATAGGGTTCTCGCTGGCGCCCAAAAACAAATAACCGTCCATTTTAAGCCCAAAAAGCAGCATGGCAAAGATCTTTTTTTGCAGAATGGGGGTCATATAGATCAGCAGGTTGCGGCAACTGATGAATTGCATATTGCAATAAGGGGGATTTTTCACCAGGTCGTGATTGGCAAAGATCACCATCTTCCGGATAAGGGGTTTTACCCTGTACGCATCTCCTTCCTTTAAAAAATAGGTGTCAAGCCGCTCCGCCGTTACATTTTTTGCGATGCCCGCCGGGTATATGCCTTTGCCGGCATAGTGCAGGGCGACGGTGTCCACATCCGTTGCAAATATTTTTACCACCGTATCTTTATAGTCGTCGGTCAACAGCTCGGCGATCAAAATGGCAATGGAATAAACCTCCTCGCCCGTTGCACAGCCTGCTACCCACATTTTTAGTTCTTCGCCGGGGGCCAGCCGTTTCAAGATATCCGGAAACACACCGGATTCAATAAATTCAAACGCCTCCTTGTCCCTAAAAAAGGAAGTGACGCTGATCAGGAAATCTTTGGCAAGTCCCTCTATTTCGTCAGGATTTTTCCTCAGGAAGCCCAGGTAGGCCCGCAGCGACGAGAAATTATTCTGTGCAGCCCTTCTCAGGGTCCTCCTCAATATGGTTGATTGTTTATACTCCGAAAAATCAAGCGGCAGCTTGTCCTTGATGAGGCTAACTATTGCCGTTAAGCTTTTTTCCTCCTCCTTCGTGTTAGTCGCCAGGCTTGAGCCATATTGGATATAGTCTTCAATGGCATTGGGCATCAGCTCGGGTTCTAAAATAAAATCCACCATCCCGGTGGCAATAGCATGCGAGGGCATGCTGGCAAAATCCGAAGTTTCGGGGTCACGGGCGATAACCATCCCGCCTGCCTTCTTTATGGCTTTGACGCCTTCTGTGCCGTCAGAACCCAGGCCCGAAAGAATAACCCCGATGGCCTTATTGCCATATTCTTCTGCCAGGGAAATAAAAAACCGGTTGATGGTAAGGTGCGGGCCTTTTGTACTTTCCTTATCCGTTAAATGGAGGCTGGCCCCCTCGATGGTCATGTATTTATTGTTGGGTATAAGATACACCACGTTACATTCCACTGTCATACCATCTTTAGCTTCTTTCACCGCGAGTTTACTGTGCCCGCCGAGCAATTCAACCATCCGGCTTTTAAAATCCGACGATAAATGCTGTATGATGATATAGGAGACGCCGTCCAGCGGTGTATGATCAAAAAAAGAATTGATCTCTTCCATTCCCCCGGCTGAGGCGCCAATGGCAATGATATGATTGGGTAACTCTGGTAACAGCATAATACGGGGATTTAAGGAACAGCTAATCCGGCACATGAAATCCGGCAAGAAAAGACTATCAGACAAATAAACCTACTATTAAATTTTTGAAAAGCAGGTATTTATTTACGTATGTATGAATATTTATTATCTTACGAAATCACACAGCCTTTTCCCAAATAAGCCATTAAATACTTATTACTTCACCCGGGGCTGTAATTATTTTAAAAAGCCATACGTCAATTTATCAATATCGCCTGTCGCCCCGAAAGACGCAATCGATACCGTATTGGTGTTGGGCATTTTGGTAATTACCTTTATGGTCATAAACAGCGCAAATCGCCGCGATGTAAAAAACATATCCAAGCCGTTAACGGAATTCACATCGACAAAAACCGGTATCCTGCCCCGCAAATAAAAAGAACGTCGAAATAAACAGCCGATAAATACCTATCTGCGCGGCCGGTTGGGGTTAAAAGCAATTAAGTATTGCAGCTCATCGCCGGCTAAACTTTCATTTTCACGTGTTTTCGAAAGCCCGTATTTAATGTCGGCCAGCTTCATTTTTACAAGTCTGAACAGTTCTCCCAATACTTCCGGCATTACACGGATGGCAACCGTGGGAAAATATCTTTTTTCGATTGACGTTTTTTCCTCGGCTGTGGTGAGGCTAAGCTCCCATCGTTCATCGGTTTTAAAGCCATTTTCTTTGGCGCAATTCCCAAGGTCAAATACATATTCCCTTGCTTTCAATTCTGTAGTTTGCTCGCGCATGTTATTTGGATTTATTTTTATTTACTGTTATCAAACTGTCGTTTCTCGATTTTCCCGATTGATAATCCGAGGGCGCTTTTTTGCCGACTGGATTCGGCGCCTTTTTTACGTTTTTACTGCCTTTGTCTTTGCTCATTGTTAGGTTGTTTAATATATGTGATTTAAAATGCCTTCCGAAGCTTAATGATCCGCATCCAGTGCATCAGCTTTATCACCGGGTACACAGGGTCTATCTCAAACCATTTTTTACCGAAGTTGGCGCTGTTAGGATACCTGTGGTGATTATTTTGAAACAATTCGCCAAGCAGCAGAAAGTCAAAAGGCGAGGTGTTCTTCGATTTGTCCTTGTTATCGAAATTGGTGTAGCCGTATTTATGGCCGCACCAGTTTACAATGGCGCCTTGTATTGGTCCCATAAAAAAGTGGATGGGCAATAGCAGGAATAACCACCAATGGGCGGCAAAAAAAATATAGAAACAAGTATATGCCGCCCCGAAAATAATCCTTGAAGCAACGGATGAGCCCATCCTGTCGATCAGCGGCCACTCCGGGTAATAGCCTTTTGACCGTGCCTCCGGGTCTTTGGCCCGTTGTACATGGTCCTTAAAAGTTTTGAAAGTCGCACTCACCATATGATAGATGTCCTTGAAAAAATGAGGCGAATGCGGGTCCTTTTCGGTATCGCTGAACGAATGATGGTCGCGGTGCATGGTGGCATATGCGCGGGGATTTAGAAATGACGTGCCTTCAAAAAAATAAGTCATCAAATAAAAAACGCGTTCCCAGGCTTTACTGATGGTAAACATGCGATGGGCTGCATAACGGTGCTGAAAAAATGTTTGAAAGAACAATGACAGGAACCAGTGGGCAATAAAAAACAAAAAGATAATCAGCATAAATATGGTATTACATAGTAAATAACAGGCATGAAACTTTTTTGAGGAGAGACACGGATGTTGAGCGCGGCAACGTGATCTTTTCGCGTTGCTTAGTATCTGCCCGATTCACCGAAGCTAAATTTGCCGGTATGACCGAAGCAATGTGCGGGTAAAAAGAGATGTAGCGTTATATGGCAGGTTAATAATATAAACTCCGGAACTTGTGATTTGTTTTCTGTTACCTAAAATATATACAGGCTTCCGTAAAATCTCAGCGAAGGTAGTCAAATAGTTGAGGTAATCTGAATAAAATATAGGGCCAACATGTTTAACGATAAAAAAATGGAAAAGGGGTGAATTTAAAGCCGGGCAGTATCATTTCTACCTTAAGAGGTTGTTGCAATCTCTATATTTTCAAATAGCTGGCTACTGATTATCGAAACTTTATCCTTAACACTTATCTTACAAAATAACTTCGACGGCATAAAAAATTTGAATAGTTACCTGACGAACAGTTAAAGGATTGATTTTTCTTCAACCAAAGGATTTGAGCGAAGCCCCGTAAACGGCGAATTTAACAATCTTTTCTTTACAACAATTTGTTTTACCCCTTTGTCGGAAGCGTCCTCGGCCATTTCTATAATCACCTTGTCCAATCTTTCCAGCTCAAACTGCATGTATTCAAATGCTTCTTTATCCGAGGGATTATTCCGCAGTATCTCAACCAGGCCTTTTAAATTTGCCAGCGGACTGCGAACCAGGTGCGACTGTTTCCAGGCGATATCTTTTATACTGTTTACGTGATCCTGTATTTGTTTATATGCGTTTTTTAAACGCCGCTCAGCTCCCTTTCGTTCGGTTATGTCCTCAAACTGGCTCACAAAATATATTGGCCCGCCTTTTTTATTTGTAACGGTAGCTAAGTTGATGGATACCCATACAACGCTACCGTTTTTACAGATATACCTTTTTTCTACACGGTAGGTTTCATTTTTGCGCTTTATGGCATTATACATTATGTCGATAGATTCTGCCTGGTCATCCGGATGGGTCAGGTCATGGAATGACATGGAAAGTAACTCTTGTTCGCGGTATCCCACTATGTCGCACAAACGCTTATTTACTTTCAGCCACTTTCCTTTTAACGAAACCAGGGCCATCCCTATTGCGGAATGCTCAAATGCCGCCCGGAATTTTGATTCGCCTTCTTTTAATTTCTCCAATAGTTTAGTCAGCTTAGCCGAACGCTCTTCCACACGCTTTTCGAGTTGTTCGTTCATCGCCTTTACCTCTTCTTCCGCATTATGCCGCTGTATATCGAATTTATTCAGCCAATTAGCTGTGTGCCATATCAAGGCCGTGCCCAGCCAGGTAAAACAAATAAAAAGCAATGAAATACTGGTCTGCTCTGAAAATAACCGGTATCGCCGGGATGCAACACCGATGGCGCCTGCCGCTATAACAATAAAAATCAGCAGCAGGATGACCTGCCGGGCCATAACATTGCCCACCAGTTTGCCGGTAAACATGTCGCTTAGGCCAAGCGAGGGATGTAACAACGATGCGATAAGCGACACGAAAAAAAACAGCACGGCAGTATGTACAGCCATAGCGCCTGCTAAGTAAGAATCATAAAATAACGAAAATCCATACAGGTACCCGACTATCGACAAGGCCGAAATTGCGGTAACAGCATGAAGTAAGTATTGCGCCACGGTATGCGACAGCCGCCTTTTAATGCTGAACCCGAAAAATGCAAGTCCCAATAGGATAAAACATACCGCAGTATTAGGAGACATCCGGCCGGGGAAGGGGTACTTTCGGACAATTGAAGTTGTATCGGCAATAAACAATTGATCAAATCCTGTATTAAAATTAAACAGGTACGCCAGTACAGACACAACGCCGGTAAGAATAATCAGAAAGGATAATACCAGGAAGACCAACGTATTGTAGTGCTTAATTTGATGTTGCGTAAGAAATAATGCAGCGCCTAGCAAAACAAAGCATAGGGCGGTATTAAATTTCATTGCAACATACCCGGGGAATACCGTCTGTAAATAGGATATATGAAATTCCCAGCCAAAAATTACCAATGCCCCCGTCGCCAGGCTCAATAAGCTTACAACGGTAACGGCTGTTACTTTACGGTGAAGGTACATAGCGAACTGTTTGTACCGTTTATGGCCTTTATCTGTACGCTATCATCTATTATGCCAATATTGACAATTATCCGGGATCGCTGTTTTAATCTGCAATATCCGGCAGGCATTACATACTCATGAAAACTTGTTGGATCGGGTGTGGTAATAAAAATTGCACTGCGGCTGGCCATGATGTTTAGGGTAAGCGGTATTTATTGAATACATTAAAGGTACACTTTACTTCCATAAGTTGTATGAAGTATTTTGACGGTATTTTGTTAATCGCATATTACTCAGGCAAAACGTTTCATTTTTTAACGTATTCAGCGAACAGTTTTATAGCATATTAGTCGTTTGAACAGCAAAATACTGAATTATATAAAACATATGCTTGTTTAAATTTCAATTCCTAAATACGCTGATCCTATCAAAACAGGCGCAACCATGGTCCATGCCGGAAGATCTCAAATCTTTAAAAAACAAATCCCCGCATTATAAGTTACTCCTTTCATATACACCATCAACTGGCATAACCAGCGCCCGCTATTCGAATGGAAGCAGTAATGACTTGTTTCCATTTCACAACTAACGCTTGCACTTAGGAATTACCATCATTCTTCTGCGGTAATGATTAAGCCTGACCAATAAGTTTATTTAAATCATCGATGAAACAGCACAACTATACACGGTATTTCCGTGTTTTTAAGCGGGATACTGTGGTTACAGAAATATCCACCAATGACCTGTCAAGGCGAAAACTAAAGGCCGCAGGCAAGAACTGGCTGTTAGGCGATACAAAAATAATCCTTTGCGCAATTGCCGATGTTGCCTATAAACTGCCGGCTGATCACGCCTTATTTTATGGTTACTCCACAAAAGTTAAAGCGATGGAAATGGCGAAGGCGGGTGCCTTAAGCTACATCAATCACTTGATAGACGAAGGCGCATCCGGAACAGAAAGGCTGCTGCAGTACAGGCGGGACCATTACCAGGACCTGAATATTAACCTTGTTGAAGCGAATATTCATCAGCCGGAAAATGATGAAAAGACTGCTTTATATCAACGGCCGGTATGATCTTCATCATAAAATCACCGCGCCTGCCGCATTAATTTAGATTCATATAAAAACAATCAAAATGAACGAGCTTGAAGAAATAGACACAGATATGGATGAAGCGCCATCTCCCCGGGTGTTAAAAAACATACATGCCTACTGGCGCGCTGCCAATTATTTATCAGTAGGCCAGCTTTACCTGCGCGATAACCCGTTGCTAAAAGAGCCGCTGAAGCAGGAGCATGTAAAAAATATGCTGCTGGGTCACTGGGGCACCACCCCGGGGCAAAATTTTATTTACACCCACCTGAACCGGGTAATTAAACGGTACGACATAGATATGATCTACATATCCGGGCCGGGTCATGGGGGGCCTGCCGTGGTGGCCGGCACCTACCTCGAAGGCTCCTATACAGAAGTTTACCCGAATATTACGCAGGATGAAGACGGACTCAAAAAGCTGTTTACCCAGTTTTCGTACCCCGGGGGCATATCGAGTCATGCGTCGCCACAAACGCCAGGATCTATCCATGAGGGCGGCGAACTGGGCTATTCCCTAAGCCATGCATTCGGCGCGGTAATGGATAACCCCGAACTGGTGGCAGCCTGCGTGGTAGGCGACGGCGAGGCCGAAACCGGTCCACTGGCAACCGCATGGCATTCCAATAAATTTTTAAATCCGGTTACCGACGGGGTGGTGCTGCCTATCCTTCACCTGAACGGATATAAAATATCAAACCCGACTGTGCTGGCACGGATCAGTCACCAGGAGCTGGAGCAGCTTTTCTTTGGCTACGGCTGGACACCTTATTTTGTTGAGGGCGATGACCCGGAGCTAATGCACCGGGCAATGGCGATTACGCTCGATAAAGTAATTGCGCATATCCGCCAAATCAAGGCGGACGCACTGGAAAAGTCGGATACCGGTCGTCCCCGCTGGCCCATGATCGTTTTAAAATCGCCAAAGGGCTGGACCGGCCCCAAAGAGGTTGATGGCTACAAAATCGAAGGTAACTTCAGGGCGCACCAGGTACCGCTTATTGTTTCAGCCACCGCGCCCCCGGAGCATTTGCAAATGCTGGAAAACTGGATGAAAAGCTACAAACCGGAAGAGCTATTTGATGAAAACGGAAAGTTAATGCCCGAACTGGCGCAGCTGGCGCCGAAGGGCGATCGCCGTATGGGCGCCAATCCGCACGCAAACGGCGGACAGCTTTTACGTGATCTGCGCCTGCCCGAATTCCGCAATTATGCCGTTCCTGTTGATCAGCCCGGTGCAGCGGGCGAAGGCGATACTTATGTTTCGGGACGTTTTCTGCGGGATGTTATTAAGGAGAACCAGGAAAAGCGCAATTTCCGGATATTCGGCCCCGATGAAACGGTATCCAACAGGCTTGATGTTATTTTTGAAGCGACCAACCGGCAATGGATGGCCCCGGTTGATGAGCACGATGAGTTCTTGTCGCCCGACGGCAGCGTGATGGAAATGCTCAGCGAGCATCAATGCGAAGGCTGGCTGGAAGGCTACCTGCTTACCGGCAGACATGGCCTTTTTAATTGTTACGAGGCCTTTATCCATATCATCGATTCCATGTTCAACCAACATGCCAAGTGGCTGAAAGCAAGCGCCGAACTCCCATGGCGCCGGAATATCGCTTCGTTGAATATCCTGCTCACCTCTACTGTATGGCGTCAGGATCATAACGGCTTCACCCACCAGGATCCGGGTTTTATCGATCATGTAGTAAATAAAAAAGCCTCCATCGTCCGCGTGTATCTACCACCCGATGCAAACTGCCTGCTATCCGTAATGGATCATTGCCTGCGCAGCCGCCATTATGTTAACGTCATCGTAGCCGGGAAACACCCTGCGCCGCAATGGCTCAACATGGAGCGGGCTGTTGAACATTGTACACGCGGCATCGGCATCTGGAATTTTGCCAGCAACGACCAGGACAGCGAACCGGATGTGGTGATGGCGTGCAGCGGCGATGTACCTACGCTGGAGACATTAGCGGCAGTATCCATTATCCGCGAGCATTTGCCGGAGATCAGGATAAGAGTAGTTAACGTGGTCGATCTTTTTAAGCTCGAAAAAAATACGGAGCATACCCACGGCTTATGCGATGCCGATTATAATGCTTTATTTACCACTAACAAGCCCGTCATATTCGCCTTCCACGGCTACCCATGGCTGGTTCACCGGTTAACCTACAACCGTGCAAACAATGTGAATATGCATGTGCGCGGTTACAAGGAAGAGGGAACGATCACTACCTCGTTTGATATGACTGTGCTGAACGAAATGGACCGCTTTCACCTGGTGATGGATACCATCGACCGCTTGCCGCAAACGGGCGCCAAAGGCGTTTACCTGAAACAATTGATGCAGGATAAACTGATAGCGCACAAACACTACATCCGGGCGCATGGCAAGGATATGCCCGAAATATTAGACTGGAAATGGGTGAATTAACCCCTTCCACCTATAAATTATAAAAAATGAAAACCATAGCCATACTAACCGATTTTTCAAAAAGGGCCGAAAATGCCGGCACCTATGCGCTTTACCTCGCGCAATCGCTTCATGCCAACCTCATCCTGTATGATGCCTTCGTGGTGGCTTCCGACAGCCCGATGGCCGCGCAGATAGCCTGGCCAATGGAAGATTACGGCAAACTGCGCCGGCAAAGTGAAAACGAGCTGCAGGCATTTGCGAAAAAGCTTCGGGAAAAACTAAGCCTGCAAAAGGGCGATCTATTTGAACCGCTGATCAGCTGCCAAACTCACGACGGCGACCTCTCCGCCGACCTCGAAAAGCTGTTGGCGAACAAAGATCTCGTGTTGCTGGTGATGGCCGGCCACGACGACAGCATGTCGACCCTGCTCCTGCGCGATCACGTCCATGAGTTACTTGATGCCACTACACTGCCTGTGCTCATCATCCGCGACCAGTATCCTTTTCAAACGATCAGCAATATCGCATTTGCCACCGACCTGGAACTTGCGGATATCGAGGTTATCCGCTGCCTGGCAGCATTGGCAAAACCAACAAAAGCACAGATCACATTGATCCACATCGCCCCGGCAAACAAAAGCGACGGGAAGGTTAAAGCATTTATGGCCGAAGTATTCCGGAACATCGATTATCCGCTCATCCGGTATCAAAAAATGACAGGCAGCGATATTATGGATGAAATCACCGGGCTTGACGAAAATCATTCCTACGACATGCTCGTTATGGTACATCACCATAAAGACTTTTGGGAAAAGCTGTTTAACCAAAGCGACACGCAAAAAGCCGCAGCCCATGTGAATTTACCTTTACTGGTTTACCCCTTCCCAACGCGCGCGCTTCCTGTTTTTTAGTCAAAACAGATTTTCGTGCCGATTGCAGGCAATAATTAGCCGCGAAAATTGATAAATTCGAACGATCAATTCTTTCGCCATGAGCCCGCAATTCAATTCATTTATCCATTTGGTGTTTATCGGCTTCGTTGCCCTTTTCCCTGTGGTTAATCCCCTCGGAACCGCTTTTATTATCAGCCCGTATTTTTCGCAATTAACGCCGAAAGAACGGGTAAGCGCTGTAAAAAAGATCACCGCCTATTCCTTTATAATTTGCGCGGTAACGCTTTTTGTGGGGCACTGGATACTGGAACTATTCGGTCTGACTATTCCCATCATTCAATTGGCAGGCGGTATTATGATCTGTAAGATCGGATGGGGTTTTCTTTCTTCAGATAACAGCGAAACCGAAGACACAAAGCCGCAGGTCCCGGTTGAGCCTGATCACACCCACTCTATTGAAGGTAAACTTTTCTATCCCATTACTTTTCCGATCACCGCCGGCGCGGGAACTATTGCCGTTTTGTTTACATTAAGCGCCAGCGGCGCAAACGAAGATATCTCAAAATACCTGGTCAATACGGGCGCTTTGTTCATCTCGGTTATCGGTATTTGTATCCTCATTTTTATTTTTTACGTCAATACCAACCGGCTTATCAGTTACATCGGATCGCGAAACGAAAAGATAATTAACAGCTTAATGGCTTTCCTTATTTTTTGTGTTGGCCTCCAAATAGCTGTGGGAGGGATCTCCCACCTTGTAAAATTGTATTTTCATGTTTAAGGGGCCACAACTACATTTTGTAATTCTGAACGCAAAGTCTCTCACGTAAAATGTAAAAACGGGAATGTGTCTCGCTATCCGGAAGGAACGAATTACCATACACAGTACAGAAAGAAATAGCCGGTATTATTATTTCAATCATAGCTGTATTTAAAGTAAATAAAAAAAGCCGCTCAACTTTTGAAGAGCGGCTTTGTAGCCCGTAGGGGCAGGATCTCGAACTTTTTTCTCCGCGATCTGAAACGATTGGTGAATTTTTAGGGGTTGATACCTCGAATTATTATTCGCTTAAATTCAATGAATTAAGTGCAGATCGTTAGTGCACTGAATTTTTGACCCAGGGAATTATGCCTTTTCCACTTAACATAATATTAACTTTGGCCAAATCAGTAATGGATGTTTTTGATAAAATCGAAATTGAAAAGCTACTGCAACAAATTGAGTAAAACTGTGGGTTTAAAAAACTTACATTTCGTCTGCGTGTTCCCTTATCCTTTGTATTGCATTTTCAAATTCCGGTTGCCCCTTGTAATATAGCGATTCGGTTGATTGGTAGCGTTGTTTGAAATGTGCGCGAACAATTTCATCATCCAATAGGAATGCCTGGTTTTTATTAACCGGAATGGTAAAGTCGGGGACAGGAAAACGCTTTTGCTTATGTTGTAAATAAGCATCTGTCCCAAGAAATTTCTGAACCTGCAAATCAGCTAATAGGGAATAAACATCATAGTATTGAGGCATGAAGTTCTGGCTTTCTACGCCGGACTCTTGCTCTTTTCTGAACTTGGTGGCGATTGTTTGTAACTTCTCCACAAACGTATAACGGTGATCATAACATTTAATATTCACGGCACGGTTATCTGTTAATTCAACCCTTGCACTCTGTACGGCTTTATCATAAGCCCAGGAACTGATGGTGAGCAGCGAGTTTGGCGTCACGGTATCAAAGCCCGCCTCCAGCAAAACACCTTCTTTAACCCCGGCTATCGCCGGAAAATGAGAACGATAAAATAATCTTATACCGCCGCTGGTTCCGGAATCGTTGTCGAAGTTCAGGTCGCGCTCAATACGCTCAATACCGTCAATTTTAATATTAACAGCAAGCCAATCGTAAAAGGCTTTGCGGGCAGCTACATTATTGGATTTCGTGTTATTGGGGTTTTCATTAATGCGCATGTCAGCTGGCGGCTTAATATGGATATCGATATCTTCTGAAAAACGATCGATGATCTTATATGCTTTCGATAAAGATGTACCGCCTTTTAATTCAAAATCATACCCCAATAGCTTTAATCCATAAAGCACATGCATTATCCAGTAATCCTTCTCGATCAGGGCGGCTACGATTTTCGTCTCCCCTTCGATGATTCGGATCAAGTCGGGAAAATCCGTCCGGTTATGCAGATAGCCAGCCACCGTGGTCGAATAGTTTTTGTGTCCTGGCGCTTCCATATTCCCTCACCGCCCTGGTTAGTTTTTTACGGTCCATTTGTTGTATCTTATCGGCAACCTTGCCCAATACCATCGTCTTATCTTCGGCAAGTGTATCTACGTTATTCACCAGGTCGACCACCAAAAATTCTGGCGTAACCAGTTTGGGGAAATGTGGTTTTTTAACAAAAGTGAAATTCTTGTTGCCCAATATATATTGTCCATGCCGCTTATGGTTGTAAACCACCCGTTTATTATACAACTGTGTGGTACCAACGCCCAAACTATTGTAGGCATTTGGAGAAGTAACAAGAAAACGATCATCTTTAAGAAAACTTCTCACCAGCGTTTCTTCGTCAGGAGGTACGGCACCAAATACGGTTTCTGTTGGATAGTAATACATGCCAGGCGCTATTTTTTGCAATGCACCCTCTTTCACCAGCAACCCCAAATGCCGGTCTATCGAACTGGAATATTCTTCCAGGTCGCTCCGCCGGTATACCTTTCCCCGCCTCAAATGGCGGCGAAGCTCGTTTACTTTTGTTGTTTCCATAACATTCAAATATAACTAAACAAGGTGAAAAATGAAAGAATATTTATTCAAAATCCATGCATTTTTCGGCTTTTATACTCATAGTTGGGGTTGTTCCCCATTCAGGCGCGGGAATGAGGAGTAAAGGCCAAAAGCGGCTGCTTCTCGTGCCTTGTGTGAGCATTCTATTGACTACCGGGTTCGCCGCCTAACTGGCAAGCATGGCCGGCGCATTAACTTTAAATGCCTGCTCATATCTCCGGCCGCCGCCTGCCCAAGCCTTCACACTTGGACAAACCAAATTTCGCGCGTCCACGCTCACCGAAATTGCCTGTCTGTTATGCCCCAAATTAAGGTGGCAAATTTCAGCCCCATTTTCCCGCATCCGCCAACTGATAACATCAACATTAACAAATACTTACGCTGGTTAGCAAATTTTCGTAACGGTGCTCGTAGTGTAACGTCTCGTTACAGTTGCTGTAAGCTTACGAAAACCCAATTTTTTTCCGGCAGAAAAACCAAACACCTTTGTCTTGGTCTGCAATTTTAAAATTAATAATTGTTACGCATAACGCACCCCCGATAGCTATCGGGACACCATTCACTATTCACTATTCACCACTCACCATTCACCACTCACAACATGCCACCAGGACACAGCAAAGCGGAATTAGAACAACAAAAAGAGTTTGCCAAAGTCTTATTCATTAAGGATAAGCTCACGCTGGAGCAGTTAAGCGTTAAAATAGGCGTACACTACAATACCATAAAAAAATGGGCTGCTGCCGGCGAATGGAAAAAGCTGCAACGCAACTTCATGATCCTTCGCGAGGAGCAGATTTCGGGCATGCTCGACGAGCTGATGGAGCTCAATGCCAGCATCAGGGCGAAACCAAAAGGCAAACGTTTCGCCGATCCCAAAGAAAGCATCGTCAGCAAACGCCTCGTAAGCGACCTAAAAGACCTCGGAATCTCGGTCGACCTGTCACAGGCAGTGCTCGTTTGTATCGCGCTAACCGAATTTATCAGGAAGGCCGATCTCGCAAAAGCCAAAGAAATAATCCGTTGGATCAACCCGTTCATCGAATCGCTTATGGCGCCTGGCCAACGCTTAAATATTTGATGTACAATTATTTACTAACTCATACAGCCAGCGGAAGATAGCTCATACCCCATGCAGACAGACTTAAGGATCATAAAATCTTTGCTTCGCCCAACAGGTTTCCCGAAATGACAGAATTTATAATAGCGCGCGAAAAGAGTTTAGCCCGGATCATTTGGCTAAAAAAAGCACCTGAAAAGTACATTAAAAGCCTCGGAAAGTACACAGAATGTACATGAAAAGTACATGTAAAGTACATGGAAAATACGCGGAAAGTACATCAAAAGTACACGGCTGTCGTCTCAATATTTTCGAAAAATTAGCTGTAGATAGCTGATAATTAGTTCTTTGACATATTGAATATTTGTTTTGGCATCACCATCGACGGCCGTAGAGACGCAATATTTTGCGTCTCTGTGAGGTGAACTTGTCTTCGACTACAGGATAAATGCAAAAAACCTTCAGCCCTGCTGTTCGTTTGTAACTTCGAACACTTATGCCTGTAGTTTTCATCTACTAAAGCCAACAAAAAACCCGCTCAACTTTCGTTAAGCGGCGTCGTAGCCCCCGTTTAACATAAAATAATTTTTAACTTTCCAGGTTCCTGATCATTGCAAACAACATTTTTGAAATTTCCTCGGCTTGTTTATAAAGATTTTCGAACAGGTCAATAGGTAGCACACCATCATCTTTCAGTACATCAAAAATAGCCACACATTCAAAAACAGACCCCCTGGCTACTACGCAAAAATTTTTTCGGTCTGCCTTACTGAACCTGCTTGAGCCTTCTGCTATATTCAATACAATGCTTAACGAAGCCCGTCTCAATTGATTTTTGGTTGTGCCGTCCAGTGAAAGGTTGGTTAAAATCATTTTGCCAACAATAGCATTAAAGGCTTTCGCTTTTTTGTAAACCTCCAGGTTTTCGAAATCAAACATGATGATAAGTGTGAGTGTGAAAGTGAGTAATGAAGAAAAGGCAGTGTGAGTAGTCGCTCTCGCTCCCGCACTCACACTGCCTTTGTAGCCCGTAGGGGAATCGAACCCCTGTTTCAAGAATGAAAATCTTACGTCCTAACCCCTAGACGAACGGGCCGTTTTACGGAGCCTTGAGTTTCGGGTCCGCAATCTAAATCCGCCTTTGGACTTTAGACTGCAGACTTTTGACTTTCACCAAGACCCCCTTTTTCGGGACTGCAAAGATATACGTTTAGCCGAAATTTTAAAAAAATGTTTCATTTTTTAACGCTGTGCTTATAATGGCCATTTTTCAGCCATCTTGTCCGGCTGCTGTCTGCATGCGTAGGCCCTTGTGATGAGGCAATTAAAAAAATTTAAGCAGTCTTTATGGAATCTGGTTTTACCCTGCATCTATAGGGTAAATAAGCAACCATGAAAACTTTAAACCAATTCCTGTTCGCGGCAGTGACCATGATCCTGCTCAACATATCCCCGGCATCAGGCCAGGCGCCCCGGCTAACTGTAGACGGCAAGGCCAACAATGGCGTGAGCCTGCAGGGCCTGAAGATCGGCGTGGTGATCTATGGCAACAGCAGCCGGACCACCTGGGAAATGACTTTTTACAACTCCACCCCGCGCATACTGGAAGGCACGCTGGAGTTCCCGCTGCATGACGGGGTAAGCGTAAGCCGTTATGCCCTCGACATCAACGGCCACATGCGCGAGGCCGTCCCGGTCGACCGTGCAAAAGGCACCGTTGTTTTTGAATCGGTCGAAAGGCGGCGCATCGATCCCGGCCTGCTCGAAAAGGTGGCCGGGAATGTGTTTCGCACCCGTATCTACCCCATCAACCCGCACGGCACCCGCACGGTGATCATCGGTTATGAGCAGGATGTGCCAGCCGCAGGTGATGGCAGCCTGCGGTTTACGCTTCCCCTTAACCTGAAAGATACCGTTCAGAATTTTTCCCTTGCTGCATCCGTCATCAATGATGTCGCCCCGGTGGCCGATAGTGCCGGAACCGGAGATATGCGCTTCGATCATCGGCGGAACACCTGGTCGGCATCGATTGAAAAAAGCAATTATGTACCCGGCCGTTCCCTGTCGTTCAGCATCCCCAAGCCAAAGGACGCAGCCGACGTGATGCTGCAGGAGCAGGGCAACAAGTATTATTACAGCGTAAATACCAGCGTGCCGGCCCAAAGCATGCCTAAACCCCTGCCGCACCAGGTGGGACTGCTATGGGATGCATCCCTTAGCGGAACGAGCCGTGATGTCAAAAAAGAGATAGCCCTGCTTGATGCGTATTTTAAGAAGATAGGCGAGGGCAGCGTGACGCTCGTGGAATTCAGCAATACCATCATCAAAACTCAAAAATACACCATCAGCGCCGGCAGCTGGGCGGCGCTGCAAACCGAACTGGAGCATACTACTTACGACGGCGCCACCGATTTCGGCAAACTGGATCTGTCGGCCTATGCGGCGGATGAGTTTTTACTGGTTAGCGACGGCCATCAAACCTTCGGAGATAAAAATATCAGTTTAAATACCAAACCGGTGTATTGCATCAATTCCTCTCCCACAGCCGACTACAGCAACCTGAAATGGCTTGCGCTCAAAACCGGCGGCGCGCTCATCGACCTGAATACAGAGGACAATACTAAGGCGCTGGAAAGCCTGACTACTTTGCCGCTCCGTTTTTTAGGCATAAAAGGCGGTACGGCGATGGAAGAAAATTATCCTTCGCTTCCGGTGGTAGTCGGCCGCAGCTTTTCAGTGGCAGGGATCACCCGCGAGCCCAATCAAACTTTTAGCCTGCAGTTTGGCTATGGCAATAAAGTGAGCATCGAAAAACCGGTCACCTTTGATTTGGACAAGAACACCGTCGAAAATGTGGATGTCGACAAACTATGGGCGCAGAAAAAGATCAGCGAGCTCGACATCAACTACGAGGCCAACCGCCAGGACATCGAGTCGCTGGGTAAACGCTACGGCATCGTTACGCGCAACACGTCGCTCATCGTTTTGGAAAATATCGGCGATTACATCAAATACGGCATTGAACCGCCCGGAGAGCTGCGCGCGGAATATGATGCGATCATGAAACAGCGCGAAAATGATAACCCTGTGCGGGAGCGCGAAAATCTGAGCACCTCCGAAAATATGATGGACCAGCTACAGGACTGGTGGAGCAGCACCGTTAAACCGCCTGTACAGCCGGTAAAACCGACTGTAACCGTACCGTCACCGGTAAGACATACCGAAATCGTACCGCCGCCCGTAAGGCGCGATGAATCAGATCCCATGGGTACACCTGCACAGGGGATGATCATTGGAAAAGTGATTGGCAGCGACGACCGCTTGCCGGTAGTCGGCGCGTCGGTGCGGATAAAGGGCACCAATTTTGGCGCAGTTACCGGCGTCGACGGAAAATTCACGCTCCAGGTGAGCCCGGGCACTGTTCTGGTGATTTCCTACATCGGTTATCAAACGCAGGAGGTCGTCGTAGGCCAGAAGCGAAAGTTAAGGATTGCATTGACACCCTCAAGTTCCCAATTGAATGAAGTGGTCGTAACAGGCTACACCGCTCAGTACAAAAGGGATGTAACAGGTTCTGTAACAACTGTTGATGCACAAGACGCCGACAAGGTTGAACCTGCCTCAACTGAACATTTGCTCCAGGGGCAGGCAGCCGGCGTGAGGGTAACCCGGGAGGGCGCACCGGGTGCCAACGCCGGGCTGGAGGTTCGCAAATCAACGATCGTGGCTGATGCCGCTGTCGACACTTCATTGTTTGTTAGAGCAAACTCATCTAACTCTTCTGCCGCGGTAAACGGATTGACAGGAAACCTCGCAGGCATTCAGGTCACCGGCGCCGGCGCGGCAGGAACCGGAACCGTCATTCGGGGTGTAAATGGCATCGGCAATCGGCCGCCGTTGTATGTGGTTGACGGCGTACAGGTAAGCGACCTCTCGAGGGTGAATCCGAATGATATTCAAAGCATAAACGTCCTTAAAGATCAGCGAGCCGCGGCAATTTATGGCGTTGCCAGTGGAAATGGTGTGGTGGTTATAACCACCAGAAACGCCAGGGCGAGCGGTCCCGGAGCACCCACCCATAATACAACGGCAAATGGCGGTATCGACATCACGTACCAGGCCGCTGCCACCGACTACCTGAATACCATCCGGAAAGCGGAAAAAGCCGTTCAGTACCAAAAGTACCTCGAGCTTCGGACGGCTTATATCGGCAACCCGGTTTATTATTTCGATGTGGCAGGCTATTTTATAAAGAACGGCAACCGCGAGCTGGGCGCCCGCATCCTCAGCAACCTCGCCGAGCTCGACCTGGGCAGCTACGAGCTGTACAAAATGCTGGGCTATAAACTGAAACAGCTGGGTGACTATGATGGCGAAGTATTCGCTTTTAAAAAGGTAACTGAACTGCGGCCGCTCGATCCGCAAAGCTTCCGCGACTATGGCCTGGCGCTGGAAGATGCCGGGCAACACCAGAAAGCCCTTGACGTGCTTTATGACGCCATGACCAAAAGCTACACCGCCGATGCCGATGGGCTGTACAATGGCATCCAGGAGGTGTTCCTGCCCGAGATCAACCGCATCATCGCCGCAAATAAAGGCAAGCTCAATCTTTCAGGCATCGCCAAAGACCTGGTCAAACCCATGCCGGTGGATATCCGCGTGGTGATGAACTGGAACATGAACAATACCGATATTGATCTTTGGGTAACCGACCCCAACGGCGAGAAATGTTATTATGCCCATAACCGCACCGCTATTGGCGGCCGCATATCGCATGATATGACACAGGGATTCGGCCCGGAGCAGTTCATGCTCAAAAATGCGATCAAAGGCACCTACAAAATTGAAATAAATTATTATGGCGACCGGCAGGTAACCATTGCAGGCCCCACAACCATTATGGCCGAGCTTTATACCCATTACAGCACCCCGCAGGAAAAAAAGGAGCTCATTGTGCTGCAAATGAAAAAGGAATCGGAAAAGACCGTGTACGTAGGAGACCTGGACTTTAATTGAAGGAGAATAACCTGGACCGATTCTGCGGCCCCGGGGTGAAAGCTTCGGGGCTTTTTTTGCGGATTGAAAGGCCAACTTGTCTCGTTAAACCCATCTTGTCATTGCCATGAGCATAGCGCGGAAACAACCTGGTCGGGCATTTATACCAATCCATTACATCCACCCGCCTCCACTATTGCAATCTTTCGACTACAAACATGATCTAGGAACACCTCTCCTGATCTCCCCATCCGCACTTTCGCACATCCGAATATCCGCACATCTGCACATCCGCACATCCGCACATCCGCATCCCTAACCAAAAAAATAATATAAAATATCCTGAACAATATTCCGTAACTTGCACAAAAAGCCCCGCCAATTTTAAACCTTCATGCATGCCATGAAAAAGTCATTTGCCCGGTTGTTAATGCTTTGTTGCATACTGATGCCTTTTCTCTTAAAGGCACAAGGCAGCCAGTCGCGCCTGGATTCAGTTCAGCAAAAATTCGCCGTTTCACTGGCACACCAGTTTAAAAATTACCCTCACGAAAAAGTATTCTTGCATGCCAGCCAGAACGTTTATCTAAGCGGCCAAACCATTTGGTACCAGGCTTATGCAATGGCTTATGGCAAGCCCTCCCAACTGAGCAAGATCGTTTATGTACGCTTATCTGATGCACAAGGCAAACTTATCAGGCAGGACAAATTGCCATTAAACAACAGCGCGGCCTACGGCAATATCGATCTGCCTCGAAATTTGCCCGGCGGTTGGTATAGCCTGCAGGTCTTCACCGCCTGGATGTTAAATTTCGACAACCGCAATATATATGGTCAACCTATTTACATTCAAAATGCGCAGCAGCCAATTGAAGCGGTATCGGGTACGACGCCGGTGCCCGTCAAATACCGGATTGATTTTTTCCCCGAAGGCGGCAAACTGATCGATGGCACCATCGCTAAAGTCGCTTTTAAGGCCGTTGACGAAACCGGACTGCCGGTATCGGTCTCCGGCCAGGTATTCGACCCCGAAGGCAAGCCCGTAGCCGGGTTAACCACCGTTCACGATGGAATGGGGGCTTTCGAATTGGAAACCTACAGCGGGACAGCCTACGTGGCCAGGGTTCAATTCCCCGGCAATGTTGTCAAAGACATCCCATTGCCAAAGGTGGAGAAAACAGGGCTTAGCATCCGCGTTAATTCCGCCCCCGCTGACGAACTGGAGGTGGCCATAGCTGATGTAGGCCAACAAACAGATGTGAGCCAAATACTGCTTGAAGCCGTTCAGGATAACGGATTAGCTGTTTCATACAGGCTTCAGTTAAACCGGGGCACCAATGTGTTCCCGTTCAAAAAAAGTGATTTTTCCACCGGAATTTTAAGGTTGGCTGCGTTCGATCAAAACGGGCAGCTGCGGGCCGAACGTGCAGTTTTTATCAGTCCTGATACGCCGCCGGCTATCTCCCTGACTGCGAATACCCTCTCATTTATGAGCGGACATGAAAATGTTTTTGCCCTCAATGTACGCGATAGTAAAGGTTTCCCGGTTAAAGCCAATCTTTCCATATCGGTAACTGATGCCAGGGCCAATACCAGCGAAGATAACATCGGCTCCTATGTTTTACTGGACTCAGAAACGGGCAACCCTGTTTATCATCCCGGCTATTACTTTAGAAACAACAGCGACAGCCTTCGCCGGCAGCTCGACCTGGTAATGCTCACCGGCAACTACGGTTTCTTAAATTGGTACAACAGGTTGGCCGGCGGGAAGGACATCCCCAGGTATGCCGTGGAGAAGGCGCAGTTTATTGCCGGTAAGATCGATAAATTCAGCCCGTCGCAAAACCTGAAGATAAAAATGATGATCGAAAGCGCCGACTCCGGTAAGATCATGGCCTATGTTAAACCGGATAGCAGCGGCATCTTCAAGCTGGACAATTTTGCACCATCCGGCGATGCGGCCGTGTACTATGAGGCGGTGAATGCGAAAAACCGGAAACAACCCGTCGACATTACCTTTTTTCGGCACCGATTTGATACGGTGCGTCTCCATACCGACACATCAAAAGCCCCGGCCTTTTCAAGGCCCGCTATCGACTTTGCATTTTTAGATAGCATAGCTGATGCCGAAAATGCCTTTGATATTGCCAATGGTATCCTTTTGAAACCCGTGAACATCAACCAGGTGAAATTAGCCCGAATGGAATTGTTGTTGAATGCCCACGTAAAAAGATTCGATGATGATAACGCCCAAAACTTCGACCTGGTGGACGAGCCGACATTGCCGAATGAGGATATAATCGACTATATCACTGGCAAGGTGCCCGGCCTGATCATACAACGAGACCCGGCCACAGGCAATGTGGCAATGACCTATCACGGCGCCAGTGAATTGGTCAAGGGCACAGACGGAAATCCCGATAAAGCGTTTTTTTATATTGATGAGGTGTCTGCCGACGTGGACGAAGTGGAGCATCTGCAGTTGACGGATGTGGCTTTGATAAGGTTTGTGCCGCCCCCGGCTTGGTTTGCACCGCTAAACGGCGGGTTTGTAGGCGCAATAACGATCTATACCAAAACGCAGCAGGATGACCGCGACACCTGGAATAGCCGCGGCAGCAGCCGGGGGGCATTTGACGAATATAATTTTAAAGGCTTCAGTGTATCCCGCGACTTTGAAGCAGATGCCGGTAACAGCACCCCCTCAAAACAGGGCTTAGCGTACCGGACCACTTTGTTTTGGGGACACGACATGCAGCCCGATGAAAACGGGAATATTAAACTGCGTTTTAAAGCAGCCGGCCAGGCAAAAAAATACCGTGTCGTGGTGCAGGGTATGGACAATAACGGCAGGCTGATATACTTTGAAAAGGTGTTTTAAAGGTCCCGGTAATTTCTCATCTATTTTCTTCGTAACAAACCCATCCCGATTGCTCAAAAAACGGGTTTTTTCCCTAAGTTTACGGCTTTATTAAAGAATTTAAACATTGATATGCGGTTATACTCAAAAATAAACCATTCCCTGCTTATTGCGGCCCTTGCCGGTTTGGCATTAAGCGCCTGCAAAACAAAAAAAGAAACCCTTACGGTAAAAACCACTGCGCCTAACGGCACAACCACCACCGCGACCGTTACAAAGGACAAAAAAGAAGGTATAAAGAAATTCAGCGACCTTATTCCTGAGAAAACAAAGGTTAACAAGGGTCTTTTTAATACCTACAAAGTTGAGGGAAAATATTACTTCGAAATACCCGATTCGCTGCTGGGCCGTGAAATGTTAGTGGTAACCCGCCTGGCCAAAACACCTGCCGACATGAAAAAATACGGCGGTGAGGAAGCAAATGAGCAAGTGTGGAAGTGGGAAAAGCACGACAAAACAGTATATATTAAGGTGCCCAGCTATGACGTGAGGGCCGATAGCACCTCTGATATGTTCCGCTCCGTTAAAAATTCAAACCTCGACGCTATACTGGCCTCATTTGACATAAAGGCGTACAATAAGGATACTACTGGCGTAGTGATCGATGTAACAGATTTCTACAACGGTGATGTAACGGCTACCGGCCTGCCCGACGATTTGAAAAAAGCCTATAAGGTGATGGGGGTTGATAATTCCCGCTCCTACATCGATACCATAAAAAGCTTCCCGATCAATATCGAAGTGCGGACCCTGAAAACCTACAAGGCAGGTGATTCGCCCACAGATAACACCAACGGCGCCATTACCTTTGAGTTGAACACCTCCATGCTGCTGCTGCCCAAAACACCGATGAAGCCGCGTTTGAGCGATGACAGGGTGGGCTATTTCGGCCAAAGCCAGACCGACTACGGAACGGATGCCCAAAAGGCGCTGGTTACTTCCTATATACATCGCTGGAAACTTGTTCCTAAGGATACCGCAGCCTATTTGCGTGGCGAGTTGGTTGAACCGAAGAAGCAGATCGTATTTTATATTGATCCGGCCACGCCAAAAAAGTGGGTTCCCTTCCTGATCGCCGGCATCAACGATTGGAACGCCGCCTTCGAATCCGCCGGGTTTAAAAATGCCATTGTTGGCAAAGTAGCGCCAACGTCAAAGGAAGACCCCGATTTCAGCACCGAAGACGCGCGCTACAGCGTGGTACGCTATTTTGCCTCGGATATTGAAAATGCTTACGGTCCGCATGTGGCTGATCCACGCACGGGCGAGATACTGGAAAGCCACGTGGGCTGGTATCATAACGTGATGGAACTGCTCCGTAACTGGTATTTTGTGCAAACGGCGGCTGCCAATGAGAATGCCCGGGCTGCCAAATTTACAGATGAGCAGATGGGCGAGCTGATCCGCTTTGTATCCTCGCACGAAATCGGGCACACACTCGGCCTCCCGCATAACTTCGGCTCCAGCTATGCCTATCCGGTTGACTCGCTCCGCTCGAGGTCATTCACCGATAAGCACGGTACCGCCCCGTCAATCATGGACTATGCCCGCTTTAACTACATAGCGCAACCCGGCGATGGGGTAAGGCATTTCTATCCGCAGATTGGCGAATACGATAAATGGGCCATCAAATGGGGCTATACCTGGTTCCCGGGTAACCAAACGCCAAAACAGGAAAAAGAAAAGCTGGATGTATGGACAAAACAAAAGGCCGGCGATCCGTTGTACTATTTTGGCCGCCAGGGGTCAAGCTTCGACCCGCGCCTGCAAAGCGAAGACCTGGGCGATAACGCTATGAAGGCAGGCGCCTATGGCATAGCCAATTTGAAGCGTATATTACCTAATATTGAAACCTGGACATTTCAGAAAGGCGAGCGCTACAGCGATCTGGATGAATTGTACACCGAAGTATTGACGCAGTTTTATCGTTACATGGGCCATGTTGCCACCAATGTAGGTGGGATGAACGAAAACTTTAAAACGTATGACCAGGATGGGCCTGTTTACGATTTTGTGGCTAAGGATAGGCAGCACGACGCGCTATTGTTTTTTAACAAGCAGCTTTTTACCACCCCAACCTGGCTTATCAATAGCCCCGAGTTAAGCAAATTTGATGATGGTATAGTGATCAACCGTATCAAAAGTCTGCAAACTAACACTTTAGGCAATGTCCTTTCGCCGTTCAGGTTGTCGCGAATGTATGATAATGAGGTCAAGAATGGTACTAATGCCTATACAGTAGCCGACCTGCTTACTGATCTCCGTACCGGGATATTCAAAGCGGACGCCGGCCCTGATGCGTTTAAACGCAACCTGCAGCGCGCTTACATCGAGGATCTGAAAAGCTTGTTGAATGATGATCTTAGGGGAATACCCGCGATCCCTGCCGCCCAGCTCGCCTATTACGGGCTTACCCCGATCAACATGGTGCTATCCGACATCAGGCCCATGGTGCGTGCGGAATTAACGGCGATCGACGCTGGTTTACCAAAAGGTGGCGATGCCATCACCAAAGCACATTACATCGATCTGCACGCGAGGATCAAAGAGGCGTTGAATCCAATCAGGCCTGTTATTAACTTACCGGCGTCATCGGGAAGAACGCTTGCGCCGGATCTTCCGCTTGACGAAAACATGGAGCCAGCCAGCTACGATAAGCCATAATTCACTGAAAATAAAATAAATAAACTAATTGAAATCCTGCGAAAGCAGGATTTTGTTTTTGTGCTGTGTTGAAAAGCGTGATCCGGAAAAAGCAGGCAACCTTTTATAACTGGCTGATATTTTCGAAAAAGGCGGTCTGCAAGTCGAGCAGCGACTTTACGGGCATCGATTCGCCATAGGCGTCAAAGCATAAGAATTTTGAGCTGTTGGGGTCGTTGTTTTTTAATTTTTCGAAAAAATTAAAGGTTTCAAAAAAATAATGACGGGTGGTGATATTGTCTTTATAGTTGGTTTGTGAACCATTCAACCGGAACCCGATGGCGTCCATCCACACATGCACTTTGGAGTGCAAGGGCACACTAAGTTTCTTCATAGGTATTGTTTTACAGCTCATCCCCGCGAAAAATCGTGCCATTTATCAAAAAAAATGTAAAGCAAGTTTTTAACAAATGTTCGCTTCTGACGTTAATTTCTGCATTTTTTATATTTTATAGTACAAGGTAAATATTTTTCATGTAACAAGAATTGTAACCTAATCAAAACCTTTGGCGTAGAAGGTGGAAAAATATATCAAACTTGAAATTATTAAGAAATTAAATTATTCGTGAGTTATGAAAACAAAAAGACTTTTACTACCGGTAACATTTGCATGCCTGCTCAGCATAGCAGCATGTAAAAAAGATAACCCCCCCGGCCCAACCGGAGCCAATGGCGCAACCGGCGCTACAGGGGCAACAGGTATACAGGGTGTAGCAGGCGCTACCGGCGCTGCAGGCCCTCAGGGCCCGTCAGGCGGTGCAACCGGCGCTACAGGTTTAACAGGCGCTACCGGCGCAACTGGCGCTACCGGCGCTACCGGAGCCACTGGTGCACAAGGCCCATCAGGCGGTGCAACAGGTGCTACCGGCGCAACAGGCGCAACGGGGGCTACAGGCCCGGCAGGAGCCAACGGCACAAATGGTACTAACGGCGCAACTGGTGCAACTGGTGCGACAGGGGCTACCGGCGCGACAGGGGCTACCGGCGCAACAGGTGCAGCAGGGGCTAACGGCACCAACGGCACTAACGGCGCAACAGGTACTACAGGTAAAACAGGCGCAACAGGTGCGACAGGTGCTACCGGCGCAACAGGTGCCACAGGTGCTACCGGAGCAGCAGGTATTAACGGCACCAACGGTACCAATGGTACTAATGGCGCAACCGGCGCTACAGGTAAAACAGGTGCGACAGGAGCAACAGGTGCGACAGGAGCGACTGGCTCAACCGGAGCTACCGGGGCAACAGGCGCTACAGGAGCCACAGGAGCCACAGGCAACTCGAATGTCCAAAGCTATTTACTGATTGATCAGGGTGTGGTTGCGGTAGGTTACACTACGCTTAACGTGCCTGCCATCACACAGGACATTGTTGACGAAGGCTTAGTTACGGTGTACGTTCGGAATACCGGCACAACCGGCCCATGGTACGCACTACCTTACTCAGCGGCCGGCGACATAATCGACATGGCAAGCTTTGGTGTAGGTTATGTAGACCTTAGCGCAAACTTTACCCAGGCAAATGCATTCGACTTCAGGGTAGTGGTAGTGTCGGGTTCAGGCCTTACAACGATCGCTGCACGCAGGATCAACATGAAGAACTACAGCGAAGTAGCAAAAGCCTTCCACCTTTCTGTAAAATAACCGAAATAATTTAAGTACACATATACGCTTGAAGCCCGCCCGGTAACCACCGGCGGGCTTTTTTAATTAGCCTCCGTCTTACCCGGTTTATTAGCGAACAGGTATATGCGCGAACGGAGGAAACGAATAAAAAATTTTATACCCCGGAATTTTCCTGTTGGTGTGTTTTGGAACGACGCGATCTTCCATTCGCCCGCCGTTTTCAAAAGGCACATGGAAATTATCCCGTTAGGCGGCAGTTTTTTACCGGTTTCGCCGGGAAAAACAACGTTGCCTTCTGAATGAACAATTACCACGTTTGACGTAAGGGACTGGATAGTGGTCGGGTAGTCGCCATCTATCCTCGTGTATTTAAAAAAGCTGTCAAAAACGGCCTGGTGCCTGTCCGCTATCATTCTGGCGCCGATGGCCCTAAAGCCCGGAGCCTCAACGTATCTGGCATCTTCCAAAAATGCGCCAGCGTAAGCAGTTCCGTCGCCGGCGGCCCAGGCATCGCTCATTTTTTTCAATACGACATTAATTAATGCTTTATCATCATCTGTTATCATTTTTTTTTAATTTTATTCGAACAAAATTATCGCCCCATCAATTGTTTGTTTTATACACAACGGAGTATTTAGTACACTTTACGGAAGATGCCGACGCTCGCAAGGAACACAACCGACAATAGTCCTGTCCACGCTAATCGCTATGTGGCGGAAGACCTCAATTCGGACGAACTGGTTGAGGAAAGTAAAAAATTGTCCTTTCCGACAGTCAAAGGACAAATGACGCAATGGCTTTTTGACGGCATACGCATGTCGCATAGTGATTTGCTATATAGCAGCAGCAACGCCGTGGAATGGACTGGAAACATGGATGTGATTTCGATGGGATTTAACCTTAACGGCGCGGTTGTAGTGGAACAAAAAGGAACCGGGAAGTCATTTCCAGTTGCCAAAGGCCAGCATAACATTTTTTACTTTGGCGATGGCGATAGCGGAATGCGGAATATAGAGCGGCACTCGGAACAGTTTATGGTTCAATTTAACAAGGAGGCCTTCATCCGGCTCACGGAAAACACTACCGACAGGTTGATGTATTTCAGGGACAGCGTTCTGGAGGGTCGATTCTCAACCCTTTCGGCCAGGAACGAATTTATAGACTTTGAGCTGCAGTCACTTATCAATTCAATTTTGCACTGTCAATACAAGGGCGGGCTCCGTAAGATGTTTTTTCTGTCGAAGTGTATCGAAATGCTGGTGCTGCAGGCGCAAATGTTTGACAAGGCCACCGAAAGAAAATACACTTGCTGCAAAACTGCACGCGATAAAGAACAAATCCTATTTGCGAAAGATTACCTGGTAAAAAACATGGACAATCCTCCTTCCTTATCAGCCCTCGCAAAAATTGCAGGAATAAATGAGTTTAAACTGAAAAAGGGTTTTAAAGAAATATTCGGCTCCACTGTGTTCAACTATCTCACGACATACAGAATGGAAATTGCAAAAAACGAGCTGCTGCAAAAAAACAAGTCCATAATTGAATTAACCTACGACCTTGGCTATTCATCCCCCCAGCACTTCAGCAAGGCCTTCAAAAAGATGTACAATATCACGCCCGGGGCCCTGCAGGGAAAAACTTCCTTTTTGTAATCTTCGACGAACCCGGCAACGAAATCCTTACAGCGTTATGCTTTTTCCAATGTCCAATAATGTTAAATTAAGGGCCGCATCGGCAAATTTCTTTTTTGCTTCTTCCTTGTCGATTTTGATTACCGGGAAGGTGTCGTAGTGCATGCCGATGACATTTTTGCAGTTGATGAAACCGCATGCTTTGATGGCATCATCCACACCCATGGTATAGTTGTCGCCGATGGGTAAGATGGCCAGGTCAAGGTTTTCATCAGCCAATAATTTCATATCAAGCGTTAGCGCTGTGTCCCCTGCGAAATACACTTTCTTCCCTTCGGAATAAATGACAAAGCCCGCCGGGTTACCACCGTAGGCGCCATCCGGCATGGAACTGGAGTGCAGCGCGTAAACCATTTTTACCCGCCCGAAGTCGAAGTTAAATCCTCCGCCAAAATTCATTCCGTGCACGTTGCTGATGCCTTTATTGTTGAGCCAGCCGGCAATGTCGGCAATGCAGATCACCTGGGCGCCGCTGTTTTTCTGGACAGTCTCCAGGTCGGCCATGTGGTCGCTGTGTCCGTGCGAAAGCAAAATATAATCGGGTTTCAAGCTGTTTACATCTATAGCGGCAGCTTGTGGATTGGGGCTGATAAAAGGGTCGAATAGTAACGTTTTGCCGCCTGTTTCAATTTGGAAAGAGGCATGGCCATAAAAGGTAATTTTCATAGGTTGCGTAAATTTTGGTTTGAAATGGGAACAGTAAAAAGGAAAGCTTAAAAGCTCTCCGCCCCAAAATTGAGCATTCGGAACCCAATCGTCAAAAAATTTGTGTTAGTGGCTTGTAAAGATTTTAAAGCAAACCGCCCAGGTTGCCGAACATCTCTTTAGCCGACGCAGCCATTTCACTTTGACTTACATTGTCTGCCTGCTCCATCGCCTTGTTGAAAGCGATAACTAAAAGTTCTTCGAGATCGTCCTTATCGGCTTCTTTTAAAAACTCCGGGTCTATCGCGATGGATTGTACAACTTTATTGGCGTTGGAGGTGACGGTGATTTTACCACCCTCTACAGAGCCGGTAACCGTAACCGAATCCAACCTTCTCTTTACTTCGCCCGCCATTGCCTGGGCTTGCATAATTTTGTCAAACATTTTGTTGATGTGCGGATATGCAGATGTGTCCCGCACGTGTGGGATGCGGATTTACATGTCCATTTATGTACAAATGTGGGGATTTTTTGTTTGATGAAAAATTTTATCTGTCGGGACCGGAAGAGTCACCCTTTAAAACTATTCTTGCTGATTAGGAGGATTTTACCCCAAGTGTCTTGAGAAGGCACAGCCCCAAAAATATCTTACTTTAAGACGACGTTCAAGGATTTGCATATCCACTCATCGGCACATCTTTAATCTGCATCCCGCACGTGCGGGACATATCCGCACATTTGCACATCGAAACCACATCCGCACATCTGCATATCAAAAAATTAATCATCACTCGTATCACCATTCCCCTTATAGGCGCTTTTGCGCACAACAGGCATCCCGGTGATCTTAAACAAGTCGTCAAGTTTTAACAAACTGCCGTTAGAAAGGTTGGTTAAAAGCACAATGGTAATATCATCCTTGATATCCCGCAAAAAAATATGCCTGAAACCGTGCCACCAGCCGGTATGGTAGATAACCTGCTGTCCCGGCGCTTCAAAGATGCGCCATCCGTAGCCATAGCTAAAGTGTCCGTGCAGCATCGGGTTGCGGGGCACATAAGCCGAATCCATCGTGGCTGGCTTCAACAATAATCCCGCGCGCAATGCCCGGTCGAACAGGTACAGGTCACCAACGGTGCTGTAAATGCCTTTATCCCCAACCGGGCCGTCCAGGAAATTCTGGGCTACCGAATAGCGCCATTGGCCGCGGTCGTGCCCTACTACATCCACGGGAATCTTATCATAAACCGCTTTTGAATAAACGGCCGTATGTGCCATGCCGGCCGGCTGAAAAATATGCGATTTCATAAAATCCGCATATGATTGGCCGGTTACTTTTTCAATAATGGAACCCAGCACCATAAAATTGGAGTTGTTGTACAAAAAGCGTTTATCGGGCTGGTTAAAGGGATGCGGTTTATATTGGGCGATCAAGGCCATCTCCTGCGCGTTGCTAATACCTTTGCGTTCATCGCGGTGCTCGGCGCGGTAAAGGTCGTCGGTAAAGTAAACGTAGTTCATCATTCCGGAACGGTGGGTAAGCAGCAGGCGGATGGTTACGCCGTCGTAGGGAAAATCAGGAAAAAACTTCTTTACATCGTCGTTCAGCGAAAGCTTGCCCTGTTCCATCAGCATCAGGATGGCAGTACCCGTCATCGTCTTGGTGACCGACGCCAGCTCAAATTGCGAATTGATATTCAGTTCTTTCCGGTGCAGGTAGTCGGCCCAGCCAATCGCATTTTCATAAATGATCTTGCCATGTTTGGCCACCAGGACGTTGCCGTTAAAGCCCCTCGTGCGGTGCAGTTCCTGCATAAAGTCGTCGATCTGCTTATCTGCATGACTCGGGTCATAGGCCAGTAAAGCTTTTGTATCCAGGGGTGGAGGATGGCTGTTGGTTGAATTGGGATTGCCGCTATTTGCTTTAGAGGAACAGGACACTAAAAAAACAAAGGAAACGCCGGCTAAAAAGATACCACGGTACACAAATCTCATAACAAATTCTCTCACAGATTAAACGGTTACAAAAATTATAAATTATGTCCTAAGAATTAAGAGAATGTTAATAACTATTTTTTCTTTTAGTTAATGTGTTCATAATTTTAAGCATGAAATCATTTCGTTACGTTTTATTAGTTTTCCTGGCCGTGTATTGTAAAGCGGCATCGGCCCAAACGGGAACCGATCTCGATTCGCTGGTCAAACAGGCGGTGCGGCTTAATAACGCAGGCAAATATGCCGAAGCCGCCGATAAATACACACAGGCCCTGAAACTGGAACCGGATAACATTTACGCCAACTATGGAATAGCGTTTTCACTGCTCAACTCCGGCAAAGGGGATGAAGGTATTCCGTACCTGCAAAAAGTTATCAGTTCAAACAATTCGGTAAAACCCATGGCCTACGATCTTTTGGGCAGTATTTATGACCAGGACCACAATTCGGCAAAAGCTATTGAAGCATTCAACGAAGGCATAAAAATTGACCCGAAAAACCAGGAACTGTATTATAATTTAGGCTTGGTTTATTTTCGGGATAAGAACTATGCCGATGCCGAGAAATGCGCCGTTCAGTCGATCAAGCTTGATCCCAAACATGCCAACAGCCAGCGTATTTACGCCCTGGTTTGCTTCCACCAAAACAAGCGCGCTAATGCTTTGCTGGGCCTATGCAGCTTTATCCTGCTGCAACCACAATCCGGACGGAGCACCGAGGCATTTGGAAACATACAGCACATCATACAGGGCGGCACCCTGAAAGCCGACCCGGGCGTTGCGCCGCCTGCGCCAAATGCCAATACCATCGCCCTCAACCAGGCCATCACTAAAGCGGTTACCGAAGCCGGGCAAAAAAAGTACGCCAACACAGCCGGTCAGCTCACCGCGCAGCTCACCGCAATTTTTTCAGCCATCGGCCCGCTTGCGGATGCGCAAACGGGCGACGATTTCTTCAAAAGCTTTTATGCGGATTATTTCTTCAAGCTGGCCCAATCGCCCAATATGCCCGCTTTTGTGAGGCTGATCAGCCCAGCTGTTCCAGAGACTGATGAATGGAAAAAAAATAATGCAGCGGCGATGACGGCTTTGGATGAATGGCTGAAGGCCACGGAGAGGAGTTTTTGATTATCAGTTTACAATCTGCTTGAACGTTAAACAAGAATCAGAGCTTTTTGGTTGGGAATGGCACAACCGAATCAATTGGCCATGCCGCTTTTGCAATATCTGGGCCAATCTTATTTTTATTAACTTCGTGTTTAGTCTTTTATAAGATGAAAAGAAATGACCTGCTTTGGAAAGGCGTATTGGAGGATTTATTTGATGATTTTTTGCGCTTTTTTTACCCGGAGGCCGACACGCTATTTGACCTTGACAAAAGCTTTGAATATTTAGACAAAGAACTGGAGCAGCTTTTTCCGCCGGAAGCCGGCAATTTTGCGACGCGTTATGTAGATAAATTAGTTAAAGTTTATACTAGAGGGGGCGGAGAGGAATGGGTATTGGTACATGTGGAGGTTCAGGGTTACACCGACCGAGATTTTGCCAGGCGAATGTATCAATACTATAGCAGGATATTGGACCGGTATGACAAGCCAATAACCGCATTTGCGATATTTGCGGACACCAATAAAAGTTTTCATCCCCGGTATTACGAGAGAGAGTTTTTAGGTACGCGGATTTATTACAGCTACAATACCTATAAAATTATTGATCATAGTGATGCGGAACTTGAAGCAAGCAATAACCCATTCGCTATGGCGGTGCTTTCCGCTAAACTATCATTGTCGCGACCGGGGCTTAAAGATCAGCAGCTTTTTGAACTGGCTTACGACCTTGCCAAACGTTTGTTAGCCAAACAAATACCCAGGGAAAAAATAAGAAAGATCATGACCTTTTTGCGCTATTACCTGCGCTTTGAAAATCCGGAAATATCCGCTAAATTTGTACAGGAGCTAAATATTTTAACAGAAAGGACTGCGACCATGGGCATTGAAGAATTGTTATTAGACCAGGCAAAAAAAGAAGGCAAGCTGGAAGGCAAAAAAGAAGGCAAGGAAGAAGGCAAGCTGGAAGGCAAACTGGAAGGTAAGCTGGAAGGTAAGCTGGAAGAAGCAAAAGATATTGCCCGTGCAATGAAAAATGAGGGTATCTCCCTTGTTCAGGTAGCAAAGTTTACGAGGCTTTCTGTTGAGGAAATTGAAAAATTGTAACTTACAATAGAACTGTATCGGGGTGATTTACCTTTACACAATAGCAAATCATTATGGGCATTGAAGAATTAGTGATAGATCAGGCGAGAAAAGAAGCAAAAAAAGAAGCGTTCGAATAGGGCGAAAAGAAGGCATTGAAGAAAGCAGAAGAACAATCGCCTTGAGAATGAAAAATCTCGGCATGGACACACAACTGATCACTAAGTACACCCGCTTATCCCTTGATGAGATTGAAAAACTGGCATGAAAATCAAAATTGATTAAAAACGAACTCCGGGCTTTGTGCCTGCAGTTTCCGTTTTCATTTCAGGTGTTTTTTTTTGCCACTTATGTTTTCTGTTGCCTCTCAAAACCTCTACCTTTTTCTTTCGTACTACACCATTTTTTCACCCGTGCTGAAAATTTTCTACCGTCACCGCACTAAACCCCTTGCTCTCCGTCCCGTCGATCAACAGTTTTATGTAGATGTAATACTTGGGTAGCGACACGAAATCATCGTAGCTAAAGACCGGGTAAAACTCCTTTGCCATCACTTTGGCATCGTCCAGGCCCAAGCGAAAGCAAATAACGGTGCCAACATTTCCAAGAATTGCGCTACACGTTTCCGCCTCATGCTGCCTAAGATATTGATAGGGTGGGACTTTGGCTATTTCAACTTAAACAATAAATGACTTGCAGCCGGACGCTAACTATAGGCTTCAATCAGATGGAAACGCAATAAGCTTTTTAATTTTTTCAATTGTCAAGGTTTCTGATCATGGCAAACAGCATTTTTGAAATTTCTTCAGATTGCTTATAAAGACTATCAAACTGGTCAATCGTTATTTGATTATCATATTTTAGGATATCGAAGATAGCGACGCATTCAAAAACAGACCCCCTTGCTATAATGCAAAAATTTCTTCCGTCGGGTTTGCTGAACCTGCTGGTTCCTTCGGCTATGTTTAATACTATACTCAGGGAGGCGCGTCGCAATTGATTTTTTGTGGCAGCGTCCAATGATCCCGGTATTAAAATCGTCTTTCGGACAACAGAATTGAAGGCTTTTGCCTTTTTGTAAACTTCCAGGTTTTCAAAATCAAACGTAATGCAGTAAGTGTGCGTGTGAGAGCGGGTGTGAAGAAAAGTCAAAGTGAGTGGCCTGCACACACTCGCACCCACACTCACGCTGACTTTCAGTAGAGGGAAGCGGCGAAATGTCGAACTTTTTGGAGGATTTGATGGCACTCGATGTGTAGTTGCAAAAAGTGCAGACAATTCTTCAAGTATGCGAAACCGAAGTCAAAGATGGACAAACAAGGAATTTCTACTCCGGCGATTATTTTTACGGTTTGCTGTATAACTTAATTAACTTTTTTAAGTCCTTTTTCCAACGATTCTGTAATGGTTCCGGTGCATCAATTAATTTATTAATAAGTGCCTTAGATTCTTGCGATAAGCCAAATTTCAAATTTCTAATTAGCAACTGCGCAATAACCCAGCTAAATCTATCCCTCGCCAAATTTTCAAAAATAAGTTTATCGATATAGTCGAATTTGTTGTCATTTAACAATATTTTAAATAGCTTAAAAGCGTACGTTCCTTGGTCAAACAGGGAGTCGTACGAAAACTCAGAAAGTCTGCCAATATTAAAGTTGTCAAAGTAGTCAGCGATCTCTAAGATTAGTCTGTATGCATCGTCTGCACTCGAAGCTACAGTATTTGTTTTTATCGCCATTATGCTCAGAAAACATTTTTCAATTGGAACATCCGTCCAATCTTCAGTGGAGACATATATGTCGTAATTCTTGGGCTCAGGTTGTAGAAGTAGAAATTCGTAGTCATGCAAATTGCGGTATTTTAATTTATTGATAGCATGGATAATATCTATTTCTGTAATCTTAATTACAAATTCATTTTTTAAATATATTCCGCTTGGATAAGATAAATTAATGCCAGAAAAGTCATGATAAACGAACAGTTCAACCTTCTCAATTGATTTAGTATCCAGATTGTTTTCGGACTTCCAATTTTTTAAAACCTCATTTTTTATTTTTTCACCCTCAATGTCAAAGCAGATAATCTTAAAAGGTGAATTGGACTTATCAAGCTTGGATTTAATATTTGAATGCTCTTTTTTTCTTATTATCGCGTTTACAATTTGATTAACAATAAATTCAATGCCTTTTTCTGAATTTACTCCTACTTTATTTGACAGAATTGGCGAATATTCAAAAACCCTTTCTTTACCAATTTTGTGCCATATGGGCAAAATAGTTTTTCCCATTTCCACTTCTTTTGAGATAAGTCCTTCGAGTTCCAATTTAGGCCACTCCTTCATGAAGTAACTCTCACTTAGAATGACCACACCAAACTCGCAATTTGAAATCCCATTATCGATGGATTTTCTTAAATTATCTCCCAATGCGAGCGAGTTTTCGTCAAACCAAATATCGAATCCATGCTCGGACAAGGCATTCGAAAGCGGTCTAGCAATTTCATCTTTGTCTTCACTTGCATGCGATATAAATATTCTATTTTCCAATTAGAGATTTGTTAAATTGCAATAGTTAAACTTACAAATTAACATGTCATCTTCAAATCAAGCATTACAATAATCTTAGCTTTTACACCACCCGCTAGCAAACCACCTGAACTGAGAATAAAAATCCTCCGCTGTCCGTAGATTGTATATACGGATTAACTATGCCCGTAGTCTCCGGCTACGTTAAAAAAAAGCCTCAAATCTTTCGACTTAAGGCTTTTGCATTAAGACTTTTCAATTTTTTCAATTTTCCAGATTCCTAATCATCGCAAACAGCATTTTTGAAATTTCTTCAGATTGCTTATAAAGATTATCAAACTGGTCAATCGTTATTTGATTATCATCTTTTAGGATATCGAAGATAGCGACGCATTCAAAAACAGACCCCCTTGCTATAATGCAAAAATTTCTTCTGTCGGGTTTGCTGAACCTGCTGGTTCCTTCGGCTATGTTTAATACTATACTCAGGGAGGCGCGTCGCAATTGATTTTTTGTGGCAGCGTCCAATGATCCCGGTATTAAAATCGTCTTTCGGACAA